>JAFTSB010000051.1 GCA_017461945.1 Clostridia bacterium | reverse complement strand
GGATATATGCCTCGTTTCGTAATGATATTTTACCTTAACTGTTGAAAAACGCGCGAGATAATGGTATAATTATATGTAATTAACCTATTAGTATGTTCCGATGATAACCTTCAATGCAGTTTTTGCCTAAAAAATTTTCGGCAATTTCTGCATCATTTTTATTTTTGTCTCCATCATACTGTGGGCGTAGCGATTGAGAGTGATGGATGCATTTTGATGTCCCATGATCTCGGAAAGTGTCTTGATGTCCATACCGCATTCCAGTGCGCGGGTGGCGAAGGTGTGCCTCAGAGCGTGAAAATTCAGGCGGCGGATGCCGGCACGCTCGGTCAGCTTTTCAAAGATATATTGGTACGAGCGTATTGCCATGCGCTCGCCCTTTTTATTTTCCACCACATAGGCACTTTTTGCACCCGTTTTGGCACTTTTCAGCATTTTGGTGATATACGTGGGCAGTGGGATCACCCGTGTAGAGGAGCGCGTTTTCGGGGTGTCCACGCACATCTTCCATTGCCCACTTTCATCCCGTTCGCGGTATACCGTTTTGTCAATGTGAATGATGCCGCGGACAAGATCCACATCCTCCCACGTAAGCCCCAGCAATTCACCGATTCTGAGCCCCGTATAGAGGCATAATAGGATACCTACATGCCTTGGATCTTCTTCTGCGGCGATCACGCGCTCCAGCTTGCGCTGCTCCTCCTTAGTAAACGCTTCCACCTTTTTGGCATCCTCCGGCACTCGCCGCAATCGCTCGCACGGATTACGATCAATTAGTTCCATATCGCATCCATATTCAAAGGCAAGATTGAGCACCGTTAGCATGAGGTTAGTACTAGTAGCAGACAGCTGTTCCCCGTTTCGGATATTGCCTCCCCGCCGTTTGCGGGTGAGAAAATCCTGTATCTCTCGCTTGCCAAGCAACCCTACCTCAATATCACCCAGCTCGGGCAAAATGTGCAGGGTGATCAGCCCCTCGTACCTGCTGTACGTTCGCGCTTTTACACGCTCTTTTTCGTAATCCTCCAACCATTCGGTCAGTAGTTCTCTTGTTTTCATGTGAACCTCCTTTTTTGACTATTATGCCACAAAAAGGGCGTTGATAAAAGGCAAGAGGGACGATCACTCGTCCCTCTCCGTCATTGCCGCTATGGCGATTTGCATACCGAGGCGGAAGGCGTGTATAAAGACTTCCTTATCGCATAGCTCGGCGTATTCGTTCCAGCAGTCGTCTAATTTCTCAAAGGTTTCCTTTAATTCACCTGTTAGATTTGCCGTTAGCTTTTCGTGGTGCCGAGCGATGTAGCCCATCAACTGCGTCATCTCGGGCGTGTGCCGCACGCTACCGTAAGGCACAACATTTCCGTGCCAAAGCTCCTCCAAGATGTTAGCCATTCCCCTCACCTCCCGATGCAAAAACGGCGGCCGCGCTACCGAGATCTCTCTCGGCAATGCAGTCGCCGTTTTGTTTCATTTTTTCTGCTGCGATCAGCGTCTGACGGACGATTTCTAGCTCCAAGCGTGTTTGCTCGTCCACCGTGTTGTCGGATGCCAACAGCATCGCCTTGAACACCTCGCCCATCACGCCGTAGCGCTCTCCGTAGTATAGTTCTTTTACTGTGATTTTTACCATTTTTGCTACCTCCTATGGTTGGTAGCACACACTATACCACAAGTTGCAGGGAAAGTCCAGAAAAGAAATTGTTAATATGCATTGTGCTTTCTGCGCACATTCAAATTTGGTTTATCTCTTCTATACTATCATTTCTCAGTTCTTTTATAAATTTCTTTAGCAAAGTACTCACAGTTTCCTTTAAAACTGTTTCAGCGATTTCAATATGGTTTTGGCTTTTTGTCTTTATTGATATTAAAACACTGTACTTTGTTTGAAAGTCATCAAAAATTTTGTTTTCTCGATATGCTATCATTTCTATGGTTGATTTAGGATAAATACTGATATCAAATCCTAGGTTAGATACATCCCAATACTCTCTCAAAGCTTTTTCGAATTGGAGAACACAAAAATCTCGCTTGTCATCAATCAACACTGTATAAAACGCTTTATCATTATCCTCGTCGACTGCTACATAAGTTAAATGATCTTGCTTTGCCAAATCTATCCCAAAAGGACGAAGTACATTCGCGATACCTTCCACGTGAAAACGATTTTCTTGAAGATCATTAATTGTCAGAAATGTTTTCATCTTAACCTCCATGTCATTTGTTTAAATACAAATTCACCCAATTCCTTGCCGTTGGAAATCTTTTCGCCATACACCCCCATTGTTGCATTCAATGCCAATACCTTTTCGCTTTGATCTGGACCAATCCACAGGTGATAGGAATTATATCCAGGTCGGCTATATCTTCCCAAATCAGAAGACCCGTATATACCCATAGTATCCTCACCATTGGGAACCCAAAGGCGATATCCGTCTAACTCACCCTGGAAACTGATTTGATACATATGTCCCTTATACTGTGTTTTCTTTTCTATCATTTGACCGTCAAGAAGCCAGTATCTTCCGGCAGAAACGCTCTCGTCAATTTCTTTGTGCGAAAATGAAAAATCGGGATATTGATCCTTGGTTCTTTGAAGCAAATCCATAATTCGTTCATGTGCTTGCTCTAACTGTTGCTCTAAAAACAGTTGCTTGTCCTCGCGTGTATAACGTTTTAGATTCGGGATCAAGTCATCATCCACATCAACACGTTTACTAGTGACTTTTTTGGGATTTTGAGCTATAGGTGCTGGCTCATATTGAGGACTATCTTGAAGTTTCAAAACAAGTTGCTCAATATTCTCTACAAAGTCGCCCTGTGTAAAATCAATGTACTGGAATCCATTCAAATAAAAGGGAAGTTCTGTATCCTCTTTTTTAATTACCACGATTTTGCTTGGGTTTTTGACAAAATAGTTAAAGAGCAATTGTGTCTCTGTGCCTACACCACCTTTAATACCATCGGCTTTCTCTGCATACTGGCGAGTGGCAACAACGATAATTTTATCGCTATCACGAATCTCTTCTACCATCATACGATTCAAATTATCGATAGTTCGCGTGCCATCACATCGTGCATCAAAGCCGTAAGGATTTCTTAAAGTGTTGGCAATTTTTACAACCCATTCTCTATGTGCATCGCTATCCCAAGAATATGACAAAAATACTCGCATTGTTATTCTCCTTTTTTACATCTCAACCCTAAAATACTCCAACACCCTCTTAAACTTATCCTGCGCGGAGAGGCAAGTGTCGAGGAGGTAGCCGCGCTCGTAGTCCCATTCGGAGAGGCCGCGGTAGTAGAACATTTTGTGGCTCTCGTCAATAATGAAGGGAACGATGTTATACTTGAGGCACTCCTTGAACATAATGAGGCGGCCGATTCTGCCGTTGCCGTCCTGGAACGGGTGAATGCGCTCGAAGCGCACGTGGAAGGCGATAATATCTTCAAAGGTGACATTCTCAAGGGCGTTATACTCGGCGATCAGTTCGCTGATCTCGTTGTGGACAGCCTCTGGCGCAACAGTTTCACGGTTGCCGACCTCGTTGGGGAGCTTTTTGTAATCACCCACCGCAAACCAGCTCTTGCGGCTGTCGCTGGTGCCGCTTTTGAGGAGCAGATGCAGCTCCTTGATATATTTTTCCGAGAGGGCGTGTGTTGCGTTGTCTATGATGGAGTCGATACAACGGAAATGATTGGTGGTCTCCACGATATCGTCCACGTTCACGCTGCCATCGGTGAAGCCAATGGTGTTGGTTTCAAAAATGTAGCGTGTCTGATCGTGGGTGAGGCGGCTGCCCTCGATGTGGTTGGAGTTATAGGTCAGGTCGATCTGCACGCGGTGATAAATACCGCCTGACAAACGGGAATCCTTCTGATCGCGCAGAATGGCAAGTAATGTCTTCGGCTTTTTGCTTTCTCGCGGTTTACGTGAGGGCTTTTGCGCATCCTCGGGAATATTCCACGTCTTGCCCGTGAGAAACGCCCCGGCAATTTTGCCGTCGGCGCAGTATTTGCGCACACTGCGGTCGGTCAGCCCCCATTTGGCGGCAAATTCGGCAACAGATAAGTATTTCATACGATGCCTCCTTGATTTACTGTCTTTATTATACCACATTATAGGAAATTTATCAATACAATTCGATAAATAAATACGATTTATATTTTTCCCATAAAGGAATTGTTCGCTTTGTTACAAATTATTAGCGGAGGCAATGGCGAGGTAAAAAGCAAGATCCATATGTGACTTGACACACGGTCGACGTTATGCTATAATAGCATTATCGACGGAGGTATGCTATGCGGATACTTGGTGAAAGATTGAAAGCGTTGCGAGAGGGCATGAAGCTCTCGCAACAGAAGGTAGCGGATATGATCGGCTGTCCGCAGACCAGTATTTATCGTTATGAAAACGGCACCTACACGCCCTCGGCAGAGGCGTTACTTTGGTATGCCGATTACTTTGACGTGTCCATGGATTATATTTTTGGACGCACGGACAAGCCACAAGGCAAGCTCTATAAATACGAGCCGAAGGCACTCAAAATCACAGAAGAGCGCCGCCGTGAAATGGCAGATTTCGTGGCGATGTGCTTTGATCCCAAGTCCGAGGCGAGTGCCAAAATCAAGGCACTTATGCTGCAAATGATGGAGGAAAACGATGGAACGTGATGCGAAAAAGCACTCCGATGGCATTTCAGACGGTCTGCGCGCCGTCATCTATGCGCGCTATTCCTCCGACAATCAGCGTGAGGAATCCATAGAGGGGCAGATCCGCGAAAACACTGCCTTTGCCGAAAAGAACGGCTTGCGGATCGTGGGGCATTATATCGATCGCGCGTTCTCCGCCAAAAGCGATGAGCGCCCCGAATTCCAGCGTATGATCAAGGACAGCGCCAAGCGCGGCTTTGATCTGATCATCGTTTGGAAGCTTGACCGTTTTTCGCGTAACCGTCACGACTCTGCCATCTATAAAGCTATGCTAAAAAAGAATGGCGTTCGTGTGGTATCCGCTACCGAAGCGATCTCCGAAGGAGCGGAAGGAATACTTTTGGAATCTCTTTTAGAGGGTCTTGCGGAATACTATTCTGCCGACCTTGCGGAAAAGATCACCCGCGGTATGACCGAAAACGCTTTGAAGTGCAAATATAACGGTAGCGTAGTGCCATACGGATACGTAATCGATGCAGAGAAAAATTATCAGATCGACCCTGCCGTTGCGCCCATTGTGATAGATATTTTCAACCGCTATGCCGCCGGCGAATCCATTACGAATATTATCAACGATTTCAACGGGCGTGGCGTGCGCTATTCCAAGGGCAAGCCGTTCACCAAAAGCAGCATGAACCGTATGCTGCAAAACCGTATTTACATTGGCGAGTACCATTTCAGTGACGTGGTCGTGCCGAACGGCGTCCCCGCTATGATTTCACCCGACGTATTTGAGCGAGTATCCAAGCGGATGGAATCCAACAAGCGTGCCTCTGCCAAGGGTAAAGCCCCCGAACGTTATATCCTTACTACCAAACTGTTTTGCGGGAAATGCAAAACGATGATGGTGGGTGACAGTGCACAGAAAAAGAACGGCACGATCTACCGCTATTATAAATGCGCGTCGGCGAAAAAGCATCAATGCGACAAGAAAGCGGTGCGCAAGGAGTGGATCGAGGATCTGGTGATCGAGCGCGTGATGCGCATTCTGAAGGATACCGAAACGCTCAATAAAATCGCAGACAGCATTATGGAGTTAATACAGGAAGATAACACCTTGATTCCTGCACTGGAAGCGCAGTTGAAGGAAGTGCAAAAATCCCTCGACAATGTGATGAAGGCCATTGAAATGGGCGTCATCACACGCTCCACCAAGTCCCGTTTGGAGGAACTGGAAGCCGAGGAGGAGCGCATCAAGCATAGCATTTTGGAGGAGAAAGTCAAGCGCCCCACACTCACAAAGGAGCATATTCTGTTCATATTGGAGCGTTTCAGCAACCTGGACATCAGCATTACAAAGAACCGCGAGCGCCTGATCGACGGTCTGGTCAAATCCATCCTGCTTTACGATGACAAACTTATTATTACCTTTACATTTAAGGACGAGCCTCTTGCCGTGCCCACGGGCGAAGAGCTCGACTCTATTGAAAATAGTTCGGATATCAAAATGACGGCTTCACCAACGGAAAAAAAGAGGCTGCACAGTTGTGCAGCCTCTTTTTTCCGTTGGTGACCCGTACCTAAAACGACCGGCTTGTGCCCAATAGGCAGCTCGGCCTTTTGCGATGCTGAAAGGGCACACGCATGGGTGCGGCAAACGCCGCACGAACGACGGCCACTTGTGAGCCGACGACGAAGGCGTTTGCTTTTGCCCCTTGGAGTAAATGACCGTTACCATAACACGCATTCCTTTTCAAAAAAGGTGAAAAATCCCGCACCGTGTGCAGGATTTTCTTATTCCTCCCACCCCAAATCCTTTGCCTCGGCATTTGTCCATTCCAGATCCATATGCTTCATAAGGCGGTGTCGATTGCCCACACTAAAATCCTGTTTTTCAAACACTTTAATAATCGCTTCAATCCTGGCATAGCAATCTGCATCGGTCAGCGATTCATCCCGAATAATGTTATGTATGTGCTTTAGCATATTATAGCATTCGCCATAAGCAAATTCGTTCATAAGAATGCCTAAGGCATGGTAATCACATTCCTCCATAGATTTTCTGGCAATATTTAATATCATTTGATCGTAAAGACTCATCATCAACCCCCAAATAGTGTTTTACACTATTTTACACGATTTTATCGTGTATGTCAATATTGTATCTTGCTTTATAGTATAATGTATTCATAAAGATTAAAGGAGTTTATTATGAAGCCTTTAAAGCGAAGCATCAGTATTACATTAGATGAAGATGTGCTTGCTGAAATCAAAATGCGTGCAGAAGAAGATGAGCGATCTGTATCGCAATATATCAACCTGGTGTTACGCAATCACCTTGCCAAAGATGAAAAACTATCCTAATAAAACAAAAATCCCGCACCGTGTGCGGGATTTTTGTTTTATGGCTTATTTTTTGCCCTCGTCAGAGGCCTTGGGGAGTCCCACGGCAGCATCCACGGGGAGCGTAAATGCAATGCCCTGCCCGGGGGAATTCAAGCCGACATCCTTATACAAAGCGTGCAGAATGTCATCCTTGATAGCGGTGGGAACCAGAATCAGCACCACTTCTTTTTCGGGCTGAATGGTGATTTTGAAAAAGTTTTCAGATTCGGGATTGGCCGTACCACGTGCGTGCAACACCGTGCCGCCACGTGCGCCGTACTGACGGGCGGCATCCATGACGGCATCGCTAAAGCCGGTATTGACGATACAAACGATCATTTCATATTCAAATGCCATGTCATTGAGCCTCCTTGCTGTTGGTGTTGACCGCACGGCGGTTGTTACAGAAAAATTGATACAGCGAAACGCCGATCATGCCGGATAACGGCACCGTATAAGCGATGCCCTTGCCACGCTTGATGGTGACGAATTTTTCCTCCAG
The DNA here is from genome assembly GCA_017461945.1 of Clostridia bacterium. Lineage (GTDB taxonomy): Bacteria > Bacillota > Clostridia > Oscillospirales > CAG-272 > Firm-07. The sequence goes on along the minus strand of JAFTSB010000051.1, from coordinate 34,866 downwards.
CACACGCAAGGCCTCGGCTGCCTTATCCTCGCGGATGATGCTGAAGATCACGCTTTTTGCACTTTCCTCCAAGCCCATCAGGTTTAAAATCTCGGAGCTGGCGGTGCCTCTGGCAGAGGCGGAAAACTGCATATTGACCTCAAAGGATTGCAGTAGGTCGGTATAAAACTCCACCTTTTCGCGGTTGACCACAGTGATCAGCAGCTTTAGGGCACGAGGAGCTTGCATATGCCCGGTTTCCTGCGTTTTCGGAGCTTGAGACTCCGGTTTTTTACGCATTTTTTTATAACGGGTGACCGTTTTTTGTTTCTTTTCTTCAGGCATGGCACACCTCACATAAAGTCGATGATCTGCTCATCGTCCGCACCCAAAATATTTTTCATCATAATATTGTCGCGCACCTTACGTGCCACGATCGCTCTGAAGCCCATAATCTGAATGGTAATCAGAGGAGTCATAGCAACCATAGCCACAATACCAAAAGCATCTGACAGAATACGGTCGGGCTGAATGGCCGCACAAGCACCCACGGCAAGGGGGAGAATAAAGCCCGAGGTCAAAGGGCCGCTGGCAACACCGCCCGAATCAAAGGCGATCGCCGTATAAATGCGGGGCACGAAAAAGGAAAGACCCAGCGACACCAAATAGCCGGGAATGAGATAATACAGAATACTGAAATCGAAGATAATACGGATCATAGAAAGGCCGATGGAAACGCCCACGCCAATGGACAGCGCCAGCATCATGGCACGCTTGCTGACGGTGCCGCTGGTGATCTCCTCCACTTGCTTGTTCAGCACGTGAACGGCAGGCTCGGCCAAAACCACCACAAGGCCCAGTATAAATCCGAAGCCGACCAAAACACCCGGATGTACGGCAGCCATTTGTTGCCCCAGCTTAAAGCCAATGGGCATAAAGCCGATCGTCACGGCAGACAAGAAGATGACAAGGCCAAAGAAGGTGTAAACAATACCCACTGCCATACGCAGCAGCTTACGACGCGGCAGGCGCAGGCAGATCCATTGCAGCACAAAGAAAAACGCCACGATTAAGCCAAGCGCCAAGGCAACCTCGCCAATAATATCCACAACCGTATGTACAAATTGCTCACCAAGATGGTTTTCAACAGCATAATCCGGCACGGCATAAGCACTTAACTCTCCGCCCGAAAACGCGCCCAGCATCATCACGGCCAAAATGGGGCCAACCGAACAAAGCGCCACCAGACCAAAGCTGTTTTCCCCTGCATCCTTACCACCCAGCGTGGTTGCGATACCGGTGCCAAGTGCCATGATAAAGGGAACGGTAATGGGACCGGTGGTGACACCGCCCGAATCAAAGGAAACCGGGAGAAGCTCTGCCTTTCCCTGCACCGCAAGCAAGGCGGCCAAGGCGAAAAGCATCATATAGAAGAACAAAAGCATACGGGAGAGTGAGACCTTTGCAACGATCTTTAAAACTGCCAACAGCAAAAAGAGTCCCACGCCCACACCCACAAATAGAATCAGCTGGGTGGGATGGATCACATCCGAAACCTGCGCAGCCAACACGGAGAGATCGGGCTCGGCCACGGTAATCAGCACACCAAGACCAAAGCAAACCGACAGTAGCACGGCAATTCGACCCGATTTGGAAAGGCCGGAGCCCACGTGAACGCCCATAGGCGTCATTGCAATATCAGCACCCAGGTTAAACAAACCAATGCCAAGCACCAAAAAAATGGAGGAAAGTAAGAAGGTCACAGTCTCAGTCGTGGAAAAGTTGACCCACGGGGTCAGATTCAGCAAAAACACAATGGCGGTGACCGGTAGGACCGACACCAACGCCTCACGCATTTTTACCAACAAAATTTTGACCATGCTTTCACTCCTTTCCTAACATCAGTATGGGCATACATTATTTATTTTACCTAAGAAAAATGTGTTTGTCAAGGTTTCCCCCTCCTCTTTCGTTGAAGTTTACGCTTTGGCCATACATTTCGAAACACAACCTTCTTTTCGACATATACTGACAACGAAAGGAGGTGTGCGTATGCGCGAAAATCCAAGGGGAGAGATGGTTGTGGCGGCCATTGGCTCGATGACAGGAGCGATCAAGGCAAAGCGCGCATTGGAGGCAAAAGGAATCGCCTGCGAGATCGTTTCTCTTGAGCCCTCTGCCACAAAGCGGGGGTGTGCATATGGCGTTATTTTTGCTCCCGGCCTTGAAAAAGCGATTCGGGGAGCTCTGCGCGAGGCGCGCATCCCGGTATCGCAATATCTTCACCGGGACGGATCACTACCGTGATCTATCTGGACAATGCCGCCACCTCATTTCCAAAGCCCGGGCGCGTATATAGCGAGGTCCTGCGCTGTATGCAAGAATACTGCGGCAACCCTGGGCGAGGCTCTCACGCTATGGCTTTGGCTGCCGCAGAGCAGATCTACAGTTGCCGTGAGGAGCTTGCCGCCTTTTTGGGGCTTTCTGCCCCAGAACGCATCCTGTTTACGCTGAACACCACTCACGCGCTGAATTTTGCCATTAAGGGGCTTTTAAAGGATGGGGATCACGTGTTGATCTCCGAGCTGGAGCACAACGCTGTAAGGCGCCCTTTGCACCGTATGATGGCCGAAAAATCCGTCACCGTTGATGTGTTTCCCGTACTGGGATTGACTTGCGAGCAGATCATTGCAGGCATAGCCGAGCGCTTTAAGCCTGCTACCAAGGTCGTGATCTGCACCCATGCTTCTAATGTTTGCTCGGCCGTATTACCGATCGCAAGCATTGGTTCCCTTTGCCACGAAAAAGGCATTTTCTTTATTGTTGACGGCGCACAATCGGCAGGGGTCTATCCCATCCACATGAAAAAAATGCACATGGATGCCCTGGCCATTCCTGCCCACAAATCCCTTTACGGCGTCCAAGGCTGCGGTGTATTGGCGCTGGGAGAGCGCATTTCTCTTGACCCATTACTAGAGGGTGGCAGCGGCGTGGATTCGCTATCAACCGAGATGCCGGCAGATCCGCCGGAGCGTTTTGAAGCAGGAACATTACCGACACCTGCCATTGTCGGTCTGTTGGAAGGCGTTCGTTCCTTGCGAAACGGCATGATGGAGCAGATTGCCGCGCGGGAGCGCAGCCTGTTTTTGGCAGCAAGAGAGCGTCTTTCCTCGTTGGGGATGCAGATCTACGCCCCGGAGTATGAAGGTGCGGTCCTGTTGTTTAATGCCCCCAACGTATTGTCAACAGAGCTGGGACGTTATCTGTCCTCCTGCGGTATTTGCGTGCGAAGCGGCCTCCATTGTGCTCCCATGGCACACCGCGCCCTCGGTACGCCCGAAGGTGGCGCTGTGCGCATCAGCTTTGGACGCTATAACACTTTGGCGGACATTGATGCGCTTTGGCGCGTGTTAAAAAATATGTAAAACAGGCCACGCCCATGTGGGCGTGGCCTGTTTGTTTTCTCCCCTGCTCGCCCGAGAAGCGAGCAAGGCAAGGCGCACCAAGGCGATTGCCCCGACGGCGTAGTTTCCTACGCCGAGGGGAGGAGACGCGGCGCAACGCGGTATTGCGACGCTTATCGGGTGAGCAATTATCCGATGATACCGGAACGCTCGATACCCTGCACCAGATGTCTCTGGCAGAACAGGTACAAAATAATCAAGGGCGTGCATGCCATCATGCCACAACCAAAACGCATCGCCTGAGAGTAAGAGCCGCTGGAGTGAGTGACCTGCGTGTAGGTCGCCTGCAGAGACGGGAACGGAATGGTCTTGGTAATGTAGGTCATCAGCGGAGGCTTATCCGGGGAGATGAAGAACAGTCGGATATAGAAGTCGTCGGTCCACTGCCAGCAGAATGCGAACAGGAACACAGTGATCATCATAGGCACCGACAAGGGCAAAATCACCTGGATAAACGTACGGAAGGTATTGGCACCGTCCAAATATGCGGATTCTTCCAACTCGTCAGGCACACCGCGGAAGAACTGTCTGAGCAAGAAGATGTACAGACCATTCTTAAAGGCCAAGCCAAAGATGGAAAGAACAACCAAAGGCATAATGGTGTTGAGCATATTGATACCGTTGGGCAGGTTCAAGATGTGAATCTTGGAAAGGATGCCGTCCAGCCATTCAATACCGGTATGAGTGCCACCGGACAAGAACTTCAGAATACCGAAGAAGTCAAAGTAGCAGAAGCGGTGATAAATAGCGGACTGCAGCGTACCGTGAGGAATGACCAGGGTCAGAATCACAGCAAAGAACACGATCTTGTTACCACGGAACTTGAACTTGGCAAGACCGTAACCAACAAGGCAGGCAGTAAAGGTCTGCAGCAGTGCGGTCAGCAGAGACAAGCCCAGGGTGGAGAAAAAGATCTTAAAGTAACCAAGATCCGTAATAATCGCCTTATAAATGCCCATGGAGAGGTGCTTGGGCACCTTAACAACGGTTGCGTCCACAAAATCTTCAGGAGCCATGAAGGAGTTGATCAACATGGTGTAGAAGGGCTGCAGAACCACAAAGGCGATACCAATAAGCAACAGCAGGCGGAAAATGTACCACAGCGTGTTCTTAAAGAAGTAGGCGGAACCGTATTTGGCCTTCAAACGCTCTTTCAAGCTGGTGCGCTCGAAATCAACGCGGATCTTGTTTTTGGTCTCGCGCTTGACTTGAGGCTTGTTTTCCATATTTTGAGTCATACTATTCCCCTCCTTTCTTAGTCTCTACGCTGGTAGAACACGTAAGCCGAGAAGACGGCCGCGATAATACCGACGATCAGCAAAACAACGAGGAAGTACATCCAACCCATGGCTGCACTGACCTCCATTTTACCGGAAGCATACGTGTCATCAATAACCTTCATAACCGAGTTGGAATCGGTTGTAAAGCTGTCGATGATGGTGTACACGCCGTTTACCAGAATCATAGGGCTGACCATGGGGAACGTAATCTTCCAGAAGGTTTCCCAAGAGGTTGCACCGTCGATCTGACAAGACTCGTAAATAGCGGGAGAGATGGACTGAAGGGAGGCCAGGAAGATCAGGATCTGCACACCGGAACGGTTGATGATGGTAGAGATGCTACCAACAGCCTCCACAATGTAGGTTACCAGACCAACACCAAATCCAAGGCCCTCAAACACGCTCATCAAAAGCTCCTCAAGAGCAAGAGCGGAGGCAACCTTATCCGTAGCGGTCTCTGCACCGCCCAGCTCCATGCCCTCACCACCCTCGGCATAGGACACGGTCATAATGGATTCCATCAAACCGGTAGAAACCACAACAGGCAGGAAGAAGATAGCACGGAATGCGGCACGGCCGATCATCTTCTGATTCAGAATCACGGCAACGAACAAGGAAAAGATCAGAATTGCGGGAATGTCGAAGGCCATTTCCTGCAGACCCGTTACCAGGGTCTGCACGAAATCGGTCTCACCAAAGAGTGCGTCGGAATAATGCTCCCAACCGGCAAATGTCTTTACTACGGAGCCGTCAATAATATCAACATTAAAGAAGCTGTAGGAAAGCGATTCGTAAACAATCGGAATGTAAAGCATTACAAAACCGATGACAAAGGGGAGCACAAAGAGCCAACCGGAGCGCGCCTTGCGGCGGTCAAGGGAGGCGATCTTTTTTCTCTTTGCGGGCTGCTTAGCCGCTGCGGCGGTGCCGCTGACTTGATTTGTCATAAGTATTTACCTCCCTTTCTTAATAGTAGATCACTACATAGCCATAGGCCTCGATGGTGTAGATAACACCATTGTAGGTGGTCTGAACGGCATAGTCGTTGAAGTTGAGAATGATGGACTTGTAGGGGGCGCCTTCCTCACCGTAGGTCACCAGCACGATGTCGTTGTCGATAGCGTACTTGGACTTGGGAGGATCGGGAACAACGGTGGCATCCTCCTCGGGAGTGCCCTCGCCTTCGCCTTCACCCTCACCGGGAGTGCCTTCGCCCTCACCGGGGGTCTCGTCGCCTTCGCCTTCGCCTTCACCAGGAGTCTCCTCACCCTCACCCTCGCCGGGAAGCTCCTCGTCGGGGGTCTCGGTGGTCAGATCATACAGGCCCTGTGCCTTCATCAACTGAATGTAAGCATCGTACAAAGCCTCAGCACCGATGCCGTCATAAGCGGCGTACTTCTGATTGTACAGCGCCTTATCGTCGGCATCCACATCCTCGTCGCCATCCAGGTCGGTTACAGAACCGAGGATGTAGTCATTAAGGAATGCGATGTACTCCTCCTCCGTGGCAAAGTCAGCCACATTGAAGGTAGCACCGTTACCATTGTACTGTGCCATCAGCGTATCGTAAGCAGTCTGTGCTTCGACAACGCCGGCAGCGGCTTCATCAATCAGCATCTGATCGGCATCGACGGAGATCAGGTATGCGTGTGCATCCTTGGCAGCCTGCAGCAAAGTGGCTGCATCGGCTACGTTGGCGCGCATGCTATCAATGTAGTTTTGAATAGTGGATCTGTAGTTCAGCTTAAAGCTGGTAACATAGCCCTCGTTAAAGCTTTCACCCTCGGGAGTAGCCAGCAGCAGCTTCCAGTAGTTGGCAAGAGGCTGGATTGCGGTGGTGTTGGAAACACGCTGTGCCTGCAGCTTAGTAACGAAATCGTTGGCAATGTAGGCATCGATGGTAGCTGCAGCGGTGGTAGCTGCGATACGAGCCTGACGAATAGCTGCCACGGCAGCATCGTGCTCGGCCTTGAGCTGTGCCTCGATCTCTGCAGCCTTATCGGCGGCAGCATCGGCAATATCCTGCAGCAGCTCATCCTGATCGGCAACACGGTTGCCTTCCAGGAACTTATGGTCGATGATCAACTTGGTCTGTACATCAGCCAGAACAGCGTTGATCTCTTCGTAGATGTCAACCAGTCTGCTCTGCCAAATGTCATAGCGTACCGAATAGTTCTGGGAGAGGAGCACATCCTCCTTCAGCAGCTCGGTATTGGCATAGGACAGTACAAAGTAGATGGAGGCACCGTTTTCCATAGCCTTAAGCATTGCATAGCTCAAGTTGCCCTCCATGTTCAAGGGAGAACCAGCGAATTCCACGTAACCGTGAAGAACCACGCCCATGAAAGGAACAGCGCTCTTTTCATAGTTGTAACGGCTGGAGTCCAGCGGAACGTTCAGAATGTGGTCAGCATAGCCCCAAGTAAAGGCATTGCCGCCATCCAGCATGATGTCATAGTTCTGCTTGAAATAAGCAAGAGCCTCGATGACATATTCCTTTGCTTCCTCACGCAGAACGGTCTTGTTCTCATCGTAGTCAGAGTTCAAGGCGTTACCGAAGGATTCCAAAGAAATGCCGGTTGCATTCTCGTACTTGGCGTACTTCTTACCCAGCTTCTCATAGAAGTGGCTGTAGGTGTCAGGAGACATGACCATCTGGTAATAGCTAACCAGAGACTGCTTGGTAGCAGAGTAGACACGTCTGGAGGTGTAACGGTTATCAATGGTACGTGCAGCGTTTTTCTTCATATTGACCTTGCTGCCGCCATCGCCTTGGGTGGTGAACACAAAGTCAAAATCGGGATACAGGCTAAAGCCCTTCTCTGCCGCATAAGCGGTCAGATCCTCAAAGCCACCCTTGCCGCCCACGGATTTCTCCCATTTGAGCTTATAGGGCATTTCGGAATACATACCACCGTTGGCAAAGCCGGTCAGCTTGAAGTTTACGTTGGTCACGCCCTCACCGGCGAGGTAATCGTACATAGCGGCGACATCCTCGAAGGTGGTAAGAGGAACCGACACGGTAACGGGCATGGACATCACCTTTTCAATGGAATCCATGCAACCAAAGGTTTCCAGATACAGAGGCAAGGAAGTCTTAACATCGGCATCGGTAAGACGCTGATAGCCCTCGTTGGTTTTGGAGAGATAGTCGCGATAAGCGCAAGCCATACCCATCCAACTGCACTCGTAGTAGCTGGTCAGGCCGGCAGCTGCGGCCTTGGTATCGTCAGACAGCATAATGTAGCGGATCTTGTAGTCGTCTACATAGCGGCGGCAAGCGTAAACATCCCAGCTGGACTGGCTTGCCTTATCGTCTTGACGGGTTACGAAAGAAGGAATGATGGAGGAGAAGGTAGACACGGCGGGCTGGTGGTTGATATGCAGCGAAGCCAAAGACTCGCCGGACTCAATGATAGCCAGATAGCCACGGCTGGCGCCGGTGGTGCCATCCTCCAGGACTTCGGTTTCTACCTGTCCGTACACAGGCATACGAATGGTCTGGTTGTGTGCGTCAGACACGTTAAAATCCAAGGAGTAGTCCTCACCGTATACACGGTAGTTGTAGTCCACGATGGTGGTGCTGAGATCAAAGATCGCACCGGAACCATCGGGAATAAAGGAGTAGCCCTGATTGGTAGAGTTACAAGCGCCCATATAAGGCAGAATGGAAAGATCGGTGACACGGTAAGCGGTTTCGTCATAACGCAGGCCGTTCGCGGGAAGTGTTACAGACAAACCGTTAGCATCAACGGTATACTCCAAAGCCATTTTGAACACGGGGGGAGAAACCGACTCCTCCTCGAATTCCACATAGGCGTGGTCGTTATCCATTTCCTCAAAGGTGTATTCGGGGCAGTATTCCATGATCCAGGACTCCAACTCACGCAGAACCTTGTTGCCCAGATCGTACTGCAACACGTAAATGTCAATTCCCTTTTCCTTGGTAATGGGATACTCGGTAGCGATTGCCTCTGCATAGTCGGTTCTGCCGTCGGCCATGTAGGTCACGTAGAACATTTCGTTAAAGTAGGCCTTCAGCTTTCTGTATTCGCTGGAGTTAAAGCCTGCATTTTCACCCAGAGGCTTCAAAATCTTTTCTTCAAAGGCGCCGGCCTCGATCATCTGAGGGACCAAAGTACGTGCGGAGCGCTCGCCGATAACATATTCAACGCGCAAACCGTTCTTGATGGTCTTAACGGCGATCTGACCCTTCAGCACCGCATCGGTGTAGCTGGTCAGGTCCTTGGCCTCGTTTTTGCTGTTTACATAGGACAGCGTGATCTGGGACATGAGCTTGGCACGCGTCTTATCCACAGAGCTCTTCTCTGCGGTCATGTTCCAGGGGTTGGTAAAGAGGATCTCGCCGGTTTTGTTATTGCGGTAACCCACAACGCCGAGGAGCTGGTCGCAGTAAAGCGAGAAGTTGTCGTCGCTGTAATACTGGGTCATAGCGGCAAGTCTTTCCTCTGCACTCTTATAGTCGACGGAGGTGTAGTCGATCTTGGTATCCAGCACCGGCACAGAGTCCTCGGCGGCGGACACGGTGATCGCAGGAATCATGCACACCAGCATCAGCACAGACAAGAGCGCGCAAAGCAACCGCATCAGCAGTTTTTTATTCATATTTATCTCCTTTCTGTGCTTACAATCGGTAGTTGATCTCGGATACGATATCGGTTACAAAGGTCATCATATCCACCACCAAAGAGGTGAACAGAATACCCAGGAACATAATGAATACCATACCAACGATCGTGACAACGGTAATGAGCAGGTTTTTGCCGATAGAATAGTCGTGAGTGACCATCATACCAAAGAAGATCAGGAAGCCGGCCCAAATAAAGCCCAGCGTGGTGATCAGAGTCAGAAGGTCGGTCTCGGAAGCAACGACCACGTTGGAGAACAGGGTCGTGGGGATCATCGTAAGCGAAATGGGAAGCAAGGAGTAGCCCACTGCCACATAGATATCCTTCAAGCTGCCTTCACCGTCAAACAGGGTAGTGAGACACCAGTTTGCAATCACGAACAGTGCAACGGGAACAGCCACGATCAGCAGCTGCATAAAGATGGTCGAATACTCGCCCTGCGGATTCATCACGTAACCAGTGCCCACGCTGCGATAGAACAGCGAGATAACGGTCAGCAGCATAAAGAGGGTGGCTACACGGGGCGAGCCACGCTTTTCATGCTTGAGGTCGTAGAAACCGTCGAAGGGGTGGAACATCAGGTGGAATACAAAGAGGATTTCCTCCTTGAAGGTCACCTTTCTGCCGGACACGGCTGCAGCAGCATTGACCTTGGCAGCGTATTTCAGGAACTTACCGATCAGAACGCAAATAATAATAATGACGATCGGAATCAGAATGAAGAAGCGGGACATCCACTCCTTACGCATTTCCTGATATGCTACAGAATAGTTTTCCGTATCATATGCGGACTTGTAGTAATCCAGCGCCTCCTCATAGTCGCCGCTGCGGAACAGCGCCTGACCGATACCGATATACGCAGCATCGTAGTTGGAGTTGCGCATCAAGATCTCTTTCCAGTCCTCGATCGCAAGGTCATACTGACGGGTGTTCTGATGGTGGAGAGCCTTGATCAGCACATCGCCATACTCGGTTCTCTCAAACACAGTGATGGACTGGGTCATGGACGTACCGTACAGCACCAGCAGTGTATCGCCCTGATAGACGATGGACTGAATGTTGGACATATTACCCAACTGAGAGCCGGAGTCACCAAAGGCGAACAGCAGGTTACCGTCGTAGTCATAGGTATAAAGCTTATTACGCTTATAGTCCACAATGGTCCAGGTCTGCTCGGGGCCGCAGGCAACGTCGGTTATACGGGATACGCCATTGTAGGCGGAAACCTCTTTGTTGATGTAGTCGATCTCGCCTGCAGGGGGCCAGAAGCCATTACGTCTCATGATCTCATCACCGGCAGGGTTCAGCAGCTTACAGGGTGCGTAAGTGCCGGCCACGCTCTTGGAGGTGATGGCGCTGGTCATTTGGGTAACCAGCTGCTCCGCGTAAATGGTAGCGTAGATAAAGCCACGCTCGTTGATCGCGATGTTGTTATAAGGATAAGAGATAACCGTTTCGGACTTTTCACGCTGTTCCTTGGTCTGGAAGCGCTTCCAGATCTGATCCCACAGAGAGGTGACGGACTGCTGTGCACCGATAAAGCCGGTAAACTCGCCCTCGTTGGTCATAACGATGACACCCTCATTGGTCTCGGTAGAAACAACAAACAAACGGTCGTAAGCATCCACAGCCACAGCAACGGGCCAGTAAATGGCATCGTCGGCGAACAGCTCGGATTCGGGAGCCTCGATAATAGAGGCAAACTCACCCTCGTGAGTAAAGGTAACGATACGGCTTGCCTCGGTATCGCAGACATAAATTCTGCCAGGATACTTCAGCTCACCCTCTTCGTAACGATCTTCGGTTACAAACACACCCTGAGGCTTGGAAAAACGGTCCATGATCAACTGATCGTTACGGAACTCATTGATCTCAAAGCGCAGGTTGAAGTAACGGTCCAACACGACAACGCGGTTGTTCTCGGTATCGGCGATGTAAACGTTTCCGGCCTCGTCGGTGATCACATCCTTGGCGCCGTTGAGCTTTTTGTCAAGGCCCATATTAGCGGCGGTGATGGTCTTAGAGGCGGTGTAGGCATCGGGCGAATACAGAGCTTGACCGTCAATGGAGTACGTGTAGGTCTGATAAGCGCCTGCGGCACTCACCGGGATGGCAGCTACCACCAGGAGAGCAAACAGCACGCAAAGCACAGATATAATCTTTTTCACTGTAATTCCCTCCTGTAATTAGTCTTTCATACCGGACGAGCCCATGGTCTCGATGATGTTGGACTGGGAAATCACGAATACGAGAATCGGAACCAGCATCATAATAACCGTAGAGGCTGCGTGTGCGCCGGCACGCTTGATACCACCTGCCATGATCTGACCGATGGCGTAGTTAAAGGATTTGAGCTGCTCGGAATGGATGTAGATGGAGGAGCCCTTGTTCCACAGATCCTGGAAGGAGTAAATGATCAGGGTCAGCCACGCGGGCTTAACCATGGGCATTGCAATGGTCCAGAAGGTGCGAAGCTCGGAAGCGCCATCCAGACGTGCCGACTCCAGAACCGCATCGGAAACGTTGGTTTCCATAAACTGCTTCATCAAGTAGAGGCCCAGGGAGGTTGCCCAAGCGGGAACGATGATCGCCCAGTAGGTGTCGATCATGTGCAAGGCACTCATAATAATAAAGGAAGTAATACCGGTAACCGTGGAGTGGAACATCAGAGAGGTACGAACGGTCTTAAACATGAACTTGCCGCCCGGGAACTTGATCTTTGCCATGGCGTATGCTGCCAGAGAGGAAAGGAACAAATTGCCAAAGGTACCGACCACGGAGGTAAACACCGTGTTAAAGATGTAACGGGAGAACGGCACCCAGGAGGTATTCATCAGGGTAAACAGGTCACGATAGTTCTTCATGGTAGGGTTACGCACGAAGAAGCGGGGCGGGAACATCCAAAGTTCGTCCAAAGGCTTCAGAGACTGCATGATAACGTAAAGCATAGGAAGGAACATGAAGGCACCCAGGATGGTGAGCATAAAGGTAATGCCCGCGTCGCCTCCCGCAGAGCGGTTCAGGACGACTTTATGTTTTCTTGTACGAAGTTTCTTTGCCATATTATCGTCCCACCTTCGAAATTACTTTTTTAACCAACATATTGGCACCGATCATGATGGCAAACAGTACAACTGCGATCGCGGAGGAGTAACCCACCTCAAAACGCTGTCCGCCGTAGTCATCCAGATGGTGCATGATGGTGTGTGCTGCATAGTCCACAGAGGGGAAGCCGCACAGTGCCGTTACAACGCCGCCGAAACCGAAGGCGGAGGTAATGGACATAACCGCACCGAACATCAGCTGCGGGCCCATAGAGGGCAAGGTGATGTACCACAGCTCCTGCCAACGGTTGCGAACACCGTCAACCGCGCCTGCCTCGTACATCGAACGATCGATGCCCTGCAGACCTGCGATAAAGGACAGGAAGGAGGTACCAAGAGAGGTCCAAATTGCCACCACGATACACAAGGGCATAACGTAGTCAGCATCCTGGAACCACTGCACTTCCTCGGTGATCACACCGAGGTTAAGCAGGATACCGTTGACCCAGCCATAAGAGTCACCGGAGAACAGAGTACCCCAGATCAGGTATACCTGACCCGAAATAGAGGGAGCGTAGAAGATCAGAGTAACGATAGCGCGGATCTTGGGAGGCAGCTCGTTGATGAACCAAGCGACCATCAGAGACATCATATAGGACACAGGGCCTACGATAATGGCGAAGATCAGCGTATTCTTACATGCGATCAAAAAGATATCATCGTCCAGGAACAGCCGGATGTAGTTATCGAAGAACACGAAGTTCGGCAGTTCCAGAAGGTTAAAGTCTGTAAAACTGATCACCACAGACAACAGCACCGGTACAATGGTAAACAGGGAGAAGATGATCATATAAGGTGCCACCATAAAGTAAGCGACCTTATTACGCTTCATCTCTTTCCAAGTCCATTGGGCCCGCGTCATGTCCGAGCGAATCACCGCTTTTTTCTTTGACATGTGCTTTTCTCTCCTTAATAACTAAAATGTAACCGTTTCTCAGCGTTCCAACACGGTAGCCGCGTTGCCGAGTGCCGTAATGGTAGCCTTAAAGGCCTCTGCGTCGACCGCAGCAAACAGCTCGGCAGCCTTGCGCAATGCTACAGCATCCTCATCCTTGATGCCGTTCTTCATCACGTCAAGAGCCTGGGCAGCAGCGGAGATCTTGCCCTCGTCCATACGCTCGGTGTCGTTTTCGTATGCCTGCTCTACCTGCAGCAGACGCTTTTCGGTCAGAGTCTGACCAAGCTCAAGGGTCTCAAGTCCGAACTCCTCACGCTTACGGGTGATCTCCTTGTTGATGGTGCTGATGTAACTCTGCAACTCGGTGATCGGGTCTGCGTTATCCTCGTATGCGGCGAGGAATGCGAAGCTGGTATAACGACCGATGATATAGCTGCCGGGGTAGTTGGGAATGGAAGCGAGATTGTTGAACTGATAGGAGAGCTGCTCGTACTCAGCAGAGGTCCAAGGCATCTCTCTCAGTGCCTGAATGTTAGCGGTTGCATGCTTTGCAGAGGGACCGATGATTGCCACCATCTCGTTGGAGTACTTGATCTGGCAGTCGGCACCTGCGTGCCACTTCATGAACTCCCAAGCGCGTGCACGGCGTGCATCGGCCTCGGGGGTATCATTTTCCAGCTCCAGACCGCCGCCTGCCATCATACAGATTGCAGAAACGGAGGATACCGACACGTTGTTGATGTAGGAGGAGCCGTCTGCACGGGTCTGCTCGATACCGGGCATGGGGAGGAACTCCCACAGACCCTTGATCTCGGTAGCAAAGACCGTCAGATGGTTGTAAGTACCGTTGTAAGAAGCAAATCCAATGGGCATCTCACCGGTACGGAAGCGGTTTGCAAAGTCGTATTTATAGGGGAAGGAGTACATGGTGAAGAAGTTACACATGGTCTCGAAGGACTCCAAACCAACGTTGGAATCCAGATTGATGCGCATGCCGTCGTCGGCAAACAGCTCACCGCCGTTCTGATACAGGAAGATCTTGTAGTCGGTGTGCATACCGATCTGCATGTTGTTTGCCTGCAACACGGGGATCGCTGCCAGAATGTCATCCCAGGTTCTGGGGATCTCGATGCCAAGGTCTGCCAGGATGTCATCACGGATGAACATCATGGTGAAGTTCTGGGTCTCGGGCAATCCGTAATAATGGAAGACATCGTCTGCATCTGCAATACCAAGAACCAGCATTGCTGCCTCGTTAAACTGGCTGTTGGGGTTCTTAATGGGGTCGCCGTTTTCATCGTAGATCGTATTGAAATGCTCGTCTACCATATATTCAAGGGCGAAATCAGCAAAGCCATCCATATGCTCAACGGGCACCAGAGCGCCACGGATCGCATAGTTGATAACGCTATCATCACCAATACCGATATAAACATCAGGGCCCATGCCTGCCAGAACGGAAGGCAGAAGCGTGCCGCCGGCAACCAGCTTCAGGTTGACGGTGATACCGGTCTGGGGGGTAAAGTCGTTGTTGATCAGGTTACGGATAACCTGTGCCTGGTCACGGCCATAAGCCAACCAAACATCAACCACCTCGTCGCCCTCTACATCCTCGCTGGTAGCGCCCATACGGTCGTAGTTGCGGAAGAAGGACATGAAGAAGGACTTGACCTCGTGTGCGATAGAAGCGAAGAAGCCGGCCTTAGCCACAGGCAATTCCTTGCAATCCGCGCCCTGGATCACGATGTAGTCCAGCTGCAGAGGCTGAGTCTTGGCATCGCTGAGCCAGGTACCGAGGGTACCGATGTAGGACTTCAGCTGATCGAGATACTTTGCAACCTCGTCCTCATTACCACCCATACGGTCAAGGAGCCAGGCAACCTTTTCCAGAGTAGCCACGTTAGAGCTCTTTTCACCGGTGATCGCTGCCAGACGGGCGGCCACATCGTACAGTGCCTCGGACTGGTTCAGCATATCAATCATGGTGTCGGGCATAACGGTGAAGAACTGGTAATCACGGTACTCGTCAGGAGAAGCACCGGTCAGCTTCATGATAGCCAGGTAGTCGTTATTGACGGCATCCAGAATGGCATCCACCTCACGAACGATACCGCCCATAGAGCCGAGGGTAACCTCCATCTCAATGGTATACACAACGCCCTGCTCGAAGTAGAACTCGTAAGCAAGGGGCTCACCGGCCTCGGTGGTGGTACCGTTATTGAGCAGAGTGGACTGCCACTGGGTGTTGTAGTTGAAGCGGAGCTGCGTGGCCTCGACGAAAGGAACCTTGCCGCCGTAGTAGCCAAGAGAGCCCTGCTCTGCACCGTGGCTGGTGATATACAGTGCGCGGCAAACATACATACCGTCCAGCACATTCTGGCGGTAACGAGCCGCGATATTGTACATACCGCTGGTGTTGACGGTAAAGCTGTAACGAACCCACTGGCCTGCGGTCTGCCACTTTTCGCCGCCCACGGTGTTCAGCACAACGCGGTCAGTGTCGGCAGGCATGGTCGCAGCATCGGTACGGTCCTCCACAGGATAAATGTTCTGGGAGGAGGTAGCGCCGACGTATTCGGCCTGAATGGTGATCTTGTCAGAGCCGGAGGCAACGCCCTCATAGCGGCCGATATACTCATCATAGTTGATCATATCCTGGTGAGGCACCAAGGTAATGGTCTTGATGGTCATGGGCTCGTTGACGGCCTCAAGAGACAGGGTCTGCTTGCCAGCCTCAAAGACAAACTCAAAGGACTCCGCATAGAAGCCGTCGGCATCGCGGAACTCGTAAGTGCGCCATTCAGGAGCCTGCTGCATGGTGGGGCGCAGTTCGTTGCTGTCGATATCCGAGGTCATGAAGCGAACCGTGCGCTTGTTGACATACTCGGTCATGCTCTGGGTCCACACGTCGGGAATCTTTACCTCGACATAAGCGCCCTTAGCGTTATTGACGAGCTGAACGCTGTCTGCCGCAAAGCCGGCAGCCAAAGCCTCCTCGTACAGGGTCTGCAGCGAAACCTTGCCGCTGGGATCGGTCACCTGTGCGCAAACGTATGCGTTCTTCCAAATCTTCGGAAGGGTGAGGTAACGAGCCTCGGCAAAGGGGATCTTGTCGTTGATCTTGAGAATTCGCTCGATAGAGGCGGACTTCGCCTCGTCGGGCCAATACTCGATGATGATGCTGTACTTACCGGTCTCGGGGATCTCAACCTCCCAGGAGGTGGTACCCGTACCGGGGGTGTAAACAGCACTGACGCCGTTAGCGTCGGTCACCACACGGGCCTCTTCACCGGTCGCGCCCTTTTCAAAGGACGTAAAATCGGTGCCGAGGATCATCACGGACTGAATAGCCCGCTGTACCTCCGCGTAGTTCGCCATGTATTCCTCATAGGAAATGGCGTTGAGCTGTTCCTTGATTTCCGCCAAGGTTTTGTTGGTCGTAGAGCCCTCCATGCCCTCGGTAGCAGCGTTAACGGTCAACGCGCCGCCGATGAGGAACGAAAAGGCAAGGACCAACGCCAATAGCCGATGGAACTTCGTCTTCTTCATGTTTTTCCTCCTCTGTTCCGACCGTGACCGTTGCCGATCACGACCGTTTGTATTGCTGCGGCACGGGCGGGCAGACGCTCGTGCCGCGCGACAGTACGTGCGCCCGCGCACTCGCGTATAAGAGGAACGGCGACAAACACTGCCGCTCGCTGATCTGATACTCAAGTGACGGACTACACCGGGCCGTGCCGGGGCACAGCCTTGCGTATGGCAACATTTTACCACGCCAAGCCCCCGAAAGTCAAGGCTGATTTTTCTCGCGCATTATGCGCACGAGGGCGCAAAGCGCGCGTGGGATCGCGTCAGCGAATTGTCAAGAGCCTTTGGAGAAAAAACCGATTTTCAGCGCTTTTTCACTTTTGATCACCCGGCAATCCCAAAAGGTAAATTTCATTTACCCATCGCATACTAAAAACATCGGCGGCTTCCCTCCACTTTCAAAAAATTCGTCACCTTTTTGTGCATCTTCCCTCTTGACAAAGAAAAATGTAAATTTGATTTACCCGCCTGGGCAAAAATACTTAGTTTTCCTCCAGTCACAATTGGCAGAAGGCACCTTTGGTGCTATGTGCATCCTGCACAAAAAAGCTCGTGAATTTTCTACACCCATCCAGATTCTCCAAAAATGCACTTTTTAACAAAATGTTCACATTTTCTCTTTCGTTTTTGCGCTAACGTCGCATTCCTGTCCTTTTCGTGCGTGATGGAATCGCTTTGCGAAAGTGTTACTTTTCTCTGCTTTTTCCAAGATTTTTCACACGCCATGGGCGCAAGACGGCGAACCACAGCGTCTTTTCCCGTTGCCCGTCGTTTGCCGTCGTTGCAAAAAAATGCGTCTATCCGTGAACGCTGTCGAATATCAAGAACGGCGACGAATCTGATCGACAGCAGTCACCTTGTGTCGGCACCTCTCCCCTTTCCCGTCGGAGCCTGTCGGATCGCGCCGTAAAGCAGCCGATCTCACTTAGTGATGTTGCTGTCGGCACACCGACTGTATGGATGCCTTGCCACAGCGCATTCATGCAGATGAAGAACAAAAAAAGGCGTCAAATCGCAGGATTTGACGCCTTTTTTGAATACGTTGTTCCGTTTTTGTTACCAATCCGTGGAAATCAGCTTCCATCCGCCCTTGATATAATTGATGCCGGACCACAGGGTAAAGATCAGCATCAAGCCCACAAACAGATAGGAGCAGGGATAGAGGTGAGCCAAAAAGAAGGTGGGGTCACAGTAGCAGATCAGGGCATCAACAAGAGGCTCTACAAACAGAAAACAGATGCTGACGATCTGGCAAACGGTCTTGATCTTGCCCAGCATATTGGCTGCAACAACCTCACCGCTGACATTGACCAGAACCAAGCGAAGCGAGGTGATGGCCAGCTCACGGAAGATCACCAAAAGCACCGCAACAAAATAGATAATCACGAATACGGTTTGATAAGGAACACCGTAAATATGAGGATTTAGCATACGGAACAGCATGGCAAGGAATGTACCGATCACCATAAATTTATCGGCAACGGGATCCATAAACTTGCCAAAATTGGTAATCAGGTTTCTGGCGCGAGCGATCTTGCCGTCCAGCATATCGGTCAGAGACGTCAGCGCAAAGACCACGAGACCAATGCCGTATGCCCACTGCCACGGGATCACCGATGTGGGCAACAGCAAAAAGATCACCATCACCGGCACCATGCAAAGACGGAACATTGTCAGCTTATTGGGGAGATTCATTTTACTCATTGTTACTCTCCTTTCCATGCTTGGGGAGAATGCCGCGACCGTACAGATCGTAATCCAGCACCTCGCGCACCTTAACATCGATCATACTGCCGGGCGCCACACGGCGGGCGGCCTTGAAATACACCTTACCGTCAATTTCGGGGGCATCCGCCGCCGAGCGGCCGAAATGCGCCTCGCTTACGGCATCAAAGTCCTCTACCAGCACACGCACGGTCGTGCCGACCTTGGCCTCGTTTTGCTCGGCATTGATCTGCATCTGGGCCTTCATCAGGATGTCTACACGATCCTGCTTGATTTGCTCATCGATCTGATCAGGCATTTTGGCGGCGGCGGTTCCTTCCTCCGGCGAATAGGCAAATACGCCCATATGCTCAAAGCGGGTCTCCTCCACAAAATCACAAAGCTGCTCGAAATCGGCTTCGGTCTCACCGGGAAAGCCCACGATAAAGGTGGTGCGCAATGTCAGCCCCGGGATCTCGCGGCGCAGCTTGCCGATGACATCGCGGATCATCGCGCTGTCGCCGTGGCGATTCATACGCTTCAAAATGGGATCGGAAATGTGCTGCAGGGGCATATCGATGTATTTAACGATGCGGTCATTATCGCGGATCTCGGCGATCAGCTCATCGGTGACCTTGTCGGGATAGCAATATAGCAAGCGAATCCAAGGGATGCTGGTCTCCTCGGTAATGCGGTGCAACAGCTCATGCAGCTTGTAGGAGCCGTAAAGATCCTGGCCGTAGCGGGTCACATCCTGCGCTACAATATTCAGCTCCTGAACGCCAAGAGCGTCCAGGTCCTTTGCCTCGGCAATCAGCTCCTCCATAGGGCGACTGCGGAAGCGGCCGCGGATGGCGGGGATGGCACAATAGGTACAGCAGTTGTCGCAACCCTCACCGATCTTGAGATAGCTATAATACTCGGGCGTCGTCAGCACGCGGTCACCACCAAGCGCCACAGTATTCTTATCCTCAAAGGAGGCATATTTGGGATGGGTCGCATCCTCCCAACGCTTTTGCACATCCTCTACGGCGGCAACAATGTTGTGGATACTACCCACGCCAAGCAATGCATCTACCTCAGGGAGCTCTTTGAAAATTTCTTCGCGATACCGCTCGGCAAGACAGCCCGTTACGATAATGGCTCGCAAAGAGCGGTTTTCTTTGAGCCAAGCAACATCCAAAATATTATCGATGGCTTCTTTTTTTGCGCTTTCGATAAAGGCGCAGGTATTGACCACCACGATATCCGCCTCGGTCTCATCCGGGGTGATCTCATAGCCTGCGGCCACAAGCTCATGGAGCATAACCTCGGTATCCAGCTGATTTTTGGGACAGCCGAGAGAAATAAATCCGATCTTCATATTTTTTGCCTTTCTATAAACTCTTTCTTTATCATATCACAGGAACGCAAAAATGTCAAGGCACATCAAAAAAGGGCGCAGAGCCTGTGCCCTGTGCCCTTTTGTCATTAAAATTGCAACACGTCTGTTGAAATTGCTGCCATTTGCCGTTTCCCATTCTCGGTGGTGTCATAGGTGATCCACTTGCCGTCGGCAGAAAATCTGGCGTGCAGATCGCAGCGGATGTCGATCACGGGTGGTATGACCGTAGCGGCTCCAAACAGCGTTTTGGATGCCCCGGTCTCGCGATTGTAAGCAATCATATACCGATAGCCCTCGACAGGATAACCGTCGCCAATGATGTACTTGCCGTTATGCACTGCATTACAATGGATATCGGCAATACCCTTGCGGCAGAAATATGGTGTGTGCAGCTCCTCATACGCACCCGTTTTCATATGAATCAGGTACATACTGTGTCGTCCGTCAATGCAGCAATACGCCACCAGATCCTGCTCGTTCACCCAACGATAGTGGGATACCATGGTGTTGGTCAATACCGCCTGGCAATTTCCCTTCGTATCTCCAAGCACCAGGGTTGTACTCCACCCCTTTTGATCGGGCAAGGGAAAATCGCGGAGCAGCATCACATAGTGGTCGCAATCGGGAGAAAAGTTAATGTGATTGACCAGAATTTTTTTGGCAGGATCGAAGCCCGAAAGCGATGCCAACTCTGCATAGGAGACCAGCAACCGGGAGCTGCCACTTTCCATATCAATCAAAAACACGCCGTCATCCCCGGGGGCTTTCACATCGGCATTCTCATCCACAAAGCCGGCGTAGCCATAACCGGGGCGAAAGGCAAAGATCCGGCCAAAGTTGATGCCGAGCCCCCATTTTCCATCTTCGGAAACAGCGGCAGCCGCACGGTCCGTATACCGCTTCTCGCCGGTCGCGAGGTCTTGCGTCACCGTGCAAAATCTGCCATTTTGTACGGAATTATACAATACGGTATCGTTTTTTTGGCCATGGAACTGCAGCAAAGCCCCTTGCTGAAAGTTCCAGGCGGTGGTCGTAGCAAAGGGGGTGAACACCCCGTCCTTTACCCAACCGAGCTCGGCCACATCCTCCGGCTCCGGCAAGCGATCCATAAACGAAACCCGATGGCACAAATGTCGCCCCTGCAGGTCGGTGGCGGGCAGGTCATAATATCCAAAAAAGTAGTGATAGCCATCATTCGGCGTCAGAATCTGCGGCTGCTGGACGGCATAACCAAGAAAGCTTTTCATCCCATTCTCCTTTACAGCGTTACGCCATCCTTGAAAATGGCGATATCGGCATAATTTCCTTCTTCACCCTTGCTTGGCTTGCCCTCGGCCACGGTCAGGCAGAGCTGCAGCAAATCTGCGCAAAGGGATTCACGACAAGCCCCTTCCACAATGGCGCCGGCATCAAAGTCGATCCAATGTGCTTTCTTTTTTGCAAGGACGGAATTGGTAGAGATCTTAAGAGTCGGAACGGGAGCGCAAAGAGGCGTGCCGCGTCCCGTAGTAAACAGGATCAGATGGGCACCTGCTGCGGTCAGATTGGTGATGGCCACCTGATCGTTTCCGGGCCCGTCAACCATGTACAAACCGGCATTCTCCGGTACGGTATCGCCATAACCCAAAGCACCGCAAAGAGGAACGCGACCGGCCTTTTGGACACAGCCAAGCGACTTTTCCTCCAATGTGGAAATGCCACCGGCAATATTGCCCGGCGAGGGATTGTCGGCAATCCCCTCCCCATGTGCGATAAAATAAGCGCGGAAACGGCGTATCACATCCGCGGTGCTGTCAAAGACCTCTTTGGATGCGGCGCGAGAGAGCAACAGCTCCTCCGCGCCGAACACCTCAGGGATCTCGGTCATCAGAATACGCGCACCGTATGCAAAAAATCGTTCCGAAACGGCCCCCACCAAAGGGTTCGCCGTAATGCCGCTATAGCCATCGCTGCCGCCACATTTTACACCGATGGCCAATTTGGAGATCGGCACATCGGTGCGTTGATCGCCGGCAAGAATCTCCTTCAGTTCCTGCAAAATAGCAAGGCCGTCGGTCATTTCATCCTCGCAGTCCTGCAGGTTCAAAAAGCGAAGGCGCAGGGGGTCATACGCTCCCAGGACCTCCTTCATGCGGTCAATGCCGTTATTTTCACATCCAAGTCCAAGCACCAGCACGCCGCCCGCGTTGGGATGATGGCATAGGCCGCACAGCACCTGCTGCGTGGTCAACAGATCGTCCCCCAGCTGAGAACAACCATACGGATGCGACAACGCGCGAACGGGCTCTCCTGCGCGTTCTGCCAGCTTTCTGGCCACACCTGCGGCACAGCCCACCGTGGGGATGATCCAGATCTCGTTTCGGATGCCTGCACGGCCATCGGGGCGCAAAAAGCCCCGGAACGTGCCTTCTTTTTGTGAAAATGTCACGGCTTCAGCAGGGCGATATTGCCACTCTCCAAGACCGGATAGATTGCTTTTCAGATTGCCGGGGTCGATCCGCTCGCCGTGGGCAATATCCCGGGTGGCGTGACCGATGGGAAACCCGTATTTGATCACGTTTTCCCCTTTTTTTATCGTACGTATGGCTGTTTTTTGGCCGTCAATGCCAACCTCTACGGTATCAAGCTCGTGGATCCGCATAGCGCTCGACCTCCCCCGCATATTGCGACAGATCACGCCCCCACAGGGCAGTGTCTGCCAAAAGTGCGGCCACCGTTTTGCCCTGCAGTGCTTCCGGGCACAAGGCATCGCCATCGCCCTCGGTTTTCAAATAAAACAGTAGCATGGCCAGCGAAAACAGCAAACGGTCCGGATTTTTTCCAAGCTTTTGGCGATATTCCTCGATAGAGGGCAGAACACGAACCACAAATTTATCGGCCGAATGCAGAGCAATGGCAGCCGTACGATGATGAATAAAGGGGTTGGCGAAGCGCTCCAGCACCTCTCTGGCATAGGCGCGCGCTTCATCCTTATCCACGGAAAGCGACGCAATAATTTCCTCCAAGCACGCCTCCAAGTGGGAGCGAAGCACGGGATGCCTTAGGCACTCTCCCACCGTTTCTACCCCTAACAAACGGGCATACGGGATCATAGAGGTATGTGCGCCATTGAGAATGCGCACCTTGATGGTGCGATAAGGTGCAACAGACTCCACCCACTTCACGTTGATGCCTGCCCGGGCAAGAGGCAAGCGAGGGTCCTCCTTACCATCAATGACCAGCAGATGGAAATACTCGCCGGTATTGACCATATCGTCCACATAAGGCAGATCGACCTCGCCAGCGGGTACCAAGCCGGAAACAATGCGATCGACCAAGGTATTGCGGAAGGAGCATTTTTCGTTTACCCAATCGGCAAAGTCCTGCTCCAAGCCCCAATCCTTTGCGTGCTGCAGCACGATACTCCGCAGAGTATTTCCGTTATTTTCAATCAATTCAAGTGGCAAAATCAGCAAACCGTTCCCGTTTTTTTGATACCGGCGGTACAACAGCTCGGTGAGCTTTGCCGGATAACTGGCCGGGCATTTTCCCACCGTGCGAGAGCATTTTTCATACACCAAGCCGGCCTCGGTGGTATTGGAAACCACCATCTCCACCGTGGGGATGTCGGCCAAGGCCAGAAACTCCTCATATCGCTCCTCTGCCGGCACCGAGTCTGCTATCACGTTGATCCAGGTTTTTTCCTGATGTGCGCCGTCACGCAGCACTTGCGTATAATTGTAATTTTGCGCCGCCAGAGGATCCTGCCCCCGGGTCTTGCTGCGCACGATCACCACGTTACCGTTATATACACCTGCATCGTTGATCTTCTGGATCATCCAATCCCAGAATCCACGCAGAAACACACCACCACCGAATTGAATGATGCGGATCGGACGCTCGGGCTTTTTTCTATCTCGAATATGTGTCATTTTTCATTCTCCTTTGCAAATCTGCGATAGGCATTCCGCACCGCAAAATACGCAGCCTTGGGCTTGCGATATTCATTGATCACGCCTTTATTGTTATAGCCTCTGGCGCGGTCTGTGCCCATTTCGGGGCAGGTGCGGATATCCGAAAACTGCCATACGTATGTGCCTTTTATCATGGGATCGGCATGAAAGGTCTCCAAGCAATCTGCAATCAGCTCGGCCTGATATTCCTCGGTTCCCTTGACATTATCAAAGGTGTGATGACCATAGATACCGGCGGCACCAAACTCGCCCATGATCACGGGCTTGTGCTCCATGCCAAGTTCAACGCGCTTTTGGCGGAACTTTTCCAAAAACTCCAACCAATCCGCATGATAGTCGGCGCACAATCCGTACCAGCCGGTGTACTTATTGATGCTGATCACATCACAGTATTCCAAGCAGATGCAATCCAGATAGCGGTTGGCCGCAAAGGTTACCAAACGGTTGCCGCCCTGCTCCTTCAGATACGTGTAATATTGCTTGGACATTTCCAGCGATTCCGGCAGATCGGTGCGGATCTCGTTGTGCATACCCCAAAGAATAATGGCGGGGTGATTGTAATAATGGTGTACCATTTCCCGGTGCATTTCAAGACCACGTGCGATCACCACGGGATCCGCCAACGTTTCGGGGGCAAAGCCGCACCCCCAGATGGGGATCTCACTCCAAAACAGAATGCCCTGCTGGTCCAGCATGTCCAAAAACACGCGCGAGTTCGGGTAGTGAGAGCCGCGCAGCGTGTTGCAGCCCATATCACGGACAATATCCAGGTCGCGCCCCATCAGCCCTAATGGAAAGGCCATACCCCAATCGGGATGCTCCTCGTGACGGTTGATACCAAGCAGCTCGATCTCGCGATGGTTGAGAAAGATCTTGCCCTCCTTGGCTTCGACAAGGCGCAGGCCAACCCGGTCATACAGATCGTCGGTATCGGTCAGCACCGCAACGCGATACAAATGAGGATCGCTCACATCCCACAAATGCACCTCATTCACGGTGAAATCGGGGGTGGTCAGCATCGTGCTTTCCCCCGCCTTTAAACTGATATTTTCCGCAAAAATCTCCCGTTCTGACAGCAAAACACGAACACGTGACTTCGTTTTTTTATCCGCAGCGTTGTACAGCTCGATCACCATATGTGCGGTTGCCTGCTTCAAATCCTTGGATAAGGTGTATTCAAAGCGCTGATAAAGAGCGCAAATGCCCTCCAACCGTTCCACGCTGACATCACGGGTAATGCCACCGTAATGATACCAGTCCACCTTTTTTTGCGGAATGGAATGGGCATCAAAGCGATTATCCACACGCACCGTCAACACGTGATGGCCCGGCGTGACCTCGCGCGCGATCAAATCAAACTGACAAAAGCCGCCGTAATGCGAGCCAAGAGGTTTGCCGTCAAGATAGACCTCTGCCTCGGTCATCACGGCACCAAAGACAAAACGCAGCGTACCACCTTTTGTGAAAAAGCGCTTTTCATACCATGCCACGCCCTCGTATCGCAAAAGCCCCAGCTGGGTGTTCCAAACCCCGGGGACGGTTACAGCAGTCGCTTGGTCGGGCAAGGATGTGGCATAGTCCTTTTCTTTGCCCTCGTCGTGGGGATCGGTGCAAAAGTGCCAAATGCCATTCAGAGAAGTGACCTCTCTGTCAATATGCTCGTCAAACAGTCTCATAGCAGCCTCCTGTCTTTGTTACTATCTCCATTATAAAAGAAAGCTTGGCATCTTGCAATATCTTTTCGTTCCATTTATTTGCAAATCGTTCGTTTTTGTGAAAAAATTTTTTTAAAAACCCGGTTTTTTTTACAATTCGGTTGAAAACGACTCCGCGCTTTGCTATAATAAGGCCAAGGGAGGCGATGCAATGCCTGCGCGCTTGGAAAATTTTACGTTTGGTCGTGATTGGACCGACGTTACGACCGATTATTACGAGGGCTACGAGCCCCATATGAGCGATTATCACATTCACCATTATTATGAACTGAGTCTGATCCTTTCGGGTAATGTTAAGATCCTGCTCTCCGATACCGCCGAGAGCGGCTGCGGTGCCAAGCTACTGCTACTCCGCCCCGAGACCCCACATTTTATTGTTTGTCAGCCCGATATGCTCTATCGCCGTCGCAACCTGCTATTCTCTGCTGATTTTCTGGCCGATCACGCCCAGGACCTGCAGGAGATCCTGCCCAGCTTTGGCAAAAACGGTGTCATCCTGAAGCTGACCGACGACATGGCAGACCGGCTGCTTGCTCTGATCGAGGGGCTGGAACGCGAGGAGTCCCCTCTGCGCAAAAAGCCGATCCTGCTTTACTTTTTATCCATCGCAGCCGACATTGCCAAAAAGAGCGGTGTGGCAACTCCTCTCCCGGCCCACGTGTCGGGTGCGCTACGTTATATTGCCGAGCATTATGCCGAGCGCATTGTAGCCGCTGACCTTGCGTGGCAGCTAAACGTGGGGCGCACCACCCTGATGACCGCATTTAAGAAATACACCGGTATGACCTTAAATGACTATGTCACCCACACGCGCATCCGTCATGCAGCCGAGTTGCTACGTCGGGGCAAGAGCGAGCCCGAGGTGGCTAAGGAATGCGGCTTTAACGATTGCTGCAATATGATCCGCTGCTTTAAAAAGAGCTTGGGCATTCCCCCTATGCGCTATCTGGCAGAGCGAAAGGCATAAACAGAAAAGGAAGGCAGGCTTGCCGGGCAAGCCTGCCTTTTTGGTACTTGCCAACGAGGGATTTTGGCAAATTCCAGAATTTCATTTTAAAATTCCATATTTTATTTGTGATTTTCTAATTTTAAAAATGAGTTTTCTTAATTTTTGCTATTTTCTGTCTCAGTAGCCTCTTGCGCCTGCCGCCGCATCACGAGCAGAGCCGTTACGGCAACAGCGGCAATCGCCGTGACAATGATCACAGGGAGCCAGAAGCTGTCGGCAAAGCTTTCGACCGCAAGACCGGAGAAATCAAACTCGCCGCTTTCGGCATTTTGCAAATGGGGAAAGATCAAGGCCACATCCACCGCTATCACAACGGCGATCAATCCAAAGGCTGCTGCCAGCAGGCCAAAGCCACGCTTGGTGGTTTGCTCGCTCATCATGCGAACAGGTTGTTCCCGTCTGAAGTCGATGACGGTGCCCAGATACCACGCAGCAGCAGCCAGCACGATAGTCTCGGGGATCATATAGGTGGCGTTATAGCCCAGCGAATACAACAAAGCCGCCTCGGTCGGAATCGAAAGGCCAGCCCACACTGTGGCGCCGGAGATCACGTGGCAAAGGTAGCGCAGCGCACTCACCAGCAAGGATCCCCACAGCAGTGCAAGGCTTTGCTTTTCGGTCACACGGCGGAACACACCTCCAAGCCCTGCCACGGTAAAGGCCACGAGGTAATCCAGCAGGATCACGGCTAGAATGGATTGCCAAGTAGTAAAATAGCTGAGATTGGAAAGGCCCAACAGCTGTTGCAGCACGGCAAAAACAGCCCCGGAGCCAAGCCCCCAGCCAAGACCACGACGGTAGGCGATCAGCACAATGGGCAACATAGAAGCCACCGTAACCGAGCCGCCGTACGGCATTTGCGCCACGGTCAGCAAGCTGAGTGCGGTGGCAACCGCCACCATCAGCGCGCTTTCAACCAAGGCTTTGGTTTTTTGCGTTGTTTTCATAAAACCTCCTGAAAATAAAATTTACCGCACGAAAATCTCCGTGCGGTAAAGATATTTCCCTCGATCTCTCCCTACGCCGGCATTATCCGTATCAGGTTAAGGGTTCAAACCATTGGTGGTTTATCTCAGCCGTTCCCACAGCGCAGGTAGCTCACCTGCATCCATTTAACAGCACCCCTGATTTCTATGCGGTTTTCGATAATCAGTATAATACAAGCGGCAAAAAATGTCAAGCCCCAATCAAAAATTTTTGATTGGGGCTTTTGTTGATACAAATCGGCATAGGGAAGGAACGTGCAAAAAACCGACTTAATAGTAATTGTTGGCATCCACCATCGTGATGTCAACGGTTTCTTTTAGTGCCTCATCCACCACAACACGATCCAGATACTCTGCGGCGCGCTGCTGCAGCATATATTCCATAACAAGACCGGTCAGCGTGCCAAACCAGCGGGCGTTCGCCTCCTGCTGCCATGCGCCGGCATCCAGCTCGGTACGCATGATCACATAATAGCCGGCATTGGAATCTTTGAGGATCGCCAGGTCGCCGATCTCCAGCTTGGCCAGTTCGGTTGAGAAGGTATAAAAGACATCGTCGGTGGTATAGGTGCCCACAGAAAAGTACATGCCGTTGGGGGCATACTTTTCGTTGAATTCGATATTATCGCTGAACTCTGCCATGTACTGCTCAAACAGCGCCGCATTGCCCTTACATTCCTCGGCGATCTTTTCGGCAGCCAGCAATCGCTTGGCCATTTCCTCGGTGGTATAATAGGCAATTTTATTGTTGCCCTTGGCATCGTAATAATACTTTACGGCACCGTTTTTGCTATCATAGGCAATTACCCATTTGCGATAAACGGTATCGCCGTTTTTATCGGTTTCTTCGGTAGCCTTGCCGTTTTTGGCGTCGTAAGCGATCTTGCCATCCTTATAGTAGATCAAGTCGCCGTTTTCGTCGCGCTCCTCGGCAGCGGTGCCGTTTTTGGTATCATAGGCCACGGAACCGAATTTTCGATATACGGTATCGCCTTTTTCGTCCAATTCCTCGGTGGCGGTGCCTTTTTCTTTATCGTAAGAAATGCGGTCGGTCAGGTTGCCGTCGCCATCGGTGAGATAATAAATGGTGGCACCATCCTTATCCTTGGCGTGATCGTGATAGTAGTTGGCGATCAGCATTTGCTGGCCACGATAATAGGTATCCTGATAGAATTGCTCTTTTACAACATCCGAGATCAAGCTGCCATCCTCGCCGTAAAGGTGCGTTTTAAGCTGTGCGATCTTCGCCTCGATCAAGGCAGCATCCCGCAGCACCGTAATATTGGCGCCGTAGGCAGAAAGAACGGAATTAAGCTGGCTCTTGGAGCCTTCGCCCACCTCCTCGATCAATGTTTCGATCCAGAGGTCGATCTCCTCGGTGACAGCAGGATCCAAGGCAAGCCCCAGCTCGTCATACAGAACCAATGCCGCAGCAATCTGCCGCAGACCTTCAAACACCTGATGGGTGTAATAATCGCTTTGAGTCTGATTGTCAAGCCCTACGTAGGTATCCCAAAACTCCTGATTGTTAACATCGTTGCCGGCGCTTTTGAGGCTCCCCTTCATGCGGGAAAGGTACAACTGAAATACGTTTACCGAGATTTCGGTGTTGCCGGCCTCGATCAGCGTTTTGCCATGGGAAGCACACCCCGAAAGCAAGAGCAACGCCGCAAGCAAAAATGCCACAACGGGTATTATTTTTTTCTTCATTTTGTCTTTCCTTCCAAACATTTGGTTCCAGTTCTTATTGCCATTATGACACGTAAAAAACGTCTTCATCCGCGATCTGACGGAACAGCATCATGACCTCTACCGAATATTCTAAATCGGAGCAGTAGCTATGTACCGGGTAACCGCTATCCGTGTCTTGGACGACAGCTTCGCCGTCTCTGAACAACGGATGTATCAGATCCATCAATTCCTCTTTTTCTTCAGCTGTCAGTTCACCCGTGTATGAAATTTCGGCAAAATCGCCGTTTCGATCCATCACCGTGTCCTTTTCTTCGCGTACAGTGGTAATAAAGCACTCTCTTTCTAATTTTTCGTGCACATACGTTTTCAGATTCTCTACCGCTTCCTCCATCTCATCCCGTATCAGGGATTGAAAATGCTCGTCCGCAGACTTTGCTCTATAAACTTTAACAAGTACCATAGTGTTCTCCTTTTTTGTGCACAATTTAAAAGTACAATTCAAAGTTGTCAAAGTATTGTTATCATTGTATCATATCTTGTGCCGTTTGTCTACTGCTTTTTCAGCATACCCTTTTCCGTCTCGCTATAGGAAAGAAACAGCTCGATCAGGCCCTCCAGCGCATCGCTCTTCTTTTCGATATGGTAGCGGATATAAGGATTGGCTGACAGCATCATCCGCAGCTTACCCGGAAAGCGGGCGGCTAACTCCATCCAAAGATCCACATTCAATTGAGGGGAGCAGATGTGCACATCGGCACCGTCCTGGCGGATCTGAGTAATACCACACCGTTCTGCCAGCGAACGGATCAAAGCGATACGCAGCAGATTGGAGGCCGCCTTGGGCAGATCGCCATAGCGATCCAACAGCTCGTCGGTCATATCCTCCAGATCGTATCGGGAGCTGATCAGCGAAATACGCTTGTACAATGCCATACGCTGGGTAGCCGATCGCACGTAACGCTCCGGCAGGTTGGCGTCAAAGGAAAGAGACACCACACATTCCACTTTTTCCTGCACCGTTTCGCCTTTTTCGGTCAAAACTGCCTCGTTAAGCAGCTTGATATACAGGTCGTAGCCCACGGCATCCAGGTGGCCATGCTGCTCGGCGCCCAACAAATTACCGGCACCGCGAAGCTCCAGATCCCGCAACGCGATGCGGAAGCCGGCACCAAACTCGGCATACTCGCGAATGGCCTCCAATCGTTTGCGCTGCACATCCCCCAAGGCACGGCCACGGGGATAAGTAAAGTATGCATAAGCACGACGGGGAGAACGCCCCACGCGGCCACGAAGCTGATGCAACTGAGAAAGCCCCAAACGGTGTGCGTTATCGACAATCAACGTGTTGGCATTGGGCACATCCACACCGGTTTCGATGATGGTGGTGCTGACCAAAATATCGATCTCGCCCGTAATCATATCACTCCAGATGCGCTCCAGCGTGTCCTTATCCATTTGACCGTGTGCCACGGTGATCCGCGCTTCGGGGATGTCACGTGCCAGCTTGGCTGCCACCGCATCAATGCTTTCCACCGCATTGTGCAAGTAAAACACCTGCCCACCGCGACGAAGCTCGCGGCGGATGGCCTCCTCCACGATGAGGTCATCGTCCTCCAGCACGTAGGTCTGTACCGGCAGACGGTCTCCGGGAGCTTCATCCAAAATGGAGATGTCACGGATGCCGCTCATCGCCATGTTCAGCGTGCGAGGAATGGGGGTCGCTGTCAGGGTCAGCACGTCCACATTCCCTGCCATTTGCTTGATCTTTTCCTTTTGTGCCACGCCAAAGCGCTGCTCCTCATCCACGATCAAAAGGCCGAGATCCTTGAACTTGACATCGGCCGACACCAGCCGGTGTGTGCCAACAATGATGTCGGTATCGCCCCGCGACAGACGCGCGAGGGACTGCTTTTGCTCCTTAGGTGTGCGGAAGCGGGACAGCATATCCGCCCGGACAGCAAAGGCGCGCATACGGGATTGAATGGTGCGAAAATGCTGCATAGCAAGAATGGTGGTAGGCACCAAAATAGCCACCTGCTTGCCTGCCAAAATGGCCTTGTAGGCGGCACGCAAAGCCACCTCGGTCTTACCAAAACCCACATCGCCGCAAAGCAAACGATCCATGGGTGTGGCAGCCATCATGTCCTGCTTGATCTCCTCTACTGCGGACATCTGACCGTCGGTCTCATCATATTCAAAGGCAATCTCGAAATCACGCTGATAATCGTCATCGGGCGGAAAGGCATAGCCTGCCCTGCGCTCGCGCTCGGCGTAAAGGCGGATCAGATCCTTGGCCATATCCTGCACGGCCGCCTTGGCGCGTGCCTTGGCCTTTTTCCACTCGCCACCCCCAAAGCGCGACAGCTTAACAAGGCCGTCATCGGCATGGGCGCCGATGTATTTGGAAACGGCATCCAAACGGTCACAGGGTAAAAAGAGCTGATCCGATCCGGCGTATTGAATGCTGACATAGTCCCGCGTTACACCGTCAATGGTCAGAGTTTCCAATCCCACATAGCGGCCGATACCGTGCGCCTCATGGACCACAAGATCGCCGGGCTCCAGATCGGCATATGACAAAATGGCGCCCTTGGCATCCTTCTTCTTTTTGGCGCGGCGCATCTTGCCCACACCCGAAAGCGATCCCACCCGCTGATCGGCAGAAAGTGACAGCACCGTGACACGGGCAGAGGGGAGGTCAAAGCCACGTACAGGCTCGCTCCATTGCACCAGTATTTCACCGTTTTTCGGCAAGACGTCCTCGCCTTTTTGATGCAAGGTCACGGCATAGCCATGCTCGGTCAACAGTCCTGCGGTATTTTTGGCGGAGGTCTCGTTTTCGGCAGCTATGATCACGCGCCACTTGGTCTCGCGATAATTGGCCAGATCCTCCTCCAAAAGGGCAAACCGATCCCCATAGGAGGGCGTGTGACGGGAACGGAAGGTATAAAGCCCTGCCAGACGCTTTCCCGTCATGCCCTCGGCAATGGAGTCTACGTGCAAGGTGGTTCCCTCTCCCAAGAACAGCTCCAACGCCGAGGCAGGCTTGCCGTATTCGGCATAGCGGCCTGCAATGGTGCCGGCCTCCAGCAGCTCCTCTACGGCACGCTCCCAATGCCATTCCGAGGCCTTGAGACGATCCTTAACACCATTGGTGCCACGCACAAAAACAAGCGAACGGGGGGCAAAATACGAGAGCAAGCACTCTCGCGCAGGGTCGATCAAGGTCAGATATTTATCAGCGAAGCGGATCTCTCCGCCCCCATCCAGTTGTGCCAGCTCGCCCTTTAATTCCTCCTTGGCGCGCTCGTCACGAGAGGCCGCCAGTTGGGCCGCCACCGCATCGCGAAGCGCTCTGCGCACCTCGGCATTGACCAACACCTCACGGGCAGGGGGAATTTCGCAGTCGGTAACCACCGTGTGGATGCGTTGACTTTCGGGATCAAAAACGCCCATACGGTCAATCTCGTCGCCAAAAAGCTCGATACGCAACGGGACGGCACCCGTTATCATATGATTGTCTGCAGAAAGTGCCCGCAGGTGGGGGGCAAACACGTCTACAATACCGCCGCGCACGGCAAATTGCCCTGCCCCCTCCACCAGTTCTACGCGGGTGTACCCCGCAGCGGTCAAGCGGTCGGCAAGTGCTGCGATATCGATGATGCTTTCTCCGTCCAAGCGCATGGTGTTCTCCTCCAAGCACTGACGGGATACGGTATATCCCAAGGCGGCATCGGGAGTGGTGACCACCACGTCAAAGTCGCCGCGAGAAAGACCGGAAAGCACGCGCAAACGGTCATGCTCGTATTCGTGAGAAGCGGTAATGTTATAAAAAGTAAGGTCACGTGCTGTAAAAAATGCAACACGAAGGCCCGCCTGCTCGAAAAAACCTTGCAGACGGGTACATTCCTTTTCTTCGGGCAAAATGCAAAGTGCGGCGCCCCGGCGCGATGCCTTGGTATCCTCAAGCAGGGCCAGCATCAAGCCGTCGGCAGCACCGTCACAAAGACCGCAGGCCACAAAGGGCAACGAGCGGTCACCAAGGGCCTTGGTCAGATCCGCCGAGAGCTGACGGTACTCGGCATCGGCACGCAAGCAGTTGGAGATCAGCATAGCATCACTTCCCGTTGCAGGCCTGCATAGCCCCGGGCACATCCCCCTGCAGGATCATACCAATGCCTTCAAAAATGCGATCAAAGGAAGCGGTCAGCGTGGCCATATCCTCCTTGGAAAAGGGAGACAGCACCCAATCGGCCAGATCGTAATCGGGATGGGGCTTGACGCCCACGCCCAAGCGGACACGGGGGAATTGATCGGACTGCAGCTGATAAATGATATTTTTGATACCATTATGACCACCATCGCTGCCTTTGGCGCGGATGCGGATGCGACCCACGTCAAAATTGACGTCATCGGAAATAACGATCACGTTTTCGGCAGGAATTTTATAAAAAGCAGCGGCCTCACGCACGGCCTCGCCGGAAAGATTCATAAATGTTTGCGGCTTCATCAAAAGCACATGCTTGCCCGCCCAGGTAGCCTCGCCCGTGATAGCGCGGAAGCGTGCGCGATCCACACGCGTGTTCAGCCGCTCGGCAAAGCGATCCACCGCCAGAAAGCCGGCATTGTGACGGGTGGCGGCATATTCACTGCCCGGATTTCCCAGTCCCACCACGATATGGGTCACCGGGCCGGTGGGGGTGGCGTTCCCTTTTTCGATTTTCTTAAACAGATCAAAAATATTGGACATAGAAGCTCCTTTACAAGCACATAAACGCCGCCACAGGGATCCCCTCCCCATGCCGACGGTATCGTTTCTTTTGTGAGTATTATACACCATTCCTTGCCCTTTTGTCAATTTGATTTGTAATTTCAAAAAAAGTTTTCCGTTTTTTGTTATTTTTTTGTCTAAGGTCTTGTACTTTTCTTTATTATATGGTATAATAACACCGTTGTGCACGGTGTTTTGCCAAACATCGCCCCGCACAGTCATCCAAAATCCACGAAAATATTAAATTACCGGAGGTATTTTCAACATGGCAAAGAAGTATTGCTACCTTTTCACTGAAGGCAATGCAAGCATGCGCGAGATCCTTGGTGGCAAGGGCGCCAACCTCGCCGAGATGACCAACATCGGTCTCCCCGTTCCCCAGGGCTTCACCATCAGCACCGAGGCCTGCACCAAGTATTATGAGGACGGCAAGCAGATCAACCCCACCATCCAGGCCGAGATCAACGAGTACATCGTTAAGATGGAAGCTGTTACCGGCAAGAAGTTCGGCGACAAGGAGAACCCCCTGCTGGTTTCTGTTCGTTCCGGCGCTCGTGCATCCATGCCCGGCATGATGGACACCATTCTGAACCTTGGTCTTAACGAAGACGTTGTAAAGGTTATGGCTGAGAAGTCCGGCAACGCTCGCTGGGCTTACGACTGCTACCGCCGCTTTATTCAGATGTACTC
>JAFTSB010000050.1 GCA_017461945.1 Clostridia bacterium | reverse complement strand
GCAGCGCAAAGGCGATCTTCGCCGTGCACGCGCAGGCGCCTGCAACATCGTTCCCAACTCCACCGGCGCTGCAAAGGCGATCGGTCTGGTAATCCCTGAGCTCAACGGCAAGCTGATCGGCTCCGCTCAGCGTGTTCCCACCTGCACCGGCTCCACCACCATCCTGGTTGCTGTTGTAAAGGGCAAGGACATCACCGTTGACGGTATCAACGCTGCTATGAAGGCTGCTGCTACCGAGTCCTATGGCTACAACACCGAGGAGATCGTTTCCTCCGATATCATCGGCATGCGTTACGGCTCTCTGTTCGATGCTACCCAGACCATGGTTGCTAAGATCGACGACGACACCTACCAGGTTCAGGTCGTTGCTTGGTACGACAACGAGAACAGCTACACCTCTCAGATGGTTCGCACCATCAAGTACTTCGCAGAGATCTAATTTCTGTGTACAGAAGGGCACGCAGGTTATCCTGCGTGCCCCTTTTGCTTTAGGCGTTTTGGCAAAAAAGGCGCACCGTATGTGAATTTTCACGCACGGTGCGCCTTTTTCCTATGTTATTGACCAAATTTGGTGTTGCCGTAAATAGCGGCCACAAACTTGGCGATGTCGGTGTTGTCGATCACGGTGTCGGATTTCAGCAGCTCCTCAACGCCATCTCCAATGCCAAAGGCAGGGGCTTTTTCGTCGGTGTGCTGCCAATACTCCTCAGTGGGGTCTGGTTGATTGGTAAACACGTATTCGCCGTTGATCAGCTCCAGACCGCCGGTTTCGTGGTCGGCGGTGATGATCAGGGCGGTGTAGGGGTGCAGCATTACAAAGGCAATGACATAGGCGATGCACTCGTTATAACGCACCACGCAATCCTGCATGGACTGCATATTGGCGTTGTGGGCTCGCTTGTCGATGTGTGCCTCCTCAATCATCAAAAAGTAGCTGCTACCATCTGCCGAAAGTTGATTCAGTGCATTGCGGGCGTTGTCGGCAAGGGTAGAGACCGAGCCAAGACAGTAATCGATTTGCCCGTTTTTATTCAGATTGTTGATCTGCTTTTGCAGGGTGCTTTCGTCGCTGCGCTTGCTGTGGTGGCACAAAAATCCTGCAGGGGTCGCACCCGTAATGACATCGGTGGTCAAGACGCCGGTACGTGCGCCGGCGGCGTGCGCTACCTCGCGGATGTTCTGACGACTGGTCTTGCTGGGGTCCATGCCAACGTAGCCGTTCAGCGTTTTATAGCCTGTGGCCAACGCTGTGGCGGCGGCCGCGCTATCGGTGTAGGTGGTCTTTCCGTTCAGTACCGATTGTGACGAGGTGGTGCAGAAGGTCTGATAGGGCAGATCACGCGCCACAAAATCCTTTAAGGTGTTGTCAGCCAGGGTGGCATTGATGTGATTGTTACCCATGCCGTCGCCGATCATCAGAATGGCAGAGGTGGCCTTTTCAAAGGTAAAGGTCTTACCTTGGGCCGTGGTGGGGATGGCCGTGGCATCAATATCCACGTTCACGCCCTGAGATTTGAAATGCTGATTGACCAGGGCGCTGGCAGCGCCGGCAACCATATGGGAGTTGCCCATCATCACGATCTTAGAGCCACTTTGCATTAGCAGATATTCGTCGTCGGCAAGGGTGGTGCCCGTCACCGCCTTGCTCTCGGGGCGGCTGGTGTTGCCGATCAACAGCTCATAGTCGCTGGAGGCGGTGCTGTCGGGGACTACATCCAGCAGGATACCGGCGTTTTCATATAGGAAATCAGCCAGCGCAATGGCGGTATAGTAGGTGATCAAGGTAGAGGAGGTAGAGTCTTTGGCGGCCTTGGGGTAGACGATGGTGTACTCCTGCAGGGGCACACCGTTGATGGAAAGGTGTCCAACCGGGTAGGCATATTCGACCAGGTCGTTCCGCTTTGAGAAAACAGTTACGGTTTTTTCGGCTTCATTGACGTATGTATCAATAAAATATTTGACCGCCTCTGCCGTGGCCTCGGCGCTGCCGCCCAGAATGATCACACGCTCGTTCTCATAAGTGATCACATAGTCCTTGGCGCGTAGCTCCTTCAAGGTGTTTTTCGAAGCTGTGCGATTGGTGGCACCCACTAAAATTTCCTTTGCCTTTTCAGGCTCGGTGCTGTTGCCGCTTTGTGCATCGCTTTTACACTCCAGCGTAGCATCGGTCTTTTTGCGAATGGCATCGTAAAGCTCCAATGCCGCTTTGTTTTCGGCCTTGCTCTTGTTGTCTGTACCGCCGGGGGCAATGATCACATATTCACTAAAGCCCTCGGCCACCAGCTCGATCTCCTTACCGTCCTTGGAGCAGGCGGTAAAGAGAGGAAGGATCATAAACACGCACAAAAGCAAGCATACACTTTTTTTCAACATATCATACCTCCTTTGATGAAAAAGACCGATCTCGGGTCAGCAAAATCGGTCTCACAGGGGTTGTTAGCCTTGATTATCCTCGGGATCGGGAGCCTCAATTTCGTGGAACACCGATTCAGGGGTCTCGCAAATGCAGAAGCAGTCAGCGGTATGGGTGTTGATAAAGCCCTTGATCAGATCAGTGCCGATCACCGAGATCATGTTGTCCCAAAAACCGTTGATGTTGTAAAGGATGATGGGCTTGTTGTGGCGGCCCAACACCTTTAAGGTCAAAATCTGAAAGAACTCGTCAAAGGTGCCAATGCCACCGGGCACGATCACAAAGGCGTCGGCCATGTTTTCCATAATGGTCTTGCGCTCGGCCATGGTCTCGGTATTGATCACCTCGGTGCAAAGAGTGCTGACAGGCTCTAAATCGTGCATAAAGTGGGGGGTAACGCCAACGATATGTCCATGCTCGGCAGACATACCTCTTGCGGCGGCTCCCATCAGACCGGTGGAGCCTGCACCAAACACCATAGTGTGTCCACGTCGCGCCATTGCGCGGCCCAACTCCTCCACGCGCTCGATATAAGCGCGGTCAATGCGGTCGCTTGCAGCGCCATATAACGTAATGTTCATAAAATACCTCCTTATTGGGGGATGTTTTCTTTAGCCTTCTGGCGCTCTGCCTTTTTTTGCAGGTGCTTTTCGGTATTTTGACGGATACGCTCCTTTTCGGCAGTTTTGCGCTCTTGATTGATCCAAAGATAGTTAAAATGCATTTCGGTTCCGATGAAGATGCGATGAATGTTTTGAATGTGGCGATAGAGCATGGCAATGGTGGCGATGGAAAGAATTGCTGCACCCCACCAGCCGTTTTCGGCATGATAAAACCAGGGGGCTACGCCCTGTGCGCCAAACAATCCGTAAACGATGGGGGTCAGGATCGAAGCCGTGATCGGCACCACGCAAATATAGTTGCACACCACGCAAATAACGATTTCGGTTGCCAGAATCAGCAAGAAAAAGCGCCAATCCATTGCCAGCAGAACGCCACCGAGACAGGCCAAGCCCTTGCCGCCCTTGAATTTCATATAGGCAGGAAACATATGACCAAGAATGCAGGCAACACCGGCCACCTCTGCAGCAAAGGCAAAGTCGCCAAAGATCAAAGGGGCAACCAGATAGCAAACGGTAGCCTTGGCGATATCAAACAGTGCGCTGAAAATGCCAATCGTCTTTCCCATGGTGATCACGGCGTTGGAGGCGCCGGCGTTGCCGGAGCCCTTTTGACGGATGTCAAAGCCCTTGATGCGACCAATGATATAAGAGGGGTTAATGCCTCCGATCAGATAACCAAACAAAATACAAAGCAGAATTTTCCAGACCATAGTGCAGCTCTCTTTCCAAACAGTACGTGCGAATACGCACGATAACAGTATTATTATAACACAAAATAATGGAAATTACAAGAGTGCGCCATTGGGCGATTTTGGGGAAGTGCCCAAAACGGATCACGCCATCACCACACGGTGCTTGTGCAACAGTAGGGCAGGGCGATAGGAAAGCTTGGCGCGGCGCAGGTTCTCCAGCCCCATGTCATCCTCTCGGTTGATCCATTGTAGCGTGGGGAATTTTGCCTGCATCATCCGCACAAATTCTCGGTTGATGGTGGGAAAAGCACCGTTTGCGGTGGGCAACGCCTTTTCAAAATGGACGTCCAACGTGTCAGGCGTGGTCATGCTGCCAACGGTAAAAGCAACGGGCGTGCCGTCTACCGCGAGAAGGGCACCCTCCAGCAAAAGGGTGTCAAAGGCGCCAAAGGCACGTTCGATAGCGGCCTGCTCGGCAGCGGTGCTGTCGCTCTCCCGTTCGGCCGACCACGCGGCCAGAATCTCCCGGCAAAGAGGAGCATCCTGCGCCGTCAGAGGGCGTATGCTCCAGTTGTTTTGTGCGCTGAAGGCGTTGATGTGATTGCGCTTGGCGTGCAGTTTTTTACCCGATAGGGTGGCAAGTGATGTGGCATCGTAGAGGTAATCCGCCATATCACGCGCTTCGTCCACCGCCAAAATGGGGTGCTTGCTTTTTTGTAAAAGAGTCAATTCCTCCTCGGTCACTCCTACCAGTGTAAAGGGGGTGCCTGCTGCCATACACTCCTCACGAATGGCGGAAAGGGCGGTATCCAAATCGCCGCTGCCCAAGGGAAAAAGATAAGAAAATCCTGTACCGTTTGCTGAAAATCGAACAAAAATGCGGTTTTCAGCAAAGGCAATGGAGGCGTGATACGTGTCACTCCAAAGGTAGAGGTTGGCAAAAGAGCGGTCGGCAGCTCTGCCGGGCGCTTGCTGAAAAATGCGTTGATATTCCTGCTGCAGCTGCGGTGTAATACGCTGCCAGGAAAGCGTTTGGGGTAGGGTACTATTCATAAATCCCTCGTTTTATTTTTCCTTGTAATAGAGATAGCAATGGCAAAAGCCCTCAAAATTCGGGTCTGCGATCTGGGCGCGGAACTCCTCACACATGCATTTGTTTTCCGGGGTGCGCTCCAGCCGGCAGGGGCAATAGCCACCGGTCATTTCCAGCCCTTGGCGAATGGTCTTGACCACTTCTTTATCCGGGTTTTCCTTGATTTTCATTTGTTACACATCCTCTCTTGATTTTTGTGCGAATTTCGGGTATAATAAAGGCAGTACATAAAAAGGAGGTTATTGCCATGTCTGTAGAACACGTCAATGCCAAAAGATATGAGGAGCTGATCCACGCGGACAAGCCCGTCCTGCTTGATTTTTATGCCGATTGGTGCGGCCCGTGCCGCATGCTGACTCCCATTGTGGAGGAGATCGCTGCTGAGCATCCCGAGCTTGCTGTGGGCAAGGTCAATGTGGATGAGGAAATGGGACTGGCCAAGCTGTTCGGCATTACGTCTATCCCCTATGTGGCCCTTGTAAAAAACGGCACGCTAGTGGCATCTTCCCTTGGATATCGTCAAAAGCAAGACCTTTTGGAAACCTTGGGGCTGTAATCAGTATAGCAAGTTTTTTGCAAAAAGTAAAGTCCCTTGGTTGACAAACCCCTGAAAAGAAGGTATAATAAAGTGAATGATATCAAAGGAGGATCCTCTCATGCAGGTTACCAAAGAAAGTATTATCGGTGATGTGCTGGATTATAACGCAGGCACCGCAAAATTTTTCTTCGAGATCGGTATGCATTGCCTGGGCTGCCCCGCCTCTCGCGGTGAGTCCATTGCCGATGCTTGTGCCGTACACGGCACCAACGCCGATGAGCTGGTCAAGAAACTGAAC
Source organism: Clostridia bacterium (assembly GCA_017461945.1). Taxonomy (GTDB): domain Bacteria; phylum Bacillota; class Clostridia; order Oscillospirales; family CAG-272; genus Firm-07. Next base: position 48,827 of record JAFTSB010000050.1, on the reverse strand, counting down.
GAGTTCCTGTCCGCACAATAAAAGATCAAAGCCGGGCACTCCCGGCTTTTTTCTATTCTGGCTGAAATCCAATGAGAGAGGAAAATACTATGACTGTTAAAGAATTATATGCATATATCGAGCAAAAGGCCCCTCGCGCCCTGTCGGCCGAATGGGATAACGATGGCCTTGCCTGCTGTGTGAATCGTGACCGGCAGATCGAACGTGTGTTGGTGGCGCTGGATGCTACCGAGCAGGTGGTACAAAAGGCGGTAGAGGGGCACTATGATGTGCTGCTGACCCACCACCCTTTGCTATTTCGTGGCATCAAGGAGCTGACGCCCGAAAAGCCGCTCCCTCGCAAGCTGCTGACCCTTGTACTGGGCAGGGTGGCGGCTATGAGCTTCCATACCCGTCTGGATGCCGCCGAGGGCGGTGTTAACGATGTTTTGTGCCAGCTGTTTGGTCTCACGAATATCGAAAAGGCAGGCCCTGAGGGCGAGGAGATGGCAAGGGTTGGCACGCTGCCGCAGGTCGTCTCTGCACAGGAATTTGCGCAAACTGTATGCGAAAAGCTGAACACATCCGCCGTTTCGTTGATCGGAGAACGCAAGACTGTGAAGCGTATTATGGTGCTTGGCGGCGAGGGCGCCGATTTTGTAAGCGTTGCCGCTGCACGCCCCGATGTGGATCTGTTCCTGGCGGGCCGCATTGGCTATCACCGTATGCTGGATGCCGCCGAGGAGGGGATCGCCCTCATCGAGGCCGGACATTTCGCCACCGAACGCCCCGTTTGCGATACCTTGGCCGCATGGGTGCGGCAAGCTGTTCCTACGGCTACGGTAGATGTTTACGCAAATGCCACCATCCAACTTGTGACTCGTAACAAACAGTAAAGGAGAACGAATATGACCTACGTGACTGCCGGCATTTATGGAGAATGGGATCGCTATCAAAAGCTTCTGCAGACCATCAACTTAAAGGATACGGATATTTTATATGTCATTGGCGATGTGGCCGATTACGGTGAGCAGGGCATGGAAGTGCTGACAGACATGAGTATGCGCGCTAATATCTATCCGGTTGCAGGAGCGCACGACTTTTTGGCCCTGCGTATGCTGGCCGGCTTTGATAAAATGCTGAAAAGCGGTGCCATGCCCGACCCCGAATTTGCATCTGAAATGACGGCCTGGGCAGCGGACGGCGGCAAGCCCACTTTGGATGGCTTCCGCGCGTTGGATGCCGATATGCGTGAGGGTGTGCTGGATTATTTGTCCGAGTTTGCACTGTTTGAGGAGGTCGAGGCCGCAGGCCGGGAATATGTGCTGGTCTATGCCGGCATTGCCGATTTTGACCCCGACGCCCAACTGGACGATTATCAGCCCGAGGACTTTTTTGTGCCCGCCGAGGAGGGAGCCGTCTTTTTTGCGGATCGCACCTTGATCGTTGGCTGTACGGCCACCGCAGACCATAAAATTCAGCACACCGACGGTTTGATCCGCTTGGATTGTGGTCTGCGCGACGGTGGCGCACTGGGTTGCATTTGCTTGGAAACGGGTGAGGAATTCTATGTCTGAGCTGCGAAAGGGAGACGAGCTTTTGTTGGAGGTCACCGACCTGAATAACCTGGGCTGCGGCGTGGCGCACGCTCCGGATGGGCGTGCGGTCTTTTTGGCAGGCGCTGTGGCAGGGGACACTGTGCGTGCGCTGGTCATCAAGGTCAATAAGACCTTCGCCGTGGGCAAGGTGCTGGAGCTGGTCAAGGCCTCTCCCGACCGTGTTGACGGTTACTGTGACGCGCCTGCCTCGTGCGGTGGGTGTGTTTATCGCTATCTGACCTATGAGCGCGAGCTGGAGCTGAAGCGTGAGCTGGTCACCCATATGTTCCGTAAGGCAGGACTCTCGGATGTGACCGTAGAGCCGGTGCGAACCACGGGGCAGACCATGGGTTATCGCAATAAGGCAGAATACCCCATAACGGGTGGCAAAACTGGCCTTTACGGTGGCTTTTATGCCGCCAAGACCCATCGCGTAGTGCCCGGGGAAGCTTGCTCGCTACAGCCCACGATTTTTGGCGAAATTTTGCATACGTTTTGCGATTTTTATACCAAAAAGGGCGTTCCTGCTTATGACGAGGAGACCGGAACGGGCCTTATTCGCCACCTGTATCTGCGCCAGGGCGTGGGCACGGGGGAGATTATGGTTTGCCCCGTCATCAACGGCCGGGAGCTGCCCCATGCGTTGGAATTTGTGGGAGAGCTGTTGCAAAAGCACCCGACCGTGACCTCGGTGTTGGTCAACGAAAACAAAAAGCGCACCAATGTGGTGCTGAGGGAGATCTACCACACCCTTTATGGCAATCCCTATATTGAAGATATTCTTTGTGGTAAGCGCTTTCGTATTGCGCCGGCCTCCTTTTATCAGGTCAATCACGATGCTGCTGAGCTGCTCTATGGCCTTGCTGCCGAGCGCACAGGGCTTGACGGCACCGGGCTGCTGTTAGATCTGTATTGCGGCGCCGGCACTATCGGTCTTTCTATGGCAGAGCGTGCTGGGGAGGTCATCGGTATTGAGATCGTTCCTGCCGCCGTAAAATGCGCAAATGTCAATAAAACGCTGAACGGTATTAAAAATGCTGCATTTTATTGCGGCGATGCCGCCAATGCCCAGGGGCTTCTTGCCCCTGTTGAGTGCCAGCGCGGCACACTACACCCCGACGTGGTCATTTTGGACCCTCCCCGAAAGGGCTGCGATGCGCAGCTGCTACATTTCTTAGCCTCTCGCAATGTTCCTCGTATTGTCTATGTTTCTTGTGGCCCTGATACGCTTGCTCGCGATTGCGCCCTCTTGCGCAAACTTGGCTATGAGATCGGCCCCGTTACGCCGGTTGACCTCTTTCCTCGTACCGGACACGTCGAGTCCGTCGTTTGTCTGACAAGGAGGTAAAAGCAATATGAATAAAACGACTTTTGACGGGAAGTGGATTAGGGTATTCGACTGTGATTCACGTTGGGATTTCACTATAAATACAGATAAGTTTATTATTCATATTATGGGCGGGAGCGTCGTTATATCGGATAAGAAAACGGGTGCTAAGCTCAATCAAATTAGAGGATACAATTATTTGTATACGGGAGATGTAAAACCCGATGAAACCGAACTGTTTGCCTTGGAAAACGGCAAGCATTTCTATATCATATCCTTAGAAGATTTTACACAAAAGTTGAAAGTTACGCTTCCGCGTTCTTATGAGGCTATAGATGTCTGTGGCAGTTTTTCGAGCGACGGAGAAATTTTATATGTGCCTGTGCACAGATGGAGAAATAACGGCTACGAATACTGTCTTTGTGAATATGAAACGAAGTCTTATTCGTTGGTGAGTATGAAAGAAATTCCATATTCGCAAGTGCCGTGTTGGATATAAAACTGACTCTATAACTAAAGCCCTCTCTGAACGAAAAATGAGACCTTTTGGAGTTCCCACCCCCATTTTTCGACTATTTTGAGACCTTTTGGAGTCTTGAGCCACGTCGAGTCCGTCGTGTGTCTCACATGTCGGCTCGACAACTAAGTTCGCCTTTGGCGAGTGAGGTTTTCTTGCGAAAGTGAAGTTGCCTATCGGCAGTGAAGTTTGCGCCACAAGTGGCGCAAGTGAATATTAGTTTCATGCGAACTTAACTTCACTTTGCGACGAAGGAGCAAAACTTCACTGTGAACGAAGTGAACAACTTCACTACGAACGGAGTGAGTAACTTCACCTTATCAGGCTTCACCAATAATCCCAAAGGAGAAAAGCTATGAAAGATTCAGAACTGCGAACAAGAGTAAAAGCTCTTGCTTTACGTATAATCGCCGTCTGCGATGAGGTAGATACTCGCAAAGGCAGAGGTGTGCTTGTAAAATCCATCACCACCGCAAAGGGAAACAATTGAGGACAAATGTGACTTTTGTTCAAACCTCAAAAGTGCATTTTACAGCAGTACGGTATAACATATCAAAGAAAGGAAAAAGGCAATGAAAGTTTGCGTAATACAGCCTTATTATTCTTTTGATGAAAAAGATTTAAGCGAATGCTTTCAAGGGTTGATTGATTTACTGGATAGATGCGATGAAAGTATGGATCTAATCGTCCTTCCAGAATACAGCGATGCTCTTGCGGACGTGAAGGGAAAGGACGGATTTTATAATGCGGTAAAGCGATATAATTCTGTTCTTCTGGGAAAGGCAAGCGAAGCAGCTAAGCGGTGTAATTCGCTTGTCGTTGTCAATGCGGGATATGAAACCGAAAACGGCATACGCAATACCACTCACGTCTTTGACAGAAATGGCAATATCGTCGGTCGATATTTCAAGGCGCACCCCGCACCCAGTGAGGTTAAGACCGATGCCGAGGGCGGTCACGAGCTTGACGTAGCGTACAGCTACGAGGTGTCGCCGCCATATGTTTTGGAGCTTGAAGGATTAAGATTTGCTTTTCTTACCTGCTATGATTTCTATTTCTACGAAAATTTTGCAAAAATTGCACGCGAAAATGTAGATATCATTATCGGATGCTCCTTGCAACGCACCGACCGTCACGATGCGCTTGCGATCATCAATCAATTTCTTTGCTATAATACAAATGCACACCTGATACGCGCATCTGTATCGCTTGGAGAAGAATCGCAACTTTGTGGATGCAGTATGGTGGTTTCGCCCAAAGGTGAAATGCTTCTCAATATGAAGAGTAACGTAGGACTCGGTATTTGTGAGATTGACCCGAAGAACAAATATTATAAGCCCGCAGGACATCTTGGTAAGCTGAAATCGCACTACGAATACATTGAAGAGGGACGCAGACCGTGGCTTTACAGAAATGGCGGTGCGTCGGTGGTTCCTTTTGACAGCGTTATGAGATATCCACGCCTTTGCGCGCACCGCGGCTTCAATACCGTAGCTCCCGAAAACAGTATGCCTGCGTTTGGGGCGGCAGTTGCTCTCGGAGCAGAGGAAATCGAATTTGATCTATGGTCAACGAAGGATGGCGTGCTGGTTTCCTGTCACGACAGTACGCTTGACAGAGTAAGTGACGGAAACGGTAAAATTTACGAGCATACGTATGAAGAGCTGTTGCAGCTTGACTTTGGCATAAAGCACGGTGAAAAATTCAAAGGCTTGAAAATTCCAACCTTCGAAGAAATTCTGAAAAAATTCGCAGGTCGAGTGATTATGAATATCCACGTCAAAATATGGGACTGTAATTTTGAAAAACCGATGATTGAGGAAATCATTGCGCTGATTCGCAAATACGACTGTGAAAAGCATATTTACTTTATGACGACCAATGATGAAATCATCAAGCGAGTGATGAAATATGCCCCGGATCTTAAGGTTTGTGTAGGATGGGACGGCAATAAGGACCCGATGTCTATCGTTGACCGTGCTATTGCGCTCGGCGCTTATAAAGTGCAGCTGTTCAAGCCATATTTTAATCAGGAAAGCATTGATAAAGCGCATGCTCATGGCATTCGTTGCAATGTTTTCTGGGCAGATGATCCGGGCGAAGCACGCCGCTATTTTGAAATGGGGATAGACACCGTTTTGACAAATGACTATTTGATGATATATAATGCGGTGAAAGAAGATTACTGCAAGTGCAAATCATAAAAATGCAACTGCGAGTGCAGAGAGAAAGTGACACATATGAATATCATTGAAACGATAGTATCGGTTGGTATCAAATCACCCTTTCGGGTGGTGCATATTTCGGATACCCATTTGACTGATGCGGATCTGCGTGACGGCGAACGCAAGGTCTTGCTGGCTGAAAAACGGAAAAAGATTTTTCCCGGTGCTGAGCAAACGTTAGAGCGTGCGTGCCAACTGGCCAGGGAGCAGGGAATTCCGATCTTGCACACCGGCGATCTGTTGGATTTTGTTTCGATCGCCAATCTGGAAAAGGCCAAGGAATTCACCGATAAAAACGATTGCTTTATGGCCGCCGGAAATCACGAATTTTCTCTTTATGTTGGAGAAGCCAAGGAGGATGCGGCTTATCGCAATCAAAGCCTTGCTATCGTGCAAACCGCATTCAAAAACAATATTCGTATGTCCTCGCGCGTGATCGGCGATGTCAACTTTGTGGCATTGGATAACGGCTATTATTTGTTTGATGTAGATCAGCTGGCCTTTTTGAAGGCCGAGGTCAGCAAGCAAATGCCCATAGTGTTGCTTTTACACAATCCGCTTTATGAGCGGGCACTATACGATGTGATCATGAAAAAATCACCCTGCGCCTATTTGGTCGGTGTGCCCGAGGCCTTGATGCAGGGGTATCCTGCCGATCGCCTGGAGCAGCAGAGAGCCGATGACGTGACCCGCGAAGCGGTGGCGTACATCCAACGCGAGCCAAAGATCAAGGCCATCATTGCCGGACATATTCACTTTAATTACGAAGGCGTTTTTGCCAATCGCATTCCGCAAATCACAACCTCGTGCACCGACATTCGCCACATCGAATTTGTGTGAGTAATGCCGTGTGCCAGTCCGTGTGGTCGAACGCCGTTTGCCTATCAATGAAAAGAAAGCATCAAACATAAAAAGGAGCACCGTTATGAAGATTTGTGTCATTCAGCCCCACTATTCTGCGGATTGGGAAATGTCAGAGCAGCTGTTTCAATGGCAGTTGGAGGCAATGGATCGCTGTGACGACAGTATGGACCTGATCGTGCTGCCGGAGGCCACTGATGTGCCTGCACTGGCCAAGAGATACGATCAGTTTTTAGAAAGCCATCGTCGCTATACCGATGCCATTTTGGCCAAGGGGGCCGAAACCGCCAAACGGTGCCATAGCGTGCTGTTTTTAAACGCGTTGTATGACACAGGTGTTGGCCTGCGCAATACCACCTATGCCTTTGATCGGCAGGGCCATATCGTGGGGCATTATTTCAAGCAGCATCCCACCAATGGCGAGGTGTTTCGCCGCCAAATGGATGCGGCCTATTCCTACGAATTTTCCGTACCCGAGGTGGTGGAGATCGAGGGGGTTCGCTATTGCTTTTTGACCTGCTATGACTTCTATTTTTATGAAAATTTTGCCAATATCGCACGTCGTCACCCCGATGTGATCATCGGTTGCTCTCATCAGCGCTCGGACAGACTGGATGCCATTGAACTGATGAGCCGTTTTATGGCCTATAACACCAACGCCTATGTGGTGCGCTCCTCGGTCAGTATGGACGAGCAATCGGATGTGGGCGGCGGCACTATGGTGGTGGCACCCGATGGGCGCACGCTATTGAATTTGGGGAACCGCGTGGGGATGGAAACCTGTGAGATCGATCCGCACCAGAAGTACTATAAGCCTGCCGGTTACGGCAACCCGGATGCCGCACATTTTGAATACATTGAGGCAGGGCGCCGCCCTTGGAAATACCGCCCGGCCGGCAGCGCCATTTGTCTGCCGGATCATTTGATGTCCTATCCTCGTCTTTGCGCCCATCGGGGCATGAATACCGTTGCACCCGAAAACAGCCTTCCCGCTTTTGGTGCCGCCGTGGCGCTGGGGGCTCCCGAGATCGAGTTCGATCTATGGGAAACCAAGGACGGTGCCATCGTTTCCATTCACGATAGCAAGTTGGATCGCGTTTCTAACGGCGAGGGGCGCGTGTGGGATCATACGCTGGCAGAGCTGAAGGCGCTGGATTTCGGCAAAGGCTTTGAAGGGGCCTATCAAGGGTTGCGAATACTGACTCTTGAGGAGATCTTGCAACGCTTTTCTTGCCATACGGTGATGAATATCCACATCAAAAGCCGCAATAATACTGACCCGTTAAACGAGGAATATCTGAAACGGATCATTGCCTTGATCGACGCTTACGATTGTGAGCAGTATGTGTACTTTATGAGCGGAAATGACACGGTACTGGCTCAGCTGGGCCGTCTTGCGCCTCATCTGAAGCGCTGCGTTGGTGGCGGCGATGCCCGCGACCTTGTGGTAGAACGTGCCATTGCTTTGGGGTGTGAAAAGGTACAGTTTGTCAAGGGCCATTTCAGCCGCGAGAAAATTGAACTTGCGCACAAAAACGGCATCCGTTGCAACGTTTTTTGGTCGGACGATATCCAAGAAGCACGGGAATTTCTGATTATGGGTATGGATACGATTCTGACCAACGAATACCAAAAGCTGAACGTGGCGCTCTCCGATCTGCTGGATAGCAGCTGCGCCATTCCTACCAAAAAGAACGGATACGAGGTGATCCCATGACCCCCAAGATCTATCATGTCTATATGCCCTGCAAGGGGGCGCAGCTATTCACCGCTGTACTGCTGCCCGATGAGAAAGGGAGCTTTCCTACGGTGATCGTCCGTACCCCTTACGTGGATGCCACCGAGCAGATGGAGGAGCAGGAGATCTGTCAGCAATATCGTGCTTCACACGCTCCTTGGCTTTCCCGTGGCTATGCGGTGGTGCTGCAGCATTGTCGCGGTCGTGGAAAGAGCTCGGGGGATTGCATCCCCTATATCAACGAGCGTGACGATACGCAGGCTCTGTACCGTTGGGTCCGTCAGCAGCCCTTTTACAACGGAACGCTGCTTTTAAAGGGTGGCAGCTATCTCACGTCGGTGCATTATTGTGCCGCCCCCTTTGAAGAGGACATCAAGGGTGCCATCTTCGGCATTCAGGATAGCGAGCGATACAACATTTGCTATCGCAACGGCTTTTTCAAAAAGGGATTGCACGGCAACTGGTACGTGGGTATGTACAAAAAGAAAACCAAGCGGAATAAGCATTATACCAAAGGGAGCTTTGAAATGCTGCCCCTGTGCGATTTCACGCAAACTGTGTTTGACGAAAAAGTGGCAGATTTTGACGAAATGCTGCGCTCACCGCGCCCCACAGATCCCTTTTGGCAGAGCCATAACGGCGGCGCGGATGCAAGAGCAGCCACCGAGCAGCTTTCGTTCCCGGCTTTGTTCACAACGGGATTTTATGATCTGTACACGGGCGGTATCTTTGATATGTGGAACCGTATGAGCCCCGAAAGCCGAGGACGCAGCGCTCTTGTGGTCTCGCCTTACGATCACGGAGATACCTTTGATCCTGCCACTTCTATTGCCTTTGAAAACGGCAAGCGCAAAGAGCAGTTTGGGGCGGAATATGAGTTGGATTGGTTCGATCACATTCTCGGCCGATGCGCTTCGCCCTTTGCCAAAGGGAAGGTCACCTATTACCGCTTGTTTGAAAACCGTTGGGCTACGGATGATTTTGCCCCCACCTCCAAGATGTTTTCGGTCTCTCTTGGAGAGGGAGAACGAGCCTACACCTATAATCCCTTCGATCCTCCGCGCTTCAAGGGCGGACTTTCCTGCAATTTCGGCGGCAGCTCCTATCAGGATCCGCCCAACTCCCGCCACGATATCCTATCGGTTTATACCGCTCCCTTTGAAGAGGATGTGTTGGTGAAGGGCAAAATGAGCGCGCGGCTTTGCGTGCGCTCCGACTGCGAGGATACCTGCTTTTACGTGCGTATCAGTATCGAAAAGGAGCAGGGCGACTTTGGCCTGCGCGACGATATAACATCTCTTTGCTATCAACGGGGCGATTATACACCGGGAGATACGGTAACATTGCAGTTTGCCTTTGATGAGCATGCGTTTCAGATCCGCCGTGGCGAGCGCTTGCGCGTGGATATTGCCTCGGCCGATGCCGAGCATTACGTGCGACACACCAATCAAAAGGGACTTTATAGCACGCAGACCACCGCGCGCATCGCTCACAATACGGTGATACTGGGGGATTGCATGTTGCTATTGCCCGTGGAGTCGTAATATGAGCAAGCTTTTGATCGTGGATGGCAGCAATTTGCTGTTTCAGATGTTTTTTGGTATGCCTTCTCGTATTGTGGGCAAAAACGGCATGCCCGTACAAGGCGTGCTGGGGTTTGTAGGGGCGCTTTTGAAGATCTTGCAGACCACAAATCCCACACACGTAGCGGTGTTTTTTGACGGAGAATGTCAAAATGCACGCCGGGATCTGGATGCGGATTATAAGGCCAATCGCCCCGATTATAGCAACGTGTCGGAGGAGGAAAATCCCTTTTCACAGCTCCCTTATATCCAAGCGGCGCTGGAGCTGCTACAGATACCGTATGCTGAAACTACCGATTGTGAAGCCGACGATTGGATCGCCGCCTATGCACGGCAAATGCCGACGGATGAGCTGGTGATCTCCTCCTTTGACAGCGATTTCTTTCAGCTGATCACCGACAGGGTGTCCGTTCTGCGCTATCGGGGAGATCATACCGCGATTCTGACCCCTGCATCCATTTTTGAAAAATTCGGCATTTTTCCCACACAGTATGCCGATTTCAAGGCGCTGGTGGGCGACACGGCCGACAATATCCGCGGCGTGCCCGGGGTGGGCCCCAAAACAGCTGCACAGCTCTTGGGGCAGTTTGATACGCTACAGGAAGTGGTGGATCACGCCGAGCAAATCAAGCGAGCATCGGTGCGTGCCGCCGTGCAAAAAAACACCGGGCGATTGCTGAAAAATCGCCGATTGATCCTGCTGGAGGGGGAACGGCCGTTGCCCTTTTCCATGGAAACACTGACTTATACCGAGACTGCGCTTACCACTGGGCAGATCCTGCGTGCTATTGGCGCGCTTTGACGTGAAAGGGGAATTCTATGCCATCGTATTTGCATATTTTGCCACCCCAACCAGGGTGCGCTTATGCCGATTTTTACCTCTATCTGCCTGCCGGGCGAGAGGGGTATCACGTGCAGTATCGTTTTCGTTATGAAGAAAATCCCATCAACCCCGCATTGGGCTTTTCCGATGGCCCCAATGATCCGGCTAACCGCGCCTTCTATCGCATCCGCGAGGCTTATGTGGGGCGCCTGGAGGGCGAGACCTTCACCCCCATCTTTCGTGCTTTGCAGGGGGGCGAGATCGGTTTTGCCTTTCGCGAGCAGGGGGCCGGTGACTTTGTTGGGGGCTTTCACGGGGACGAGGTTATGACCTTTGCAGAGCTGATTATTGATGGGCAAAAAACAGCCTTAAACCAGCCCCGTTTTGCCACTTTTACACAGCTGACCTTTTTGCAGGAGTCGATCATGACCCGTTGCAACACCCCTGATGAGAAATTAGTGCTCCATAAGCAAAAATATACGGTTTTTGAAAATACGGTGCAGCTTTTTCAGCACATTGAATGGCTATCGGATGCCAAACCGTTGCACGCTGCCTATGCACCTATGCTTACGGCGCAACGACTGGACCCCAAAGATCCGTCGCGCGTTTTGACCGATACGGTGGAGTTTTATGACGGCAAGGGGGCATTGCTTACCACCTTTGATACCACGCCTTATGGCCCCGATGCAGGGGGAAAATACTGCGATACAGTATGTAAAAATACCCCTGCATGGTCGGTTAAGGTTTATGGTAAAGAAAGCGGCCTTGCGCTTGAATGCGGCTTTACTGTGGTGGCCGGCAGCATCCCCATCGATCAGCTGTCAGCCGATCTTTGCATTCGTTATGGAAAAGCACTGGATAATAAGATCTATTTTGAAATCGGTGGTAAAACGGCCCCCAAAGCCGGCACGGTCTGGGAAAAGGATGTTTACTACCGCTTGACTTACCAATAAGAAAGAGGAATCAACATGCTATTCGATCTTCACGCACATTCCTCGGGCATCAGCGTTTGCTGCAAGGTAAATGCCGGTGATGCCCTGCGCATCGCCCGGGAAAACGGTATGGATGGTCTTGTGCTTTGCAACCATTATCAGAACACTTCTAAATATATGCCCGATGGCGACCACCGCGCCTTTTCCGAACGTTATCTGGCCGAATATGGGCAGGCGGTCGCCCTTGCAAAGCAGATGCATATGGGGCTGATCTTTGGTGTAGAGGTCACAATGACAAGATATGAGCTTGTGCATTTGGTGATCTATGGTGTGGGCCCTGATTTCGTCCGCGCTCATACCCAAATGTATGATTATACTCAAGAGCAGCTTTATCGTGCGGTCAAGGAGGCGGGTGGTGTGCTGATCCAAGCGCATCCTTACCGCATCAAAAGGCGCCTGATGGATGTGGAGCTTTTGGATGGCATTGAAGTGAACTGCCACCCGAAGTATGAGGACGTTTATTTGGAGGAAATGGCTGAAATCGCAACACGGTACGGTAAAATTCTGACCTGTGGCGGCGATTATCACCACGACACGCCCTACCGACCCAAGTGCGGTATGTATCTGCCTGATGACGTGCGTGACACCTACGACCTGGCTCGCTTTTTGCAGACCGCTTCCTCGGTGGATCTGTGTGTACAGCAGGTGGATGGCTCTGCGCCGCAGCGCGTGACCTTCACTCGCGGCTGCGGTATTGCGGCACGCAGAGAGGTGCAGTCTTGAAGCGCACGCGTGTGACCGTCTCCCCGGAGTCTTTCCCTCAACCACTTCGCGGTTTGCTGCAGGGGACTGCTGTTTATGACAGCAGCTGCTCACCCGAAGCGCGCGTGTTTTATCTGGAGCGGGATGGCGGATACTATCTGAAAAAAGCATCTAAAGGTACCTTGCAGCAGGAGGCGGAGTTGGGGCGTTATTTTCATCAAAAGGGGCTTTCCCCCGCCGTGCTGGAATACCTTTCAGCAGAGGAGGATTGGTTGCTTACCGCCCGTGCCGGGGGCGAGGATTGCACCCATGCGGAATACCTGAAAAACCCCACCCGTTTGTGCGATTTGCTGGCAGAACTGCTGCGTAAGCTTCACGAGACCGATGCCGGAGGTTGCCCTGTGCCTCACCGCACGGCCGACTATTTTGCAACCGTAGACCGGCGGTTCGCGGCAGGGGTCTTTGATGTTTCCTATCTGCCCGAGCGGCTGCGCCATTTGAGCGCACGGGAGGCGTGGCGGATAGTGGATGAGGCGCGCGGCGCCTTGCGCCAGGATGTGCTGCTGCACGGCGACTACTGTTTGCCCAATATTATGCTTCAGGATTGGCGCTTCAGCGCTTTTATTGATCTGGGGAGCGGCGGCGTTGGCGACCGCCATATCGATCTGTACTGGGGCATCTGGACGTTGCAATTCAATCTTGGCACGGCCGCTTATACCGATCGCTTTTTAGATGCCTATGGCAGGGATGGCGTGCAGCCCGAGCTATTGGATGTGATCGGTGCAGCCGAATGCTTTGGATAAAGGAGAAGATATGTTTTGCGGAAAAATGAAGGCATTGACCTTCAGCTATGACGACGGCGTTACGCAGGATGCCCATCTGATTGAGATTTTCAACAAATACGGGCTAAAGGCGACCTTTAACCTCAATTCGGGATTTCTCGGGGGCAAGGGAACGCTGGTGCGCGACGGTGTAACGGTCCATCACAACAAGGTGAGCAAGGAGGACGTCAGGCACGTGTATGTGGGGCACGAGATTGCCGCCCATACCTTAACCCATCCCTTTTTGCCCAATATGACCGATGAGCGTGAGATCATTCGCCAGGTGGAGGAGGACCGACTGGCCCTTTCCGAGCTGGCAGGCTATGAGGTGGTGGGCTTTGCCTATCCCGGCGGTGGCATCAATCACAGCAAGCGCGTGGCCGATATCATTCGCCAAAGCACGGGTGTGAAATATTGCCGTACCACCGATAGCTCCCATCATTTTGAGCCGCAGACCGATCTGTTTGAATTCCAACCGACCGTGTATCATCACGTGGAGATGGACGAAATGTTCCGCCTTGGCGAGCGGTTTTTGGCCATGAAGGCGGATCGCCCTCAGATTTTTTACATATGGGGGCACGCCTATGAATTTGACATTCGCAACGAATGGGGACGCTTTGAGGACTTTTGTAAAATGATGGCGGGCGCCGACGATGTTTTTTATGGCACCAATGCACAGATCCTGCTTGCAGATAAAAACGAACACTGATTTGCATAAAAAGCAATACGGTATCGTTTTTTGCGACAATGTGGGGGCAAAATGGGGAACAATATCTTTGCGGTGTTTTTGCCTTAGTATCTTGACTTTTTTTGTAGTATCTCTTATAATGTAACTGTATTCCCGTGTAAGAGCGGGGAGAATTATTTGTATAAACGAGGTAGATTATGTTTCGTATCGGTATCGACCTTGGCGGCACCAACATCGCCGCAGGTCTTGTGAATGAATCCTATCAGATCGTACGCAAGGACAGCGTTCCCACCAATGCTCATCGCGATCCGGCACTGATCGTGGACGACATTGCCATGCTTTGCAAGCGGCTGTGCGCCGATCAGGGCATTGCGCTCTCTGATGTGGATGCCATCGGCATCGCCAGCCCCGGTATTGCCAATCATGATGACGGCGTGGTGGAGTATTCCAACAATCTGCCTTTCCGCAAGCTGCACATCTGCGATATGCTCCGTGAGCGCACCGGTATTGCCAATATTCACGTGGAAAACGACGCCAACGCCGCTGCTTGGGGCGAGGCTGTGGCCGGCGCCGCAAAGGGCACCAAAAAGTCGGTGATGATCACGCTGGGCACCGGTGTCGGTGGCGGCATTATCATCGACGGTAAGGTATTCTCGGGCTTCAACTACGCCGGCGGCGAGCTGGGCCATACCGTTATCGAAAAGGACGGCGCCCCCTGTTCCTGCGGCCGTAAGGGCTGCTGGGAGGCATACAGCTCCGCCACCGCCTTGATCCGTATGACCAAGGAAAAGCTGGAGGAGTGCAAGGCGCAGGGCCGCGAAACGCTGATTGAAAAGCTGGTTGCCGAAAAGGGCAAGGTTTCCGGCAAGACCGCCTTTGACGCCATGCGTGCAGGGGACGAGGCAGGCAAAGAGGTCGTGGACAAATATCTGTCCTATCTGGCCGTTGGTCTTGGCAATATGATCAACATTTTCCAGCCCGAGGTCATTTCTCTTGGCGGAGGTGTTTCCAACGAAAAGGAAAACCTGTTAAAGCCCTTGATTCCCCTGGTGCGCCAGGAGCAGTACGGCGGCGATCTGGTGTCTCTCACCAAGATCTGCGTGGCAGAGCTTGGCAACGATGCCGGCATCATCGGTGCCGCTTTCCTTGGCATTTGATATAGCAAAAAGACAAGCGAGCCGCAATACGTGCGGCTCGCTTGTTATTTGTCGCGGTTATCAAAACCGCAAAATGCGGCGACGGGGTTGACAAATTCGCCGTTTTATGTTATATAATAATGTGAATGTATATTTTATGACAAAAGGAGGATGACCATGACAGAGCAGGAGCTGTGTGAGCGCATTGCGGCAGCGGTGGGAGATGTGGATCTGTTTGACACCGATATCCCTGCCATTGATTTGTATCTGGATCAGATCCTCAGCCTTGTGGCCGAAAAAAATAACGAATCCACCCCTCGTTACCAAGGGCGTGCGTTGACCAAAACCATGGTCAATAACTATTCCAAGGACGGGCTCATCAGCCCGATCACGGGCAAAAAATATTCCCGCGCACACATTGTGGAGATGCTGTTGGTCTACGCATTGAAAAATACGCTCTCCATTGACGAGATCAAGCGGGTGCTGACCGGTGTACGCGAGGAATGCGGCTTTGCCGGTGACGATATGATCCGCGCCTACCATCAGTTTTTGGGCCTAAAGGAAAATAACCGTAAGCGCGCAGGCGAGGTCGTGCACGGTATGTTGAAGGAGGACGGTCTGTCCACCCAATCGGATTACGATTTCTTTTTGTCGCTTCTGGATATCCTCTCGCTTTCGGCTTATCTCAAGGAGATCGGCCGCGAAATGTTGGAGGGGCGCTATATGGATCTTGCCGCGCGCGAGCAGGAGCAGCGTGACCGCGAGGAAAAGGAAAAGCAGGAAAAGGACGTGGAAAAGGCCAACGCCAAAAAGCAGGCCGGTGTGGAAAAGCGCAAGCGCAAGGCACAAAAAAGCATCAAAAGGGCTGATCGCATTATGTCCAAGATCGAGGAGCCTCAGCCGCAAGGTGAGGGAGAAGAGTCATAAGATCGTATCCCTTTGGCTTGATTTCAAAGGAGCGGAGAACACCTATGTTCTCCGCTCCTTTTGCTTTGTAAAGATGCCGCAAAGCCTTGACAAAATTCTTTTCTCGCGTTACAATAAAGAAAACTGTGAAAGGGGAGCGCATATGGTGCTGACTGTAACCATAAGTAATCGCATTTTGTCTTTTGCGATATTTGAAAAAGGAAAAGATCCACGTGACGCTATCCCCGTTGCTACGGTATCACTGGCGGCACAAGCGCCGCGCACGGCCGATGAATATGCTGCTTTGTTGGGGGCTACCTTCTCGCAAAAGGCTCCCGAAGCCAAGCCTCGGGTGGCCATTGTTGCATCGGTGGTGCCGATGCTGACTGGTGAGATCTGCCGCGCTCTGCAACAGCTGTATCCCGATTTGATCTGCCTCACCGTCGGGCCCGGCCTTCGCTCCGGATTAACCATCCGCACCGATGTGCCCGGCGATCTCGGCGCTGATCTGGTGGCAATGGCCGCCGGCGCGCTGGCATTGCAAAAGCCTCCCTTTCTTGTGCTGAATTTGGGGGCTGTTACCACGCTCTCCGCTGTTTGCGAGGGGAAGGAGGCTCCCGTATTCCTGGGATGCTCAATTTTGCCCGGTGTAGCATTGTCCACTGACGTGCTGAAAAAAAGCACGGCACAGCTGGTAACCGTCTCGTTGACTCAGCCCCAACGCGCTGTTGGTACCAACACGGGTGACAGCATCCGATCGGGCGTGGTGCTGGGGCACGTTGCCGCAGTAGAGGGGCTGATCGCTCGCTTTGAAAAGGAGATCGGAAAGGGTACATTGCCTGTGATTGCCACGGGTGATGAGGCTGAGTTATTGCTCCCGCTTCTTTCTCGTGGTGCGCAATACGACGGACTGCTCAGCCATCGCGGCTTGTACCGATTGGCTACTCTTAATGACGGAAAAGTAGCAAAAAAATCAACACGTGTTTGAAAATTTTCGACAGATCTTGGAAGAATGCAGTTGCGCGCTGCCTTCTGAACAGATAAATTTGAACTGCGTTGCACTTGTAATGGCAAGGCGACAGCATGGGGTAAAGTCCCCAAAGGAGGTTTTCTCATGGAAGAAAACAAAAATCAAGGCTTGCCGGAGCAGGATACGGCAACCACCACAAAAACGGCCACAGCGGCACGTTCCGGCCCTCGCAGACTCCACAAGAACAAGACCCAGTATATGGTCACGCTGGCCATTCTGACCGCCTTGGTCGTGGTACTACAGCTTTGGGGCAGCGCAATTCCCATGCCGGGTTCTACCTCGCTGTCTTTGGTCCTGATCCCCATTGTCATCGGTGGTCTGATCCTGGGTGTCAAAGCGGGCGCGTTTCTTGGCTTTGTCTTCGGTCTTTTTGTGTTTGTCTGGTGCGGTGTGCTGGGTTCCGATCCCTTCACGGCATTCCTATTTGCCAATCAACCCGTTATGACGGCTTTGATTTGCATTGTAAAGGGTACCGTGGCCGGTTTTGTTCCGCCCTTGGTTCACCGTGCGCTCCACGGTCGTTGGCGCTTTGGCTCTGTGATCGTGGCATCCGCTACCGCACCCATCTGCAATACCGGCCTTTTCTTACTTGGTATGCTTGTCATTATGAAAACCCTGCAATCCTATTTGGCCGGTGCCGTGTCCGTGGGGTATTTCTTTGGCGCTATCATCCTGGTCAATTTCGCAATCGAGTTGCTGTTTAACCTGATCCTGTCCCCTGCGATCTATCGCATTACCGGGATCGTTGTAAAGCAATTCAAACGCTGAAAAGTCGCACCCGTGTGATCAAAACGGTCACACGGGTGTTTTTTCTTAGTGTGACACGTAAGGGCCGATTTGCCACACATGGCCGCTGGAGTGTTGCTTTTTTAAAAAAAATATGGTATATTACAAATGTAACATCATACTTTAACAAAATCGAAACGCCTGCGCGCTATACTGTGGGCATTAAACCAAAAAGGAGAAGAATATGAAGATCAAGGTTATTACCGATTCCACTGCCGATCTGCCCCGCGAGATTACCGAAAAATACGACATTGACGTTGTTTCTCTTGGCGTGATCATGAACGGCCAGGCACACCGCGCTGTTGATGTGAGCGAGGAGGAGTTTTACGGCCATTTGAATGACTGCTTGAAAAACGGAAAGGCGCTGCCCACCACCTCACAGGCCACCATCCTGGATTTTGAGGATGCCCTGCGCCCCTATGCCAATGTGGAGGATACCTTTGTTCTGGTGCTGACCATTGCTAAGGAGATCAGCAATACTCATAACAGCGCTGCCAAGGCGATCGAGTCCTTGGAAATGAAGAATGTACATCTGTTTGATACCTATGTGACGACCTTTGGCTTGGGTCTGCTGGTTGCCGAGATTGCCAAGCTGGCACAGCAACCCGACATGACCGTGGAGGAGATCGTTCGTCAGGGAGAGGATCTCAACAGCCGCATCTGGCTTTACGTGGTGATCGACGATCTCCGCTGCCTGCGTGCCGGTGGCCGCTTGTCCGCTGCTGCTATGGCGTTGGGTTCTATGCTGCGCCTTAAGCCCATTGTATACGTAGAAAAGAAGGTTGAGGTTGCTGCCAAGGCGCTGGGCCAGGGCAAAGCCTCCAAGTGGGTGGCCGATCACGTGGTCGAGGAGCGCGACTTTACACTCCCTATGTGCTTTGGTAGCGCACAAGCGCAAGAGCAGATCGAAAAGCTACAGGGCCGCTATGGCGCCGAGATGCAGTTGAAGGGTGATGAGATGGTTTGCGCCATGGGTCCCGTTGTGGGCTCGCACGGCGGCCCCGGCTGCTACGGCTTGGCCTTTTTCAAGAAGAAATAACCAAAAACGCCAATACGTATCACAAAAAACCGCACCGAATACCATTCGGTGCGGTTTTTTATTACTTTTTAAACAATGGGCCGTAGGCGGCGCAGGCGCGATAGTCCTGCCCCTCCTTATCCATGCCAAAGGCGTTCCACGCGGCAGGGCGGAAGATCTTTTCCTCAGGCACGTTGTGCATACAAACGGGGATGCGCAGCATCGAGCACAGGGTGATCAGATCGGCGCCGATATGGCCATAGGAGATAGCGCCGTGATTGGCACCCCAGTTGTTCATCACGTCATAGGCTGTCTTAAAGGCACCCTCGCCGGTGACACGGGGGGCAAACCAGGTGCAGGGCCAGGTATAGTCGGTGCGCTTCCAAAGTGCATCGGTGACTTCGTCGGGCAGCTCTACCGTCCAGCCCTCGGCGATCTGCAGCACGGGGCCCAGTCCCTTGACCAGATTGAGTCGGATCATGGTGGCAGGCATTTCGCCCTTGGTGACAAAACGGGAGGAATAGCCGCCGCCGCGGAAATAGCCAAGGTCGGCATAATTCCAGGTGGAGTTTTCCATAATGGCCTTTTGATCCGCCTCGGTTACCTCATACCAAGGCTTCATAACAGGATTGCCGTTCTTATCCTTGGCGGCACCGTTGGCATCCAGGCAGCAGGCACCGGAGTTGATCAGATGGATAAAGCCATCCGCTTCCTTGGCTTTTCCGGTGATCTCATAGCCGGTCACACGCTTCACAGCATCACCGCTCCAATAGGTGCGTACGTCGGCAAACATTTGGGCGCGGTTGGTCAGCAGCTTCATAAACAGCATACCGATGCCGTTGAGCACATCGTTCTCGGTGGCCAGAATATAGGGTTCTCTGGCGCCGTTCCAGTCAAAGGAGGTATTCAGCATCGACTCGGGGAAGTCACAGTTGGGATAAAAGTCGGTCCATTGTCTCTGCCCCTGAAAACCGGCGGCAATGGCGTTGTGGCCCACCATTTCCTCCTCGCATCCGGCAGGGAGGTTGGTGTTGCCGTTCATCAGATCCTTGATGATGACCATCATCTTGACGACAAATTCCCAGTCAGCATCCTTTTGCTCACGGGTGCGCTGCAGCTCCTCAGGGTTTTTGTCAAAACCTTCTATGCAGTTTTTCTTGACCCAGGCAAGGGCTTTTTCATATTCCGCATGGTCAAAAACGCCCTCGGTCATACGGCGAATGATCTCTACCTCGTCCACCGATTCCACGCGCATGCCCAGATAATCCTCAATAAAGTTGGTGTCAATAATTGAGCCGCCGATGCCCATGCAGATCGAGCCGATCTGCAAATAGGATTTGCCACGCATGGTGGAAACGGCGATAGCCGCACGACCAAAACGGAGCAATTTCTCGCGTACGTCTGCGGGAATTTCGGTATTGTCGCAGTCCTGTACGTCGTGGCCGTAAATGCCAAAGGCAGGGAGCCCCTTTTGCGCGTGGGTCGCCAATACCGATGCCAGATACACCGCACCGGGGCGCTCGGTACCGTTAAAGCCCCAAACAGCCTTAATGGTGTGGGGATCCATGTCCATGGTTTCTGCACCATAGCACCAGCAGGGGGTTACGGTCAAGGTGATGTCCACACCCTCACGGCGGAATTTATCTGCACAAGCGGCAGCTTCACCCACACGGCCAATGGTGGTGTCAGCGATCACGACCTTAACAGGCTCACCGTTGGAATATTTCAAGTTTTCGGTAAAAAGCTTGGCCGCATTTCTGGCCATAGCCATGGTTTGCTCCTCCAGCGATTCACGCACCTTTAAAACGCCGCGTCTGCCATCGATGGTGGGGCGGATGCCAATGACGGGATAGGCACCCACAAGTCTGTTTTCAGCCATGAAAAAAACCTCCGTATTTTTTATTTTACAATTGCATTATAGTATATTTTATGGTAAAATGCTTGTAGAATTTTTGCACAAACTATAACGATATTCGCTTTTTAGGAGGAAATCATGAATCACGAGGGCTATCGCGAGAAAAAACAGCATGGCGCACCTGACTTCCCCATGGAATATTATGATATAGATGTGGCCCACCCTCGCTATGAAATGCAGCTGCATTGGCACCGGGAGCTTGAGGTGGTACGTGTGCGGCAGGGCGCCCTGCATCTTTATCTGAACAACACCGAATACGTGCTGGGGGCAGGGGAGCTAGCCTTGATCGGCAGCGGCGTGTTGCACCGTGCCGATCCCTGCGACGCCGCTTATGAGTGCGTGGTCTTTCACTTGAATATGCTATCCAGGCAGGCCTCGGGCAGAATTGGCGATTACGTGCTGCCCTTGCTTGGGGGCGAGGTG
Organism: Clostridia bacterium; assembly: GCA_017461945.1. Classification (GTDB taxonomy): domain Bacteria; phylum Bacillota; class Clostridia; order Oscillospirales; family CAG-272; genus Firm-07. The sequence goes on along the minus strand of JAFTSB010000050.1, from coordinate 27,759 downwards.
GATCAAAAGCGCCTGATGGCCACCCCCGATCTGGCTTCAACCCTCTCTCGCTTGATCGATTGCCTTTGCACCGCGCAGCCCTACTATGAGCTGGAGGCTTACAGCCTGGTGGCTCGCGTTGCGTTGCTTTTGTATCGGGGAGGGTGTATCCGCCCTGGCAGTCGTACCGATCACCGCAGACACATGATGGCAGAATTGCTGCATTGGATCGAGAAAAACTATGCAGCCCCCATCACCCTACAGCAGCTTGCCGAGATAGCCAAGGTCAGCGAAAAGTACCTTTGCCGCTTTTTTAAGGAGTACACCGGCAACAGTCCCATAGATTACATCAACCGCTTGCGTGTCGAGCGCGCTTGCCTTTCTATGAGTGAGGAAGGGAAGAATATTACCGAGGCTGCCTTTGAAAACGGCTTTAACGACATCAGCTATTTTTCAAAAATATTCAAACGGTACAAGGGAATGACACCTCGTGAATATCGCGGCACGCGAATCCGTATTTAACAAAAAATATACGAAAAGTTACAATGTGGTTGCGGCTCCGATATTGCAATCCCAAGTGGGGTATGTTATAATAAAGACAATAAGATATGTGGAGGTACAAGAGGATGAAGATCACACAGGATGTAAAATATATTGGCGTTAACGATCATGATATTGACCTGTTCGAGGGGCAATATGAGGTGCCCCATGGCATGGCCTATAACTCGTATGTCATTTTGGACGAAAAGGTGGCGGTGCTTGACTCCGTAGACCGCCGTTTTGGCGACGTATGGCTGCAGAATCTGAAGGAGACATTGGGAGATCGCACCCCCGATTATCTGATCGTACAACACATGGAGCCCGACCATTCGGCCAGTATGATGCAGTTTGTCAATTCTTATCCCAATGCCGTGATCGTGGGGTCCAAGCAAGCCTTCGTTATGATGAAAAACTTTTTCGGCACGGATTTTGCCGATCATCGTATGGTCGTGGGAGAGGGTGACACCCTCTCACTTGGTCGCCATCAGTTGACCTTTGTCACCGCGCCCATGGTCCATTGGCCCGAGGTCATCGTGACCTATGACAGCACCGATCGCATTCTGTTTTCTGCCGATGCGTTTGGCAAATTCGGTGCCTTGGATGTGGAGGAGGATTGGGCTTGCGAAGCCAGACGTTACTATATCGGCATCGTAGGCAAGTATGGTGCGCAGGTGCAGACTCTGCTCAAAAAGGCAGCCGCCTTGGATGTGCAAACCATCTGCCCTTTGCACGGTCCCGTGTTGAATGAGAATCTGGGCTATTATCTCAACCTTTATCACACTTGGTCCAGCTACGGTGTGGAAAGCGAGGGCGTGGTCATTGCCTACACCTCGGTTTACGGCAACACCAAGCAGGCCGTGGAGGAGTTGGCGGAGCTGCTGCGCGAGGCCGGTTGCCCTAAGGTGACGGTCAATGATCTTGCCAGATGCGATATGGCCGAGGCCGTGGAGGACGCTTTCCGCTACGGAAAGCTGGTGCTTGCCACCACCACCTACAACAACGGCATTTTCCCCTTTATGCAGGAGTTCATCCATCATCTGACAGAGCGGAATTTCCGCGGCCGCACCATTGGCTTGGTGGAAAACGGGAGCTGGGCGCCCAGCGCCGCCAAAACCATGCGCAGCATGCTGGAATCTTGCCCTGATCTGACCTTTACCGAAACCACGGTCAGAATTTTGTCTGCCCTGAATGACGGCAGCAGAGAACAACTGAAGACTATGGCTGCGGAGCTGACCCGTTAATCATCTTGCCCCTTGGCAAAGCGAACAAGGAGAGTTTATGCAAATGGTTTTGATCACCGCCCTTGGTGTGGGCGGAGCCACCGTGATCGGTGCGCTGATCGGTTTTATTTTTAAAAATATTTCCCATAAGTTTTCGGATATCGTCTTATCCTTTGCCGCCGGTGTCATGCTGGCCGCAGCGGTGCTGGGGTTGATCCTGCCCTCGCTGGAATACGGCGGACGGTTTAAAATTCTGATTACCGTTGCTGGTATTTTCGTTGGAGCAGCCTGCCTCAACCTGGTGGATAAGCTGGTACCGCATCTGCACAAGCTGATGGGGCCGGAGGATGAAATGCACCACAACGCCAAGCTTGGCAAGGTGCTACTATTCGTCACGGCTATCGCCATTCACAACCTGCCCGAGGGCATTGCTGCCGGTGTGGGCTTTGGCGCAGGAAACACCGCCCAAGCGCTGATCATTGCAGGCGGCATCGCCCTGCAAAACATTCCGGAGGGAATGGTGATCATTGGCCCCATGCTGGCCGCCGGGGTCTCGGCGCGCAAAACCTTTGTTTGTGCTATGATCACCGGCCTGATTGAGGTGGTTGGAACGCTGATCGGCTATTTTGCCGTTTCCATAGCATCGGTGATTTTGCCCTTTGCCCTGGCCTTTGCGGGGGGAACGATGCTGTATGTGATCAGCGATGAAATGATTCCCGAAACCCATGCCCACGGCAGTCAACGCGGCGCCACCTATGCCTTGCTGGTGGGATTTTGCGTCATGCTGATCACCGATGTTTTACTGGGCTGATCCCACTCCGATCCCCGACGGAATTCTGTCGGGGATCTTTGCTTTTTTCTTTGCTTATATTGCAATGAAAGCACGCGTGTGCTATAATTTTGTTGATTGGTGCGACACCGTCGCACCGCCTGAAGCATTTATGCCCGTCGGGCCGAAAGGAGAACAAGATGCGTAAAAATTTTGGAGCCAAGCCTTGGCTGTATCCGATGCCGGTTTTGATCATCGGCACCTATGATGAAAAGGGAACGCCCAATGCTATGAATGCGGCCTGGGGTGGTATTTATGAGGAGGATCAGATCATGATCTGCCTTGCTGAGGATCACCAGACCACCCAAAATATCAAAGCGACGGGCGCCTTTACTGTCAGCTTTGCTACGGCAGATACCGTGGTGCCCTGCGATTATGTGGGGATTGTTTCGGCCAACCGTGTGCCGGATAAGCTGGAGCGTGCCGGCTTTCATACCACCAAAAGTCCTCTGGTCAATGCCCCTTTGATCGACGAGCTTCCCATGGCTCTGGAGTGCGAGCTGATCAAGTTTAACGAGGATGGCATCTGCATTGGCAGGATCCTGAATGTCAGCGCCGACGAGCGTGTGTTGAATGGCGACGGCAAAATCGATGCCGACCTCCTTGCACCCATTTGCTACGATGCTGTGGGTCGTGTGTACCGCCGTTTGGGTGAAGCGGTCGGGCACGCCTTTTCGGATGGTAAAAAGATCAAATAAACGCACCCGTTTTGCGGTTTTTTGCACCATTCAGACTCATAAAGGAGATTTGTATGTATAAATTATCCGTACCCATTATGTCCGCAACGGTCAATAAGGAGAACCGTTCGATCTACCTGCAGCAATGCCGTGAGGCGGGTGTCGATCGTATTTTTCTTTGCAATGGCTCCATTTTGGCTCCCATTCCGCCCTCCTTGGAGGAGAATGTGGCATATTTTAAATCCCACGGCTTTGAGGTGGGTGTCTGGACCGATACCATAGGCCATGGCTTTGTATTGAGCCACGTGGAGGGAGGCGACAATGCGCCGGCCTTTGCAGAAATGGTCAATTTGCAGGGAGAGGTGCGTCATTACGCCAATTGCCCCTTGGATGCCGGTTTTCGCCGTTACATCGCCGACTTTATCGCAAAGCTTGCCATGACCGGCACCGATATCGTCATGCTAGACGATGACTTTCGTATGGGACAGCATGGTCAAGATCAATTTACCTGCGCCTGCCCGGCTCATTTGGGGCGGATTGGTGCCATTCTGGGCGAGGAGATCACCTTGGAGCAGCTTCGCCCCTTTGTGCTGTCGGGAAGGGAGAACAAATATCGAAGCGCTTGGCTGCAGGCCCAGCGCGAGGGTTTGGAGCTGTTGGCGCAGGAGATCCGCGCTGCGGTGGATCGGGTCGCCCCCCACGTGACGGTATGCTTTTGTACCGCATATGCTCCTTGGAACGTGGATGGTCTGGATGTGCCCAAGATCACCAGAATCCTGGCCGGCAGCAATCCCCCTGTACTCCGCTTAACAGGTGCCCCCTATTGGGCGGTAAAAAAACGCCAATTTTCCTTGATCGGCGTGTTTGAAATCGCCCGTATGCTGGGCTCCTTTGTCTGTCACGAGGGCTTTGATCTGATGAGCGAGGGCGATGTTTATCCGCGTCCGCGCTATGCCTGCCCAGCCTCTTATCTGGAGCTGTACGATGCTGTGACCCGCGCCGACGGTAGCTACAACGGCATTTTGAAGTATATGTTTGATTATGTGGCCGATCCCGAAATGGAGACGGGCTATCTCCAATACCATCGGCAAAATGGCGCGTTTCTGAATCGCATCCAAGAGCTGTTTCCTACGGGTGCCAATGCCGGTGTGCGGGTGATCGCATATCCCCACACCATGGAGCATGCCGATTTGAATCTCACCACGCTGACCGAGCTTTCACCCCGCCCCTTGGACGGTGCTATGCTGGGCAGCTGTGGTATTCCCACGGTGTACAAGGGCGAAGGGGTCTGCTACTCGGTGTTTGGAGAAAACGCGCGGCGCGTGGACCTGTCTTTTTTGCAAAAGGGGGCCGTGTTGGATGCAGCCTCGGCTGTGATATTGACCGAGCGCGGTCTGGATGTCGGTCTGGAACGCTATGATACGATGACGAAACGGACGGTGTCCTTTCTTAACACCGCCGAGCCGAACTACAAATCCCTCATCACCGACGGCAAGGTCCGAATGCTTCCCGCTGTGCTAAAGCAGGGGGCAGAGCCCGTGCTGTTCGCTGCCGAGTCCGATGGCGCCTATCCCGTGGCTTATCGCTATCAAAACGAAACGGGTCAGCGTTTTTTAGTATTTTTGTATGAGGGCGAGTCGATCTACAGTTCTACCAGAATCGGCCTTTCGGGGTTGATCAAAAATGCTCCCACTCAACGGGTGTTGGTCGAAAGCATTCCGTGGATCGCCGACTGCGCACTTCCGGCCTATTGTGTGGGGAACCCCGACCTGTATCTGATGTGCGCCAAGGAGCAGAACGCGATGTCGGTGGCGCTGTTCAACTGCTTTGCCGATCCCATGCTGCAGCCGGAAATCGTGCTGGATCGCGCGTATAGCCGCATCGAGTGCGTCAATTGCACGGCTGAACTGATGGGAAATCGTGTAACACTGACAGACATCGTACACGGCTTTACCGCCGCTGCCTTCCGTGTATATGCATAACAGGCGGATCAACATCCAGCAGCTGCTGGATGTAAAAAACGGCAGGATGAATCAAAAAATATGGATACGTATTTCCGAAAAACTGACAAAGGAGCGCCCGTATGAGTCTTTTTGCAAATAAACGAAAACGAAAACTGTGTATTGCGGCGATCTCGGTTTTGCTGGTGCTGACCATAACGGTTGCAGCCTGCGCCCTCTATCTGGGGGATTATTACCGTGCCGACCGACAGGCGATCACGGCATTTTTGCCTCAAGGTGTCACGTGGCAAGAGGAGCCCGACGGTACCATTGTGATGGCGCCCGCGGGAGCCACCACGGGATTGATCTTTTATCCCGGTGGTAAGGTGGAATACACCGCATATCTTCCGTTGATGCAGGCTTTGGCCGAGCGTGGCATTTTGTGCGTGCTTTTGAAAATGCCCTTTCATCTTGCCGTATTGGATCGCAATGCCGCCGAGGGTATTCAAGAAAAACATCCTGCTATCACAGAGTGGTACATCGGTGGGCATTCGCTGGGGGGCTCTATGGCCGCCGCTTATCTTGCCGATCACACCGCAGACTATGCAGGGCTGTTATTGCTGGGATCCTATTCCACAGCAGAGCTTTCCCACACCGATCTTGCCGTGCTTTCTGTTTACGGCAGCGAGGATCGGGTGATGAATCGTGAAAAATACCAAGAAAACCGTGTCCATCTGCCGGGTAACTTTACCGAGATCGTCATTCCCGGTGGGTGTCACGCCGGGTTTGGAATGTATGGAGCGCAGGAGGGGGACGGAACTCCCACGATTACTGCCGCACAGCAAATCACGCAGACCGCCGATGCCTTTGCTCAGCTTGTGGCCGCCGGTACGGCGACATGACCCTTGTGGATTGGTATCAGAGAGGAGAACGATCATGGAATATAGAAAACTGCCACATGGTGGCGAAAACGAGCAGTTTGGTGTTCTTGGCCTCGGCATGGGAGGCATTCAGCATACTCCTGCAAAGGAGATCGCGGCCTATTTTGGTGCTTGAGTGATAAAAAAGAGACGTTGCAACGCAACGTCTCTTTTTTATCACCGTTTTCTCCTTGGAAAGAGTGGCTCATCCTTGGCGCAAAGCCACGCGCCAATGGCCATCAGTCCCAGTGCGACAAAATAGACAGGACGGGGGAACTGGTGAAAGAGGATCAACGATAGCCCCGTGCCGATAAACGGGGATATGGCGTAATAAGCACTGGTGCGTGCCGCACCCAGCATGCGCTGTGCGTACACATAAAAGAAAATGCTGAGCCCATAGGCCACAAAGCCAACGCAAAGCACGGCAAAAACGCTCCAGAGTACAGTCATCCGCTCGCCCAGGATCAGCCCGATGCAAACAGAACCAAGCCCCGAAAATACACCCTTGAGCAAGACGATCTGCAGGGGATCCTTAGAGGAGATCTTTCTGGTGCAGTTGTTCTCCAATCCCCAGCAAACGGCGGCCAACAGCACAAATAGTGAGCCATAGGAAAAGCGTAGGCTTGAGATATCCTCGAAGGAGAGCAGCGCACAGGAAAGCACCACAAATAGAATACCACACCAAAGCCGGGGGCTGATCCGCTCTTTAAAGATCATCAGGGCGATGAGTGCCGTGGCCACGATCTCAAAGTTGTTCAAGAGCGAAGTGTTGGCAGCTGTAGTGTGAGAAAGACCGATCAAAAGGCAAATCGGGGCTGCAATATCCAGCAGGATCATGGCTATGGTAAAAGGGAGTTCTGCGCAAGACAGCCCGGTTTCTCGCGCTTGTGTGTGGCTGGTCCTGCGGATCAGCGCGATCACGCCCATACCAAGACCTGCGCCCAGATACAGAAATCCTGCCATCAGCGTAGAGGGCATATAGCCCAACAGAATTTTAGATAAAGGAGCGTTCAAGGCGTATAGTGCTGCCGCTAAAATGGCCAAAAGGATGCCGGTTTTGATAGATTTGCTCATAGCTCCTCCTTTGCGTAAACGTAACGCCACCATTATAGCACAACGCCGTGCAATAAGCAAGTCCCGGCATGCCAACGGGAAAGGGCGGATTGACACCGCACGCGAAATGCTTTATAATAAGGATATCACGCGCAAGCCACCAGCAGGAGGAGCTATGAAGCTATACGATATCTCACAAGAAGTGTTTGACTGCCAAGTCTACCCGGGCGATCCCGCACCGGAGCGTCGGATCTTATCCCAAATGGAACGGGGGGAGTTGTATAATTTAAGCGCCTTTTCTATGTGTGCCCACAACGGTACCCACGTGGATGCCCCCTATCATTTTTTGCAAAGTGGTGCCACGGTGGATCAAATGCCACTTTCCCACTTTGTGGGGCCTGCGTATGTGGCCGAGGGGGAGGGTGTGATGGATGCCGCCGGTGCCTGTGCCGTATTGGAGCAAGCCAGGTCTGCCGGTGCTGCAGAACGGATATTGTTGCGGGGAAATGTGGAGATCACAACCGCTGCAGCCGCTGTATTTGCCAAGGCACCGCTGGCGCTTTTAGGGGTAGAGTCACAAAGCGTAGGACCCGAGTCAGCCCCTATGGAGGTGCATCGGATCCTGCTGGGGGCGGGTGTTGCTTTGCTAGAGGGCGTTCGATTGCAGCAGGTGTCGGCAGGTGTTTATTTTTTGTGTGCTGCGCCCTTGCTCTTGTCCGGTGCCGATGGCGCCCCTTGCCGTGCCATTTTAATCGAATTTTGATACACGTATGTGCGTTTTTTTAAAAATATGCAATATTGATGTAAAAAGCCGGCTTGTTACAGCCGGCTTTTTTACGCAGATGGCAGAGGCTTATCCGTTGCAATAGGAGCCCCACGTTTGGTTGCAAAGCAGAGTGACTGTGCCGTCACGCAGCGCAAATTTGGTGATCATCAGCTCGGTTTCGGAGGAGGCGGTGTACGTGGTCAACTCTCCTTTTTTTACGATATTGACCCCGTCATAGCCCACCTGCGGTGCTTCCAGATCCACAAAATAGGCCACCTGACCATAGGTGCGGCTCCAATGCTGCATCACCGTTGTGCGGCCGTTGCGAGGTTGGCCGTTGGTGTCTCCCATCGGCCAAAGGCCAATGGAAGGGGCAGCCGTTTCATACAGGCGGGTCAGATTTTTGCAGATGTGACGCTCGGCCTCACGCGCGGCCTTTTCCTCCTTGGTCATTACCGCCAGCTCCTCGGGGGTGCGCGGTGTGTCAAAGGCGTTGGTATACAGTCCGTGATGGGTGATCTGTACCATATCGCTTTTCAGTACAGAGGGGGCGTGGCATTCCAGCATCTTGGCGGCCACCAGGTCACCGCCGTCTCCCATAAACAGGGTCTTGGTGCCCTCGATTTCCAGCATCAGCGTGATGCTGGTGTTGTTGAAATAGGCCAAGCGCTTTTCGGGGGTGTATAGCAGGTCGGGGGAACACAGCACGCGCAGGGCGGCGTTGCCAAAGTAATACAGGGCGCCGGCGCGCGGAACGATGCGGCGTGCAGTGGGGAAATAGTCGTCGATTTTTTTCTCGAATGCAGGGAAATCGGCATCCCGTGGTGCCACATTTCCGTCACCGGGGAAATGATACAGCAGATATTCCACGTTAACGCGATTGCCGTATTTAGGGGCAAAATGCAGAAACGCACCAATGTGATCACCGTGGGCGTGGGTAAAGATCCACCCGGCGATCAAATAGCGGCCCTCGCTGTCCTTGGCGATACCGTGGCTCTCCAAGGCTTTGTAAATGTCATCGGCGCATCCTTCGCAGGGCATGCCGCCGTCAATAAGCAGAGCGCGCCCGTCGGCAAGCTTGACCAGATATAGCATACCGATCATGGGGTCATCGTCAAAGGCACCGTAAGCACCTACGCCGATCTGGCTGACGGTAGCTTCTCCCTTGGGGGCTTCTGCGGGCTGCTGCAGGGGGGCAAGTGCGTTGTACCGTTCCTCCTCCCACGTGACGCGGAGCTCTCCTGTGGCGGAACTGCGCATCAGCGAAATGACCTGCTCGCCGTTTGAGAAAATAGCAGTGTGCAGTCCGGCGTTGGCTTTGGAAAAATGCTCCTCAAAGCTCTGTGCCTTCAATTTTGCTACAATAGCGGCGTGCTCCTTCACCGTGCAATTTGGACGCAGAATCATTTTGGAATAGGTGCTGCTTTGCAGCACGGGGATATCAAAAAACAAGCTGAGATCCATACAAAGCCTCCCGGTGGTTTTTGTTTATGGTAACACACCGTAACGCATCTTGTCAATTATTTTTTGAAAAAACTATAGCAAGAATCCAATCTTGGCAAATGCCTTAAAACATCTTGATTTCTTTTGATTTTTGTGACATAACATAATTTGCAAAAACTATTTCTAAAAGCGGAATGGGCGATTCTGTTTTATTCTTCCAATCGCCTATTCTTACAACGGTGGCATGCTTGAAATGCTAATATAAAAACCGAACTGTTGCGAAAAAGGAGAAACGTATAACGGTTTTTGAGCCCAGTGAGCATAAAAGGCCGATCCGCATTTGTGAGGGGGGAATTGGCCAATGGTGCAGCCACCCTGGGGCTTGCCATCGAGCATTGCGTGCCTGCCACCTATGGTGGCAAGCGCGTCTGTACCGGCATCGGTCATTGAGACGGTGCTGTGCTGTGGTATTGATGCCATCCGCCAAGCGGCGCTTTGCTTTTTTAATTTTTCATCAAGGTCACAAGCACGTCGACCATTTTCTCCATGGAGGGGATCGGGATAAATTCGTGAATGCCGTGGAAGTTGGCGCCACCCGTGGAAAGATTGGGGCAGGGGAGACCCTCAAAGGAAAGTCTTGCTCCGTCCGTTCCGCCGCGGATGGGAACGATCAGGGGCTCCACATCATGGGCCTTCATGGCGGCTACCGCGTTGTCAATGATATGCATAAAAGGCGTGATCTTCTCTCGCATATTATAATAGCTATCCTTGATTTCGGCCACAAAGGTGCCGTCGCCGTACACGCCATTCAGATAGTCTACCAAATGCTGCACAAATGCTTTGCGCTTGGTGAATGCTTCCATTGAGTGGTCGCGAATGATATAGGAAAGCTTAGCCAGCGTTTCATCGCCCTCCATATCGCAAAGATGATAGAAGCCCTCATACCCTTCGGTGTGTGCGGGCGTTTCTGCCTTAGGCATCAGATTGATAAATTCGGCTGCCAGAAGGCTGGCGTTCTTCATTTTGTTTTTGGCGCTTCCGGGATGAATATTGACCCCGTTTACCGTGATTTTGGCAGCGGCGGCGTTGAAGTTTTCGTATTCGATTTCTCCAATCTCACCGCCGTCCACGGTATAAGCCCAGTCACAAGCAAAGCGCTTGATGTCAAATCGGTCGGCTCCCCTGCCGATCTCCTCGTCCGGCGTAATGCCCACGGCAATTCTGCCGTGGCTGATCTCGGGGTGAGAGACAAGGTATTCACAGGCGGAGAGAATTTCGGCAATTCCGGCTTTGTCGTCTGCGCCGAGCAGCGTTGTGCCATCCGAAGTGATGATGTCGCACCCGACATAGCGTTCCAGGCTTGGAAAATCTTTTGCACGGATGCTGACGCTATCGCTCAGCGGAATGTCTCCACCGTTGTAATGAATGATTTGTGGATGGATCCCGTCGCCCTTCACAGCGGAGCTTGTGTCCATATGTGCAATAAAACCGATCGAAGGATCCTTTTCTCTGCCGGGGGTGGCCTCCAGAACGCCATAAACATATCCGTCCTTGTCCTGCTCTACCTCGGTGAGCCCGATTTCCTTTAGCTCATCCGCCAGATATTTTCCCAAAACAAGCTGGCTTTGGGTGGAGGGGCAGGACTCTGCATTTTCGTCAGAGTTTGTGCCAAACGAAACGTATTTCAAAAATCTTTCACGAACTGTCATATTGCATTTCCTCGTTTCAAAGGTGAATTTCACCCCTATTATATCAAACCCAAGGGGAGATGTAAAGACAAAGAATGTTTTTATTTCTGACACCAGATGTTGACTTTGGTAAAATTCGGTGTATAATGGGTGTTGGGGGTGATTGCATGTTTGAACAAACCAAAGCATTGTGTCAGCATTTTCTGGATATGGGCATTCCCGGTTTTGACTTGATTGTGTATAAAGATGGCGAATGTATCCTGCGACACATGGGTGGCTATGCGGATCTTGAAAATAAGATTCCCGTAAAGGGAAAAGAAAAATACCACATATATTCCTGCTCCAAACTGATCACCTGTGCGGCAGCGATGCAGCTGTGGGAAAAGGGAATGTTCTCGCTGGAGGATAACCTGTCCGATTACCTGCCTGCCTTTGCGGAAATGACTGTAAAAACCGAGAACGGTATCAGAAAAGCGAAAAATTCTATCAAGATCAAGGACCTTTTCCGAATGACCTCGGGCATGAGCTACAGTATGCACACCCCCGAGCTGGAGGAGTACTACAACATCCCGGGCAACAACTGTCCCACGGTGGAAACGGTCAATATGTTTGCAAGGACTCCCTTGGAGTTTGAACCGGGCGAGGGATGGAAATACGGTCTTTCTCACGACGTGTTGGGCGCGCTCATTGAGGTGCTTTCCGGCGAAAAATTTGAAAACTATGTGAAGGCGCATATCTTCGATCCGCTCGGTATGGCGCATTCCACCTTCCTGCATCCTCTTGAGGATTGGGAGGGCTTTGCAAGGCAATACCGATACAATAAGGAAACGGGAGAGTTTTCCCTCGCATGGCACTTCTGGTGCCATTTGAAAAAGGACTATGCAGGCGGCGGTGGTGGCTGCATCTCCACGGTGGAGGACTTCATCAAGTTCCTGGAGGCCATGCGCGTGGGCGATGTGATCCTGAAAAAGGAAACCATTGCACTGATGGCAAAGGATCACCTCACCGAGCAGCAGAGAGCTATGTACAATGCGGCGTCCCGCAGCGGCGGCTACGGTCTCGGCATGAGTGCATTGCGTCCGGATAATCGGGAACGCACGGATTTCGGATGGGGCGGCGCTGCAGGCGCATACGCCTCTGTGGACCCGTTGAATAACGTTTCCTTTTATTATGCGCAGCACGTGTTCGGGGCGCCAAACCGACACCTGCGCTCCTGGCTCTACAAAACCATACGTGCTGATCTGCTTGGCGAAAGGGTAGAGGTTCCGTTCGAAAAGCCCGACGATGCTCCAGCCTTAACATACTAAAGAAAAATGCCGCCCTTGGCGACCTGCTTTACGGCAGAACGCCAAGGGCGTTTTTCTTTGTAAAGACCATGATACACTCACCATATCGTCGTTTTGTTTACCGTTTCGGGCTCTACAGCCCTTCTTGCAAAAGCGCGATTGACAAATCCGAAAAAATAAGGTATAATATTATTCGACAATGCGAGCGATTATTGCTCGCATTGGCGAATAATACAAAATCGGTATTTTTCGGGAGGAGATCACCGCATGGAATACTTGAAAATAGACGAGGCCGCAAAGAAATGGGAGCTGGGTGTACGCCGCGTGCAGATCCTTTGTGCCGAGGGGAAAATTGAGGGGGCGGTGCGCTTTGGTCGCTCCTGGATGATCCCGAAGGACGCAAAAAAGCCCGTAGACGGCAGAACCAAGGCAGGCAGAATGCTCGCAAACGAGGATATGCCGCTGCCGCGCAAAACGCCCTTTCTTTATATGACTGACCTCTATCATACACCCGGAACGGCCGATGCGGTGGGCGAAAGCCTTGCCTACAACCACGAGGCGCAGGTGCTGTTTGAAGCCGAGGTCGCCTATTCCCGCGGCGAGATCGACAAGGTCTATGAGAGCGCAAACTACCTGCTTGGAAAGCATTCGGGCTTTTATGCCGTGCAGTCGGCAGGTATGTTGCTGGCACAGTGCGCGGTTTGGAAGGGTGATATCAATATGTGGCGCCGTGCCAAGGTGCATATTGCCGAAGCACCCGCCAAAAACGACAATGACCGCGAGGCCATGCAGCTTGCGATCAGCGCCGTGGACATTATGCTGTATAATGTAGAAAGCTTTCCGGAATGGTTCAAAAAGGGGCGTTTTGAGCCCATTCACAAGGATGCCTATCCTGCGGCAAAGGTGTATTACGCCAAATATCTATATGCGCTGGGTTACGCCGTTGCAATGGGTCTTGTCAAGGTGGAGGGAACACAGGGCCTTTACATTATGTCGGTCATTTCGTTTTCGGTAGAGCCTTTGATCTCATGGGCAAGAGCGAATAACAGTATTATGTCCGAGATCTATCTGCGCCTTACTTGCGCCGCGATCTATCACAACTGCGGTAAGGACGAGGATGCGATCTACCACATTGACAAAGCCATAGAGCTGGCACTGCCCGATAAATTCTACGGCGTTCTTGCCGAATACTGCCGCGCACTGGATACCTTGATGGAGAAACGCCTGTCCCTTGTTGACGAGAACGCCTCTGCCGAGGTCAAAAAGCTTTATAAAGTTTATAATGAGGGTTGGTCAAAGTTATCGGGCGCAGTCAGAGGCAAAACGATTCTGACCACACTTTCCGCAAAGGAGCGCGAGGTCGCCAAGCTCGCGGCGTTCGGTATGAGCAATCAGGAGATCGCCGACCATCTCAGTCTGTCGCTTTCCATCGTCAAGCAAGCGGTGCGAATCGTGTCCGAAAAATCAGGCTTGCCGCGTTCGGATTTTGCCGCGATTTTGTGATTTTATATATCTTTTTACCCCCAAAAAGATATATTGGAGGACCAAAATATATATCTAAATTCTGCTTTTTAGGTAATACCGCGAACCAAAATAATCTGCTATACTGTTATCAACAAGTATGGCAGATTTTTCTTTTTGCCCCAAATGCCGGAAAGGAGAAGCGATGTTTAGAAAGATTTTTGAGAGCACGAATCCGGTACAGAATTTTGCTCCAAAGGAAGGGGATCTGTATAAGATCGTCACCACCTTTGGTAAGACCTTTGAGCTGAGATACGGATTTTACGAGGAACGGGATCGACTGAGCCCGCTGTGCGAGCCTGCGATCATCTATCCCGATTTTCTGAAAGACCCGTTATTCACGGAGGAAGGCAAGCCCTTTGTTACCATGATGCAGGATGCTTGTAAGAGCTACAAGGGCGAAACCAAACGGACCTCCGATACCACCTGCGCCGATTGCCGGTACTTCAAACGCGGCGAGGAATGGTTTGGCATCTGCATCTGTCCCGAAAACAAAAAAGCTGTGAAATGATAGGAGGAGAAGAAACTATGAAAAAAACATTGACATTTTGCATTTTGCTCTTCGCATTTTGCATTTTCTGTGCCTTTGGCGCAGTATCGGCAAGTGCGGAGGCGGCAGCCGATCTCACCGTAGAGATCACGGCAGCAAACGGAAGCCCCACGTCCGTCACCTTGAAGGATGCCGACAGCGACGGCTACTACGATATTGGCACCGTCGACGAGCTGTACGCCTTTGCGGCGGCGGTGAACGGCGGCAATACCGCCATCAACGGCGAGCTGACCGCCAATATCACGGTCAATCAAAACGTGCTTGTGGACGGCGCGTTGAACAGCAACACCGAGGGATTCAAAGTATGGACCCCCATCGGCATCGAGGGCAACGAATACGAGGGTATCTTTGACGGCAACGGCAAAACCATCTCCGGGTTGTACTACAATGACAGCAGCGCAAGCTATGTTGGTCTGTTTGGTAGTGTTTATAGCGATGGTCAGATGAAGGCAGTGACCCTCACGGATTCCTCCATCACAGGCAATGAGTACGTTGGCGGCATTGCAGGTTATAACAGGGGTACGGTCACGGGCTGCGTCAACAATGCGGTAGTAAGCGGTGATTCATACTTCGTTGGCGGTATCGCAGGCGTCAACACCGGCACTGTGCAGCTGTGCGGCAATACCGGTAAAATCACCGGCGACGACGAAAGCGGCGGCATTGCCGGCCGAAGCACCGCCACCATTCGCAGCTGCTACAATACCGGTGATGTCCACGCCGGCGATGGCTCTGCCGGCGGCGTCGCAGGCTTCAACACCGGCGGCGGTACTGTGGAATGCTGCTGGAGCACGGGAAATGTAACTGCCGGAGGAAGCGACAAGGGCGGCATTGTGGGTAAAAATAGTGGCACGATCCGGTACTGCTATGCCACACAGTATGTCGGCTCTGACGGCTACAGCGGAACCTCCGATAACGTGGGCACTTATACCACCGAACAGTTCGCCTCCGGCGAGGTGGCATATCTGCTGAACGGCTCCACCTCTGAGGGCGAGCTGATCTGGAAGCAGACTTTGGGCGAAAACGGCGATGCGATCCCCGTCTTTATCGGCGGCACCGTGTATCAGGTGATCGACTGTAAGAATGAAACCGTTTATTCCAACGAGAACGAGAATCCCGGTCACGACTATGTAAACGGCTTTTGCGATGTGTGTGAGGGCTATGAGCCCGCCACGGAAAAGGGCGTGGGTGTAAACGGGCAACCTCTTTATGAAATTTCCAACGCGGGGCAGCTTTTCTGGTTTGCGGCGCTGGTCAACGGCGATACCGCCGCCGTGGCGGGTATTGTTCAAAATCAGTACGCAAATGCGATTCTTACCGCGAATATCGACCTGAACCCCGGCTACACCTTCACCTTTATCCCGGATACGGGGCTTGTGGAGATCAAGCGGGACGGCGTGGCAATTGCCTATCTCGGCACGGGCAAGAAGGGCGACGACTCGGGCGAGAACATTGTTTTTGATGACTCTCCCTCCACGGGAGGCACGATCTACGCAAACGCGGACGACACTGTAGAGGACCCGATAGTGCTATCGGATATCAGAGCGTGGAGCCCTATGGGAAGCGACCTGTATGCAGGCAGCTTTGACGGCAACGGCAAGAGCGTGGGTGGCTTGTATATCAATTCCTCCGGCGATACGCAAGGTCTGTTTGCATACAATAAGGGGACGATCAAGAACGTCGGCGTTGTCAATTCCTACGTCAAAGGCATTTCCTACGTCGGCGGCATGGTGGCGCATAATAACGGTGACGTTATAAACAGCTATCACGCGGGTACCGTCGTTGGCAACAACAGCAGTAACTATGCCGGCGGCGTAGTGGGCAGTAACAGCGGTAACGTAGCAAACAGCTATAACACCGGTATCGTCAGTGGTATTTTCTGTGTCGGGGGTGTGGTAGGTGCTAACGACGGTGACGTAACGGATAGCTATAACAGCGGTGCCGTTAGCATTCAGGAACGCGGCAATTCCGTCGGCGGCGTGGTGGGCAATAACTACGGTAACGTGGAAAATAGCCATAATGTGGGTGCCGTCAGCGGCGGCGACTACAGCGACTCCATCGGCGGCGTGGTGGGCTCTAACGACGGTAACGTGGAAAATAGCCATAACGCAGGTGCCGTCAGCGGCGGTTCCGGCAGCTTTGTCGGCGGCGTAGTGGGCAATAATCGCGGTGATGTGGAAAACAGCTATAACGCGGGTACCGTCAGCGGCGGTTACAGTAGCGACTCTATCGGCGGTGTGGTGGGCAAAAACTACGGTGACATAGTGAATAGCCATAATGCGGGTGTCGTCAGTGTCGGCGACAACAGTAGCTATGTCGGCGGCGTGGCGGGCGAAAGCTACGGTGACGTCGTGAATAGCCATAATGCGGGTGTCGTCAGCGTCGGCGACTCCTGCTCCTCTATCGGCGGCGTGGTAGGCTATAACTACGGTGATATAGTGGATAGCTATAATGCGGGTGCCGTCAGCGGCGGCGACTCCAGCAACTCTGTCGGCGGTGTGGTCGGCTATAGCAGCTTTGCTAACGTGAAAAACAGCTATAACGCCGGTGCCGTCAGTGTTGGCGACTACAGTAGCTATGTCGGCGGTGTGATAGGTCATAACAGCGACGGTAACGTGAGAAACGTCTATAATACCGGTGCCGTCAACGTCGGCAACGACGGTAGCTCTGTCGGCGGCGTAGCGGGCTATAACTACGGTGACGTAAGGAATGCCTATAATACCGGTACCGTCAGCAGCGGCAACAATAGCGAAAATGTCGGCGGTGTGGTGGGCGATCACTATGCTTTCGGCAGCTGGCTGATCGCCAATGCATATTATCTTGTGGGCACGGCAGAGCATGGCATTGGCAACGATCCCGAAAACACCTTCTTGGCAACCGCCAAAGCCGAGGTGGAATTCAAAAACGGTACGGTGGCGTGGTTGCTGAACGGATATATCGACTACGACGTCTTTGGGCAGACCCTTGCGGGCGCGCAGGCAGACGCCTCCCCTGTGTTCTTAACCGACAGCAACAGGATCTATTTCGGCTACACCACCTGCGATGCGGCACAGACGGCACCTGTTTACTCTAACATCAGTACCGCCGCTGCGCAAAAGCCCACGCACAGTATGGCAGCGGCTACCTGCACGGCTCCCTCTGCCTGCACCGTTTGCGGCCACACCGAGGGTGAGGCGCTCGGGCACGATCTGGCGGACGCCACCTGCACGGCACCCAAGACCTGCAAGCGCGGCTGCGGCTATACCGAGGGCGAGATACTCGGGCACAAGTACGATAACGCTTGCGACACCGCCTGCAATACCTGCGGCGCGGAGCGCACCGTGGGCGACCACGCAGATGCGGACGGAAACGGATATTGCGACGTATGCAACGCAGAGATCCCCAAGGATGGTCTTTCGGGGGGTGCTGTCGCAGGCATCGTGACCGGCTCTGTCATGGCAATAGGACTTGGCGGCTTTGCGCTTCTTTGGTTTGTGATCAAGAAGAAAAAGTGGAGCGACCTTGTGGGAGTTTTTAAAAAATAACGAAGCACAAATATAACCGCTGCACTCCCGGTACGCCTTTGGTGTGCTTCTTGTGCTGATCAGCACGGTGTTTTCAAGCTGATCGGCACGGCAAACCGGATGGATCTGACTATGTTCTTTGTGGCGCTCTCCGTCATCGCGGGGGCGCAAAAGAGAAAACGGTATGAGATTTTGCGTCTCATACCGTTTTTGCTTGTAGCCTTCAGGGTACATAAACCACCACTTGGAGTGGTGGAATAAAAATGCTTTAGCCATAGGCTCTCCCTATGGGAGAGCTCCCGCGAAGGCAGGTGAGAGGGCAGAAAAGACCCCCTCTCCGTCGGCTCCGCCGCCACCTCTCCCCAAGGGCGAGGCCTTGCCGAATTTTCGGCAGTGGGGCGATAATTACTAATGTTTATTGTTCAGGACGTCTTTCGATGTCGTTTAGCACTTTTGCCTTGAAGGCACGGTGCATACCACCACTTGAAGTGGTGGTTATGATTATTCTTGCACCGAGATAAACGTTGTGTGGGGAAACTTGGCCTTGACCTCGGCAGAAAAGCCGTGATCGCTGATTACGTAATGAACGCATCCAAAGTCACCGTAAAGCTCGCTGAAGGGCTGATCGATCTTTTTGTGATCCACCAGGTAAAAAATGGTTCCTGCGTTTTTGGCGATGGTTTTCAGCATAGGATCATAATAGTCGCCCGAGGCGATCAGCCCCGTGGCGGTGGCCGCCCTGGTGGCAAAAAACATTTTATCCACACGATAGCGGGCGGCATTTTCTACGGTTTCAATGCCGCACAGCATACTGGGGGCTTCCACTACCGTGCCCCCGAGGCAGACCACCTTGACGCCGTGCGAGGCCAGATCAAGTGCCAGCATCATATTGTTGGTGATCACGGTCAGCTCCTTGCGATGCAGCAGATGCTGTGCCATACACTGTGCAGTGGTGGAGCCGTCGATAAAAATGGTGTCACCGTCCTGCACAAGCTCTGCTGCCGCACGGCCGATGTGCTGTTTTTCGGCACGCATTTTGTGAGAACGGAAGGGGATAGGTACATAACTACTGCGCACAAGCTCTACGCCGCCGTAGCTGCGGATCACCAGCTGACGGCTTTCCAGGGCGTTAAGATCGCGGTTGATGGTGGCAGAGCTGTATTGTAGCGCCTCGATCAGATATTTGACTGTCACATATCCTTGCTGCTTCAGGATCTCCAGGATCTGCTCCTGTCTTGCTTTTGCCGTCACGGTGCGCCTCCTTTGCAATTCCATACTTGCAGGCACATTATATCACAAATTTCTCAATTACGCAACAGAAATGAGAAATTCTGAGAATTTCCCAATATTGTAAACCGTATTGCAAAAGCGGCAGAAATATTGTATGCTTATTATAAAAGATAACTCTTTGAATGAGGAGTATGGAAATATGACTGATTTGAAGAAAATAGAGGCTCTGAAGGAGCTTGTTTTTGCGCAAAGTAATCAGCACTGCTTCGTGGAGCGTGAACGCTATCTGAACAGCCTGACCGTGCCCGAGGAAAAGCCGGAGGGCTACTATGCCGACCTTGTGGCAGGCATCTTGGATTTTGTCTCAACGCCCATTGAGGATTGCGATACCTTTGTGGGGCGCGTGGTGGAGGGGCCGCCCGAGGGGGATGCCCCTTGTCCCAATCGCACGCTGTTTGCCAAGGGACACATCACGCCGGACTATCAAAAGCTGCTGGAAAAGGGCTACTGCGGCATTCTTGACGAGATCCGCGCCAATGCCGCGCGGCTCGGAACACCTGCCGCGGCAAGCTATGCAAGGAATGCCGAAATAGTGATCAAGGCCGTGGGACGCTTTGCACAGCGCTATGCAGCCGCCGCAGCTGCCGCAGGCAAGCATCGCGCCGCTGGAGCGCTCTCGCGCGTGCCGTTGCAACCGGCATACGACCTGTTTTCGGCTTTGCAATGCATCTGGCTCATGCATATGATCGCCAGCTGCTACGTTGGCTCACGCGATTACGGCTTCGGCTATATGGATGAATATCTGTACCCTTATTACCAAATGGAGAAGGAGAAGGGCACTACCGATCGGGAGATCGTGCTGATGCTGGCAAGCTTTTTTGTCAAGCCCAACGAGATCTGTGGCCGTCACCCCCACAACTATCGGCAAAAGCCCGTGCTTTCTCATTCGGCCAAGCAATACGTGCTGTTGGACGGCGGAAAGGCCAACCACCTCTCGGAGCTGATCCTGGAGGCATCGCGCATTAGCTGCATGGCGCAGCCGATCTTTACCGTGATCCTGTCAGAAAACGCCCCGGAGCGCTTTGGGCAAGCGGTTTTTGATACCATGTCGGTGACCACCGATAAGCTTCAGGTCTACAACTGCCAACTGCTTAAGGGCTTCCTTCGCGCAAAGCATATGCCAGACGAGATCGTGGAGCGCCCCGCCTTTACCGCGTGTTGCACCGCCGATATCTACCGTCATACCTGCCGCGAGGAGTTTTATTTGCCCACAGCACAGCTGTTTTGCGATGTGCTTTATCACCATAAATTTGCCGATAAAGAAGCCTTTCTTGCAGCCTTCGGCGCGGCGGTTACCAAGGCGTGCGAGGATTATCTTTCCGAAAGCCGCTATCCCGAGGCGGATTGGTGCCGCAAGGTGTTCGTGCTGGACACTCTGTTGCTCAGCACCTGTAATGAAAACTGTGATTACCCTCCATACGGGTCAAAATATCGGGCGAAAAACATCTTTTTGCCTGGCATGGCCACTTTGGGCGATTCGCTGTGCGCACTGGATCGGCTTGTCTTTCGTGGCCAGATCTCCTATGAGAGAATGATGGCGGCTCTGCGTGCTGATTTCGAAGGGTATGAGGATGTTTATGCCGAGATATGCGCTTGCCCGAAGTTCGGTAACGATACAGATGCCGACTGTTATACCGTTGCTGTCGCCGATACCATGATCGGGGCTGTGGAGCGTGCTGAGCATCTGCCGCAGGAGATCGTGCTGCCCTCGCTTTACTCACTGGAGCGCAACAACGTCTGGGCGCCTGAGATCCCCGCTACCCCCGACGGAAGGCGGAGCGGTCAACCCATTTCCGAGAACCAATCGCCTGTTTACGGTGCTGACCGAAAAGGCATGACCGCATTGCTGAACAGCCTTGCAAAGCTGCCCTTTGAACGGACTGCCGGCGGCGGCCTCAATTTGACCTTTTCTGCACCCGTCAGAGGGGATATTTTAAAGGCATTGGCCAAAGCTTATTTTGAAAAGGGCGGCTTGCACATGGGCATCACGGTGCTGGATCGGCAAACGCTGAAGGACGCCATGGTGCATCCCGAGAAATACCGTTCACTGACGGTGCGTCTTTACGGCTTCAGTGAATATTTCGTCACCTTGCCCGAATGGCAGCAGCTGGCTGTGCTGGAGCGCACCGCCTATGAGGTGTGATGTGGGAAGCATATTGAACATACAGCGCTTTTGCACCCACGACGGCCCCGGCATCCGCACCACGGTGTTTTTAAAGGGATGCCCGCTGCATTGCCTTTGATGTCACAATCCAGAAAGCCGGGCAGGTGCGCTGGATCGCAGAAATTCAAAAACACACCGACAAAACGGTGAACAAAGCATAAATTTGTTATGAAAAAGGAGAAACGTATCATGAAAATCGTTGCAGTCAGCGACCATTTTGTCAGAACCGAGCACTATGAGGCTTGCTTTGCCAAGTACCCCGAATATGAGCTCAAAACCATCTTCTTCGGAACCGAGGATCGCATTGAAATGCGTGATATCTTCCACAAGATCGAACGAAATGGCCCCGAGGCCTGGCCCATCCCCGATGAGCTTTACGAGGCCATCGAGGATGCCGACGTGCTGATGGTACATACCTGCCCCGTCCCCGCCTCTCTCATTGCCTGCGGCAAAAAGCTTCGCGCCATCATTACCAACCGCGGCGGTCTTGAGAACATTGCCGTTGAGGAGGCCACCAAGCGCGGCATTCCCGTGCTGAACAATCCCGCCCATAACTCCAACGGCGTGTGCGAGCTGGCCATCGGCCTTATGATCACCGAGAGCCGCAACGTGGCCCGCGCCCACATGGGCCTCATGCAGGGCAACTGGCGTGAGAACTTCTACAACACCGGCAACGTTTGGGAGCTGAAGGGCAAGACCGTCGGTATCGTCGGCTTTGGCAACATCGGTCATCTGATGGCAGAGCGATTGCACGTCTGCTTTGGCTGCCACGTGCTGGTGAATGATATTTACATCGATCCCGAGGATGAGGTGCTGGCCAAATACCCCGCCATCAAGGTGGTGGATCTGCCCACCCTTATGCGCGAGAGTGACGTGGTCACCCTGCACGCGAGAAACGAGAACGTGATCCTGGATCGCGAGATGCTGTCGCTGATGCAGCCCCACGCCTTCTTTATCAATACCGCCCGCGCCCATATGGTGGATTACAACGCCCTCTATGAGCTGCTGCGTGACCGCAAGATCATGGGCGCCGCCATTGAGGTGCACCCCGTTGAGCCCCTGCCCGAGGATTATCCCTTCCTGAAGCTGGATAACGTGACCCTGACCACCCACCGCGGCGGCGATACCATCAATGCCTACAGCGACAGCCCGGAGATGCTGGTGCAGGATTACGCTCGCTACCGTGCCGGTGGCAAGGTTCGCTTCTTTGTCAATCCCGAGGTGGGCTTCGGTAAGTGATCCTCTTTCTTCTTCAAAAAGGAGGAACGTATGATATTTTCTGCATCAAATGGGCAAAAAAGGCCCATCCGCCTTTGTGAAAAGACGCGGCAATTTGCGTGGGATTCACTCTCACGCAAATATGGCCGCGAGGCCAAAGCCACGCTCGCAGTCACCATGGATGATATTGCGGATTTTGCATCGCTCCCCGCCATCCAGCGCTATGACCTTGCCATCGATCGCATTGTGCGAGAGGCACCTTTGCGCATCTGCGAGGGGGAGCTGATCAGCGGTGCAGCTACGCTTGGGCTTGCCATTGAGCATTGCGTGCCCGCCACCTATGGGGGCAAGCGTGTTTTTGCCAGCATCAGTCACCTGACCGTGGATTTTGAGACTGTGCTGAAAAAGGGCGTGGACCATATCCGCCGCGAGGCTGAGCAAAGCCTTGCACGGCATCTCGGTACCGAGCAAGAGCCATTTTTGCAGAGCTGCATTGCCACTCTTGATGCCTTTGCTCACTGGCACGGGCGCTATTTGGCGGCGCTGCGGGATCAGCCCGAATACGCCGAAAATTACCGTGCTCTTTGCCACGTGCCCTTTGCCCCCGCCACCGACTTTCGTGAGGCGGTGCAGAGCATTTGGTTTACCTTTGCTTTCCTGCGCCTTTGCGGCAACTGGCCGGGCGTAGGACGCATCGACTTTTTGCTTGGGGACTATCTCAAAAAGGACCTGCGCGAGGGCAAGCTGACCTTGGATGAAGCCCGTGAGATCCTTGCTCACTTCTTTATCAAGGGATGCGAGTGGATCTGCGGTGACAACGAGTTTTCGGCCGGTAGCGGCGACGCCCAACACTATCAGAACATCGTCCTTTGCGGCGTTGACCGCGAGGGGAACGAGGTGACCAACGAGGTGACCTATCTGGTGCTGGATATTTTGGAGGAGCTGCCCATCGGCGATTTTCCCACCACCGTCCGTGTGAACAGCAGGACCGATGACAAGCTGTTGCGTCGCGTGGCCGAGGTTTTACGCCTTGGTGGCGGCGTGCTGGCGGTCTATAACGAGGATACGGTTTTGGAGGCCTTGGTGCGCGACGGCTACGACCCTGTCGAGGCGCGTAGCTTTGCCAACGACGGCTGCTGGGAGGTACAGATCCCCGGCAAGACCTTTTTCTGCTATATTCCTTTTGATTCCTTACAGATCCTGCAGCAAAAAACGCTGCAGGGATATGCCGACACCGTGAAGTTTGATGATTTCGAGGCGCTTTATGACCGTTATATCTGTGATCTGAGGGCGGAGCTGGAAAGTATTTTGCAGCGCCAGGCTAAGTTGTTCGAGGGTGGCGTACTTTCCGACAATTGGAAGAAACGAACCCCCTGCACGGCGGTGTCGCTGTTTGAGCAGGGCTGCATCGATAAGGGACGCTCTTATCTGGAGGGCGGCCCGATTTATAACATTTGCTCACCGCACATCGGTGGTCTGCCCGACGCTGTCAACAGCCTGTATGCCATCAAGAAGTTGGTATACGAAGAAAAACGTTTGACTCTGTCCGCGCTGCTGCACATTTTGCGCAACGATTGGGGAGGGGAAGAGGCGCTGCGACTGTCTGCTTTGCGCGGTTATCAATATTACGGAAACGATAATGATGAGGTTGACCTGCTGGCGGCGCGCATCCTGTCGGATTTTGCCGACGGCTGTGCGACTCTGGAGGGTCGGTGCGGTTATCGCTTTCCTCCCGGCGTCAGCACCTTTGGCCGACAGCTGGAGTGGGCACCTCACAGGCTTGCCACCCCAAGCGGCAAAAAGGCCAACACGGTGCTGGCAGCCAACCTGTCACCAACACCCGGCACAGACGCTGTCGGTGCCACGGCCACTATTCGCTCCTATTGTAAAGCCGATCACGCGCGGCTTCCAACCGGCGCGGCGCTGGATCTCAAGCTGCTGCCCTCCGGTGTGGTGGGCGAGGCGGGACTTGCCGCCTTGGTCTCACTGATCCGCGGCTTTGTGACCCTTGGCGGCTTCTTTATGCAGCCCGATGTGGCGGATGCGGCGATTCTGCGCGCGGCGCAGGAGCATCCGGAGGAGTATAGCACTCTTTCGGTTCGCGTTTCGGGCTGGAACGCCCGCTTTGTGACTCTTGATCGAGAATGGCAGGAAATGGTGATCGCCCAGAGCGAGCACTAATCAGAATTGGAGGCAAAAATGAGAACGTATAACAAATACATGGACGGCAGCCGCATTTTGCTTGGCAGCCATCGTGGTGACCGCAAGCATTTTCCCGAAAATACCATGTCAGCCTTCCGCGCTTGTGTAGAGCTGGGGCTGGACGCCATTGAAACCGACGTGCGCATGACCAAGGACGGCCATCTGGTGCTGATCCACGATCGCAGTGTTACTCGCACCACCAATGGAGAGGGTAGTGTGGATCTGATGACTCTGGAGGAGATCCGCGCCCTTGATGCAGGCTTTTGGAAGGGTGCCGAGCACGCGGGAGAGCGCATTCCCACCGTGGAGGAATTTTTGGAACTGATCGCCCCCACAAACATCATCATCAACTGGGAACTGAAGGAATATCCCCGCGACCACGGCGAGCGCGCCTACGCCTGCGTGGATAAGCTGGTGGAACTCATCGACCGCTATGGTGTGGCCGAGCGCAGCCTGATGAATTCCTTTTCACAAAAGCTGCTGGAGTATGTGAACGACAAGTGGCCGGGCAAATTCCAGATCCACGGCTATTTTGATTATATCAAGTTCGACAAATCGGAAAAGCCCCTAGACAGCTTCTCCGACTGGCTGGCCATTTGGCGCAAGGATGGCGAGCATCTTTCGGGCTTTGTTGCGGATTATGAGTTTGCCGCCCGCCGCGATCTGCTCACCTGTATTCTGGTGCCTGACGATGCCATACACTACAAAAAGGCCATCGAGCTTGGCTGCAAGATGTTTACCAGCGACGATCCGGCCAAAGCCGTTGAGATTTTGAGAAAATTGGGGGTCAGAGGTTAAGATGAAGACCTATGAAATCTGCGAGCTTTTGCCCACTTACAGCGCAAAGATCGGTGAGATCTCCGCAACCTACGATTGCGAGGATGGCAACACCGCCGTTTCGATCGTGGGAACCACTTTTGCAGAATTTTCGGCATACGTATCCGCGATTTCTGCGACAAATGCCAGACTTTACGGCAAAAACGAGATCGAAGGGAATCACTTTTATACCTTTACCGTGGCCGGCGATGACGGTGCGGAATATGCCGTGCATCTGATGTACTACCCCATCCGCGGCAATGCCCGCATTGTGTGGGGCAAGAAGGGCTTTTTGCCCGTAGTCGATGATGCCGTGTTTGCAAGCGGTGACCATCGCACCTCGGTGCTGCAGTATGCGAGAAACGGCGTTTATAACAGTCAGCCAGCCACCGGAGCCCCCGGTATTGCCAACATCATTACGCTGGCGGACGGCAGCTTTATTCTGATCGACGGCGGTCCCCGCCAGCGCGAGCAGCACTTTACCAAGGCGTTTGTGGACGGTGAGTGGGTGGATGCCGCTCCCGATGAGGAGCATGACTGCGAAAAGCTCTACCGTCTGCTTTGCGAGCGCACTCCCGAGGGGCAAAAGCCGGTGATCTCCGCTTGGTTCATTACCCATGCCCATAGCGACCATGTTGACCTTGCAGGTGACTTTTTGCGCAAGTACAAGGATAAGGTAGAGGTGCGCCTTGCCGCATATAACCTTCCCGACCCCTTGAAGCATCCCATCAAAAACGAGCCCAGCGAGATCCTGCACATCACGCTGCAGCACATTGTCAAGGGCTTTGAGATCGCAGGTGCCACCCATTGGAAATTCCACACCGGTCAGCGCATGAGCTTCCCCGGTTGCGAGGTGGAGGTCTTGCACACCCACGAGGATTACTTCCCCAAGTCCTTTGCTTGGGGCAACCACACCGGCTCCGCCTTCCGCTTTAAGTTCAAGGGCAAGACCTATATGGTGCTGGGTGATTGCGAAAGCGACATCTGCCATCAGATGTTCTATAAATACGGTGATTATCTGAAAAGTGATATTCTGCAGCCCACCCATCACGGTGCCAACGGTGGTAGCACCGATTTAAACACCGTGATTGACCCCGATATTTGTCTCTGGACCGTCGATGCTTGGCGCTTCTACACCGATGGACGTATGCTTGGCTTCCAGCGCGGCTATGAGTATAACTGGGTACTGCGTAACGACGAATTTAAGGTTCGTAAGCATTATCATAATAGCGAGGATATTGAGATCTTCACCGATGAGCGCTGAACTGCCGATCTTTTGCAAGCTGCTTTGATCGATCACGGAAAAGTGTAATAGTAAAAAGCCCCGGAAACGGTATCGTTTTCGGGGCTTTTATCGATCAAAACAAAGGAATTGTTCGAAAAGCAGTTCTCATAACCTTTCATCGTTTGATATGACATGCGCTAAGTTTATAAGTGCCGTATAAAATGAATACTCA
The DNA here is from genome assembly GCA_017461945.1 of Clostridia bacterium. GTDB lineage: Bacteria > Bacillota > Clostridia > Oscillospirales > CAG-272 > Firm-07. The sequence continues at coordinate 700 of JAFTSB010000050.1, read as the reverse complement.
AAAAACAAGTTAGATACAAATTGTTGATGGAATAAGATCTTCTGCTACATTATGGCAAAAAAGGCGGGGGATACATCAAAAGAAAGCGATGAATAATTAAGCTTTGAGTTTTGATGAAAAACTTCCACAAACCAATCTGCTCTTTCATCTGCGTAGCAAATTGCGTAACACCCCTCTAAAAGCTGCGTAACAAGCAAAGCAAAAAGCCTTGGAAACGGTAGTGTTTCCAAGGCTTTTTGTGGTCGAGGTGACAAGGTGTTCGCCTTTGGCGAAGATTCACGCGCCCTGCGCCTGCCGTGCAAGCCCGCCGATCTCCGGGCGGTGAAACCGAACTTGCATTGTTGCAAAGCAACAACCAAGCCGAAAATGCCACGCACAAGCAAAAAGGAAGAACCGCCACATGGGCGGTTCTTCCTTTTTGGTCGAGGTGACAAGATTCGAACTTGCGACTTCTACGACCCGAACAAATACGCCATTGTTTTTTGACTACTTTTGTTGACTTTTTGATGCTTTTTAGCCCGAAAACGATGCTTTCCGATGCTCCCCGTCGCACTGTTTCCACGTAGTCCGAAGCCGTAGATGGTCAAAGATGTGGTCAAGCCGAATTCTCATCCGAGAAACCAAGCCGTGATTATAGCAAACTCGTACCGTTAGGTGACTAACCGGGTCACCACGTGTCGAGTTTTTTTCTGCCGTTAGT
>JAFTSB010000049.1 GCA_017461945.1 Clostridia bacterium | reverse complement strand
GCAAAGGGTTACTGGGGTGCAAAGTCCAAGCACTTCAAGATGGCTAAGGAAGCCATCATGAAGAGCGGCAACTACGCATTCGCAGGCCGCAAGATGAAGAAGAGAGATTTCCGCTCTCTTTGGATCGCCCGCATTTCCGCGCAGGCAAAGGTCAACGGCATGAACTACTCCACCTTCATGCACGGTCTCAAGAAGGCCGGTGTTGATCTCAACCGCAAGATGCTCTCTGAGCTGGCAGTATCCGATAAGGAAGCTTTCGCCGCTCTGGTTGAGACTGCAAAGGCAGCACTTTGATGATAAAAACCCGATACGTACGTACACGTACGCATCGGGTTTTATCTATTGAATATTCGATTTCAAAAAGGAGAGGACAGTATGCAATATCCGCAGGAGCTGATCACGTCGCGGCAAAATCCGCTGATCAAGCTGGCCGCATCGCTGACAGAGCGAAAATTCCGCGAACGGGAAGGACTTTTTCGGTTCGACGGCAAGAAGCTGTTGCAAGAGGCGCTGGATGCAGATCTGCCCCTTTTTGCCGCCCTTTGGCGGCAGTCCTCCGTTGAAACGATCTGCGCCGCTATGGGGGAACGGGAGCTGCCGGAGGCCTGCCGATCGGTAGTTCTGCCCGACGAGCTGTTTGACCGTATCAGTGAGGAAAAATCGCCTGAGGGCGTGATCTGTCTCTCAAAGCATCTTGACAAATGGCACAAAATTGCTACAATAGATAAAAGATGCGTTTTCTTGACGGAACCCCCGGTCGGTCACACGCTGCTGTTGGAAAGCGTGCGTGACCCCGGCAATCTTGGCACCATTATTCGCTCTGCTGCCGCTTTTGGGGTGGGGCTGGTGGTGCTTTCCTCGGATTGTGCCGATCTCTATCACCCTCGAACGCTGCGTGCCGCTATGGGCACACTGTTCCATACTCGTGTGCTGGTGACCGAGGATCTGGCGGGTGTAATCGGGGAATTAAAGCAATACGGCCACGTGTACGCAGCCGCTTTGGATGCCACGGCAACACGACTGGGTGAGGGTTCCTTTGGCCCATTGGACGCCGTCGTTGTGGGCAACGAGGGGCACGGTCTGACACCGGAAACGATCAAAGCCTGCGGTCATACGGTCTATATTCCCATGGCCGACGGGGTAGAATCCCTCAATGCCGGCATTGCCGCTTCGGTGCTCTTATGGGAGCTTTATCGCGGCAACAGGGGGTAAGAAATGAAGCACGAGCAAAGCTGGATAGCACTGGCTGAGATTCTTGGCCCACGTTCTCCGTTTCTAAAGCCTCTTGTCACAAAATTCGGCACACCGGATGCTGTTTTTGCAGCATCGGAGCAAGCAATCCGTGCCGTGATACCTGATATCGGGCAGGGTACGCTTGCCGCTCTTTTGCGGAAAAGCAGCGATGAAGAAGCCGCACGGATCACCCTGTGGTGCCATCGCAACGGTGTGCGTATTCTGACCTTAGATAGCACCGATTATCCGGCCAGATTACGCGAGATTGACGAGCCACCTGCCGTGTTGTATTGCAAGGGTGCATTTCCCACCTTCGACGGTCGATTGGCCGTCGGCGTGGTGGGCACGCGCAAGGCAGATGCATACGGCGAGCAGGTCACGTATAAACTATCCTTTGAGCTGGCGGCTGCAGGCGCGGTGATCGTCAGCGGTATGGCCGCAGGGCTGGATGCCATTGCTGCCGCTGCCGCCATCAACGCAGGCAGCGAAACTATAGCGGTGCTTGGCTGCGGCATTGATCTGGTCTATCCCAAGATCCATACGCGCCTTGCTACCGAAATCACTGCACACGGTGCTATCATAACGGAATATGCACCGGGAACCAAGCCCCATGGCTGGAACTTCCCTATGCGTAACCGCATCATCAGCGCCTTGTCCAGCGCTGTGCTGGTCACCGAGGCAGGGGAGAACAGCGGTTCTCTTATTACGGCACGCTACGCTGTCGTGCAGGGCAAAGAACTGTTCGCCGTTCCGGGTGATATTACATCGCTCCGCTCCAAGGGAACCAATCGCTTGCTATGTGACGGTGCCATTCCGGCCCTGGAGGCCGGCGAAATGCTGGAGCGTTTCCGCTTTTTGTATCGGGATCGTATCCGCCTGCAGGCGTTGCCGGAGGCGATGCAGTATTCCACACTTACCCCAGAGGCCTTGCGGCGATATGGGTTGCAGGTCACCCCTGCCGAGCCGCAGGAAACACCGGAAAAGCCCAAGCGTGAAAAGCGTTTTCGTCGCAAAAAGAGCGAAACGGTTGCAGAAAACACGACAATTTCCGAAAAAACCGCTCCCGACACCTCGTCACTTACGCCCCGGCAAAGGGAGCTGTTTGATCTGCTGCCCGAGGGTAGCTTTTCTGTGGATGTGCTGGCAAGCCGCGGCGTGCCGGTGGCAGAGGCTATGTCCACGTTGACGGTGTTTGAGATCTACGGTTTCATTCTGTCGCGCCCGGGTGGCGTTTACCAAAAGAAGTAATCTATCAGTAATCAATGGGATCACGCGTCCCGAAGAAAGGAATCCATACATGGCAAATCTGGTCATCGTGGAGTCGCCTTCCAAGGCGACTGCCATCAAAAAGTATCTTGGCTCCAATTATAAGGTCATTGCATCCAAGGGTCACGTACGTGATCTGCCCAAAAGCTCGCTTAGCGTTGATTTGGAAAATGGCTTTGAGGCGCACTATATCAACATCCGCGGCAAGGGCGATCTGATCAAAGAGATCCGAAAAGAAGCTAAGGCCGCTAAAAAAGTGTTCCTTGCACCTGACCCTGACCGTGAGGGAGAGGCTATTGCCTGGCATCTGGCAAATGCCCTGGGTTTGGATCCTGCCAAGACCTTGCGCGTTTCTTTTAACGAGATCACCCCTGACGTGGTGCGTGCCGCTATTAAAGAGCCCCGCGCCATTGATATGAATCTGGTCAACGCACAGCAGACCCGCCGCATTTGGGACCGTGTGGTTGGCTACAAGCTTTCTCCCTATTTGTGGAAGGCTGTTAAAAACGGTCTTTCCGCCGGCCGTGTGCAGTCGGTTGCTGCACGCATCATCGTGGATCGCGAGGATGAGATCCGCGCCTTTGTGCCCGAGGAATACTGGACCGTTGATGCTCGCCTGGAAGGCGGCGACGGCAAAGAATTTTCTGTGCGCTTCTACGGCACCGAGCAGGGCAAGGAGAAGCTCTCCTGCGAAGCAGATGCCGACAAGGTCGTTAAGGCGGTTTCCGGCAAGTCCTTCCGCGTGGCGGGCGTGAAGCGCGCCAGCCGTCAGAAGCTGCCCGCTCCTCCCTTTACTACCTCTACCATGCAGCAGGAGGCCTCCCGTAAGCTGGGCTTCCAGTCTCAGCGCATCATGCGTGTGGCACAGGAGCTGTACGAAGGTATTAACATCGGTACCGAAAACGGCGGTGTGCAGGGTCTGATCACCTATATGCGTACTGACTCTCTCCGCGTCTCTGCCGAAGCGCAGAGCGCTGCCCGTGAGTTGATCGTCACGAAGTATGGCGAGGGCTACTGCCCCGAAAAGCCCCGTGTTTATAAGACTCGCGCCAACGCGCAGGATGCACACGAGGCCATTCGTCCTTCTCACGTCGATCTGGAACCTGCCAAGATCCACAAATACCTCACCCCCGACCAATACCGTCTTTACAAGCTGATCTGGGAGCGCTTTGTAGCAAGCCAAATGCAGTCTGCCACCCTTAATACGTTGTCGGTAGAGCTGGAATGCGAGGGCTATCTGTTCCGCGCAGGTGGATACAGTGTAGCCTTCCCCGGCTATATGGCCGTTTATGAAGAGAGCGAGGACGAGGAGGTACGCACCGCCGACACTATTCACGAGGAAAAGGATATCCGTATTCCCGAGTTGGCAGAGGGTGAAAGTGTGGCTTTGCTTGGCGTAGATCCTGCCCGTCATTTTACCGAGCCCCCTGCAAGATACACTGAGGCATCGCTCATTAAATTCTTGGACGAAAAAGGTATTGGCCGCCCCAGTACCTACAATACCATCATTACCATTATCGTGTCCCGTAATTACGTGGTACGTGACGGTAAATCCTTGGTTCCCACGCCTCTTGGTGAGGTAACCACCAGACTGATGAAGGAGAGCTTCTCTGACATCGTGGACTATGCCTTTACGGCGCAGATGGAGGACCAGCTGGACGAGATCGAAAAGGGTAATACCGATATGGTTAGCGTGCTGGATCCCTTCTGGAAGAATTTTTCCGCCGCCTTGGAGCGCGCTGAGACCACCATTGGAAAGGGTAGCTTTGAGCTCCCCGTAGAGGAGACCGATATTATTTGCGATAAATGTGGTGCCAAAATGGTGGTCAAAAACGGCCGTTACGGCAAATTTGCCGCTTGCCCCAACTATCCCACCTGCCGTAACACCAAGCCCCTCACCGAAAAGAGCGAGGAGCCTGTTGTGCAGGAGCCCGAAAAGAAGGTGGAGAAGAAGCCCCCCGTTATCGCCGATTTCAAGTGCGAAAAGTGCGGCGCCGATATGGTACAGCGCAGCGGCCGTTACGGCAGCTTCTTCGCTTGCTCCCGCTATCCCGAATGTAATTTTACCAAGCAAAAGACCAAGGAGCTGGATGTTCCGTGCCCCAAGTGCGGCTCCAAGATCCTGATCAAGACCGGCCGTAACAAAACCGTTTTCTATAGCTGCGAAAAATACCCCACCTGCGATTTCTCCTCTTGGGATATGCCCATCGGCGAAAGCTGCCCCAACTGCGGCAAGCCTTTGTTCCGTAAAAAGGGCAAGGCTCTGGTGGTCTGCCACGAAAAGGATTGCGACTATAAGCGTGAAGGCGAAGATGTCGCTACCGATAAAAAAGCATGAGTGATACTGTAGTAACCGTTCTTGGCGCTGGCCTTGCCGGCTGTGAGGCTGCTTGGCAGATCGCTTCTCGTGGTGTGCGGGTGCATCTGGTGGAAATGAAGCCCCATAAAATGACGCCCGCTCACCACGCCGCCGGCTTTGCTGAGCTATGCTGCTCCAATTCCTTGCGCTCCGATGCGCTTTCCAACGCCGTCGGGCTGCTCAAGGAGGAGATGCGCCGCTGTAACTCTCTGATCCTGCAGGCCGCGGATGCGACTCGCGTACCCGCCGGCTCGGCTCTGGCTGTCGATCGTCAAGCCTTTTCCGACACTGTTACCAAGGCAATGGAGCAGCATCCCTTGATCGAGATTGAGACTCGCGAGGCCACCACCATTCCCGAGGATGGTATCGTTGTGGTAGCTACGGGTCCCCTTACGTCCGAGCCCATGGCACAGCAAATTGCCGCTATGACCGGGCAAGACGGACTGTATTTTTATGATGCCGTCGCCCCTATTGTGGAATATTCTACGATCAATATGGATGTGGCATTTTTTGCCTCTCGTTATGACAAGGGTGATGCGGATTACATCAACTGTCCCATGACGAGAGAGCAATACGATGCCTTTTATCAGGCTCTGATCTCCGCTAAGGAGGCCGAGCTGAAGGAATTTGACAGCGAAGGGCAAAAAAGCCCCAAGGTGTTTGAGGGCTGTATGCCGGTTGAGGTGATGGCCCGTCGCGGCTACGACACCCTGCGATATGGCCCCTTAAAGCCGGTTGGCCTTGTGGACAAGCGCGTGGGCAAGGAGTCCTTTGCTGTGGTGCAGCTGCGCAAGGAGAATCGGGAGGGAACCATGTACAATCTGGTGGGCTTTCAGACCCATCTGACCTTCCCGGAGCAAAAGCGTGTCTTTTCGATGATCCCGGGCTTGGAAAATGCGACTTTTTTGCGATACGGCGTGATGCACCGTAATACCTATTTGCATTCCCCCGGCTTTTTGGATGCCACTTACGCTGTGCGCGGTGATCAGCGCATCTCCTTTGCCGGGCAGATGACGGGCGTGGAAGGTTATATCGAATCCGCCGGCTCCGGCCTTGTGGCGGGTATCAATGCCGCACGTCGCGCACGCGGTATGGAGCCTATTGAGCTGCCGCGCATCACGATGCTTGGTGCTATGGCTCACTATGTGGGTGAGGGCGGTGTTGGAGATTTCAGCCCGATGAACGCCAAGTTCGGCATTGTGCCCCCCTTAGAAAAGAAGGTGCGGGGCGGAAAATCCGTGCGGAATGAGGCTATTTCAGCCCGCGCCTTAGAGGCGCTGGATGCCGTTTTGCCCGAGCTGAAGATTTGATTTGTAACAAAAACTGCAACACGGTTGCAAAATATGCGACATTTTGACAGAAAGGAGGATCTGCCGTGCGTATTATCGTTGATGTTATGGGTGGAGATCATGCTCCCCTTGAAACGCTAAAGGGCGCCTATGCTGCGTCCAAGGAATTGAATGCCAGCTTTATTTTAGTGGGCGACCGAAACGAGATCGATCGTATCGCCGAGGAGCAGGGATTTGACCTGCGCCGCTTTGATATTGTACATACGCCCGTGGTGATGACCATGGAGGATGATCCGCTTTCTGTGGTGCGTGCCAAAAAGGAGTCCTCTATGAGTGTGGGACTTCATATGCTGGCTGACGGCAAGGGCGATGCCTTTGTCAGCACCGGCAATACGGGCGCGCTGTTCACGGGTGCCACCTTGATCGTACGCAAGGTACGGGGCATTCAACGTGCCGCCATCGGCACCATTTTGCCCACTGCGGTTGATCCTTGTGTGCTGCTGGATACCGGCGCCAATGTGACCGTCACCGACGAGCAGCTGGAGCAGTTTGCCGTCATGGGCTCGGTCTATGCGCGCAAAATGTTTGATATGCGTTCTCCCTCGGTGGGTCTGCTGAATAACGGCACTGAGGATCATAAGGGCACACCCTTACAGATCGCCGCTCATCAGCGCTTGAAAGCCTGTGATTCCATTTGCTATATCGGCAATGTAGAGGGCAGTACGGTCCCTTTGGGTGCGTGTAACGTGGTGGTAACCGACGGTTTTACCGGCAATGTGTTTTTAAAAACCATGGAGGGAACCAGCAAAATGATCCTCAAGGCGCTGAAGGGTGCCTTGACCAAAAATGGCATCACCAAGCTATCTGCCTTGCTGTTGAAAAGCTCTATCCAGGAGATGCGCCATAAATTTGATGCTTCCGAATACGGTGGATCGCCCTTTTTGGGCATTTCCAAGCCGGTTGTAAAAGCACACGGCTCGTCGGATGCGCGTGCCTTTTGCAATGCGATCCGCGCCGCCGTCACCTATGCCGAAAGCGGCGTGATCTACGATATTGCCGAGGAGGCCGAGGGCTTTCTGGCTCGCCGCCGCGCCGAACGTGAGGAGCAGGCGGCCAATGCTCAATCCGAAATTTCTGCCGGGGGAGGTGAGGCATGATGTATCCTTTGGAAATTAGAGAGCTGCAGCGTCGTATGGGCTACACCTTTCACGATGAATCTCTTTTGCGCACAGCTTTGACCCATTCCTCCTTCGCTAACGAGCATTTTGGCGGCAGAGAAGGGTGCAACGAGCGCTTGGAATTTTTGGGCGACTCGGTGCTTTCTCTTACGGTTTGCAACTATCTTTACCATGCTTATACCGACCTACCCGAGGGCCGCTTGACGGTGTTGCGCAAGAACCTGGTCTGTCAGCGTGCCTTGGCGGATTACGCTACGCAGATTGGTCTTGGCGAGTTCCTTTTGCTTGGCAAGGGCGAGGCCAAGGATGGCCGCGAAAAGCCAAAGCTCTTGGAGGATGCTTTTGAAGCTTTGCTGGGCGCGTTGTATCTGGATGCGCAAAATTTGGATACCGTTGCGTTGTTTTTGTTACCGTTTGTCAGAAAAGAGATCGCCAAAATGGAGCGGGAGCTGCAGCCTCTTGAGGATTATAAGACCCTTTTGCAGCAGTATGTGCAGCAGACCCCCGGTGAGGAGCTGCACTACGAGACCGTCAGCGAGGTCGGCCCCGACAACGCCAAAACCTTTACCGTTCGGGTGCTGATCAACTCCAATTGCTTTGGCATGGGGCAGGGCAGCTCTAAAAAAGAAGCGGAGCAAAACGCCGCGAGAGAGGCCCTAAAGCTTTATTTGCCCAAATGAACATCATGACGCGAAAGCGCTTGCGGCACCCGTGCCGCAAGCGCTTTTTGCTTGAGATGCAAAAAAATCCCGACAGAATACGCAAAAGCCCTTGCAAAATTTAAATATATCCGTTATAATAATATATTATATTATCTTTTTGAAGAAAGGAGGCGTGCGTTTTGTATCTGAAATCGCTGGAAATGCATGGATTTAAATCCTTCCCAGATAAAACCAAATTGACCTTCGAGCGCGGTGCAACCGTTATTGTGGGACCAAACGGAAGTGGTAAATCCAACATTTCCGATGCAATGCGTTGGGTACTGGGTGAGATATCGTCCAAAAGCCTGCGAAGCACCAAGATGGAAGATATCATTTTCGGCGGCGCAGCCAGCAGACGCCCTATGGGCTTTGCCGAGGTTTCGGTCACCTTTGACAACACCGATGCCGAGCATCGGCTGGAGTGCCCGTACGATGAGGTTATCGTTACTCGTCGCTATTACCGTGCGGGCGAGAGTGAATACTTCATCAACCGTCGCCCTTGCCGTTTGCGTGATATCTACGAGCTGTTTATGAACACCGGCGTCGGTCGTGACGGCTATTCCATCATTGGTCAGGGTAAGATCGCCGAGATTATTTCCCGTAAATCGGACGAACGCCGCAGTATCTTTGAGGATGCCTCGGGTATTGCAAAATATCGCCACCGTAAGACCGAGACCGAGCGCAAGCTGGCCACGACCGAGGAGAACATGACCCGTGTCAACGATGTGTTCCAGGAGGTTTCTGCTCAGGTGGCTCCCTTGGAAAAAGAGGCCGAGCGCGCCAAAAAGGCATTGGAGCTTCATGAGGCCAAGAAAAAGGCCGACGTGCAGCTTTGGATCTACGACTCCGAGCGGTTGCGCGTAGAAATCGAGCGGGCAGAGGAGAACTTCCGCAACAGCGGCTACGACTTAAAGCTTGCTGAGGAAGCGATCGATAACTATCGCGCTGAGATCGATCAGCTTTCGCAAGAATCCCAAACCAACAAGGCTACGGCTTCTCAGCTGTTTGAGCAGATCCAGACCTTAACCAAGGAAAACAACGAGCGCGATAGCCAGTACCGCGTGGCAGAAAACACCATCAGTCATACGCGCGAGCGCATCCAAAGCATAGAGGAGGCCATTGCACAGCGTGGCATCCGCATTGCCGCCGAGGATGAGGAGACCAACCGTCGCCGTACCGCCTTGGACGAGCTGGAGCAGCGCTGCGCTAAGCTGGATGCGGAGTATACTGCCAAGGCCGAGGCTGCACAGGCACTTGCCACGCAGGCCATGAACTTGGGCGGCAATATCGCCACCGCGCTGGCCGATATCGAAGAGCGCGAGGCCGAGGCAATGGATATCAAGGTGCGCATGCAGGTCATTGAGACCGGCAAGGTCACCGACAGCGACAAGCAGGGCACCATGGAGCAGGAGATCGCGGGCTACCGTGAAATCTCTCGTACGCTGACTGCCCAGTGGGAAGAAAAGAACCAGGTGGTCGAGGGCTATGCCGCCCAGATCGCCGCCGCAGAAAAGAGTATTGCCACCTGTGACGAGCAGCTGGGAAGGCTGAATCAACAGCTGGAGGAGCTGCGCGCTGAGGAAAACGAGTGTAAGGTGCAATCCGACATTGCCACCCAGCGTATCAACGCCTTTAAGGCGATGGAAGAGAACCTGGAGGGCTTTGGTCACAGCGTTCGCTATTTGATGGAGGCCTATGGCGCCGGCAAGATCACCGACGCTCAGGGGCGTAGGTGTGGCAAGATCTACGGCCCCCTTTCCAAGCTGATCTCGGTTGAAAAGCAATACGTGACGGCGATTGAGATCGCTCTGTCCGCTAACCTGCAGCACATTGTTGTAGAGGACGAGTCGGTTGCCAAGGCTGCCTCCTATCACCTCAAGCAGGCTCAAGCCGGCCGTGTTACGCTGTTCCCGATCTCTGCCATGCGCGCTCAAACGCCCACGGCGGAGATGGAGGAGGCAAAGAAATGCCAGGGTTACATCGGCGTTGCCTCTGATCTGGTGGATTGTGATGACAAGTTCCGCGAAATCGTGGGATCGCTGTTGGGTCGTACCGTGGTTTTTGATCATTTGGATCATGCCAACGAAATGGCCAAAAAGACGCGCTTTCGTGTCAAGGTCGTCACATTGGACGGCCAGGTCATCAATGCGGGCGGTTCCTTTGTGGTGGGCTCGGTCAAGCAAAAGGGCGGCGTACTTTCCCGCTCCAGCGAGATCGAAAGCCTGACCGAAAAGCTGCAGAAGCTGGAAAAGCAGTTGACCGAATGCCGCGAGGCACGTGCCAAGCTGGAATCCGAGATCAGGGATCTGACCGTCGAGCGCTCCGATGCTGACGAGCGCCGCCAGCTGATCGCCTCCTTGCAGGGCTCTGAAGCGGCGATTGCTGCCCAATATCGCGCCAAGCTGGATTCCAACGAGACGCTGCTGGAAAAGTTGATTGCCGATTTTGATACCCTTGCCCGTCAGCGCGCGGATTACGACGAGGAGCTGGAGCGTCTTACCCAGCGCGAAAAGGAGCTGCGCCACCAGATCCAGGAGATCGGCTCTCTGCGCAGCACCAAGGACGTAGAGCGGAACGGTCTGCTGGAAAAGAAGGAGACGATGGAGGCCGAAATGACCGAGCTGTACATCAGCATCAGCGGTGTACGCAAGGATATCGAGACCGCCAAGAACTATCTGGACGAATCTTTGGCTCGCGCTGCCGTGTTGCAGGGCGAGGTCGAGGAGCGCCGCGCTCAAATTGAAGCGTTGGAGGAAAGCATCCGCACCGAAATGCTGCGCCAGGAGGCCAACCGCAATACCTTTGCCGAGGGCGAGCGCGTGCTGGAGGAAATGAGACAAAAGCACGCCAGTCTGACCACCAGTGATATGGCTCTGGAAAAGAAGCGTATCGAGCTGGAGCAGCGTGAGCGCAGCAAAATGGGGGAGAAGGAGACCTTCTTCCGTGCCCACACCAAGAACGAGGCTAAGCTGACCGCCCTGCGCGATGAGCAGGATAAGCTTGCCACCAAGTTCTGGGAGGATTATGAAATGTCCCGCAACGATGCGTTGGCACTGGGCTATGAGCTGATCACCGCCGATCAGGTGGAGGAGGTCAGACAGCTGCAGACCAGCTGCCGTAACCGCCTGCGCTTTATGGGTAACGTTGACCTTGACGCCGTGAACAAATACAAGGAGGTCAAGGAGCGTTACGACACCATGGCGGCACAGATCGCCGATATGACGGCTGCCCGCGACGACCTCTTGAAGATCATCAAGGAGCTGGAGGCAGAAATGCAGACTGCCTTTATGCGCACCTTTGAACAGATCAACATCAACTTTGATAAGACCTTCCAGGAGCTGTTCGGCGGCGGACACGCAGAGCTTTCGCTCTCCGACCCCACCGACGTGCTGACCAGCGGCATTGATATCAAGGCCGCCCCTCCCGGCAAGATCATCAAGAATATGACCCTGCTTTCCGGTGGCGAGCAGTCCTTTATCGCCATCGCGCTGCTGTTTGCCATTCTGCAGGTGAACCCCACGCCCTTCTTTATTCTGGACGAGATCGAGGCGGCGCTGGACGAGGTCAACGTGGCGCGCTTTGCCGCTTACATCAAGCGTTATTCCATGGCAACGCAGTTCATTCTGATCACACACCGCCGCGGCACGATGGAGGCCGCCAACCGTCTGTACGGTGTTACCATGCCAGAGCGAGGCATCTCCAAGGTGCTGGCTTTGGATGTGGCATCCATTCGCGGCAAACAGGAAGGAGACGACTGGAGTGGGATTTTTAGCTAAATTACGTGAGGGTCTTGCCAAAACCAAAAATGCGATCTTTGGCAAGATCGATGCGCTGCTCAAGCACTTTGTCAAGGTGGACGAGGATCTGCTGGACGAGCTGGAGGAGCTGCTGATCACCGCCGACGTGGGCGTGAATACCACCGAGGAGATTTTGGATCGCCTGCGCGAGGAGATCAAGGAGGGCAGACTAAAGGAGCCTGAGCAGATCAAAAGCGTTCTGAAGGATATCATCATCGAGCTGATTGGAGAGGGCGAGGAGCTGCACCTGAATACCCCCCCCTCTGTGGTACTGATCATCGGCGTGAACGGTGCCGGCAAGACCACCTCCATTGGCAAGATCTCCAAGCGGCTGAAAAAGGCCGGCAAAAAGGTCGTTGTGGCCGCTGCCGACACCTTCCGTGCCGCCGCCATTGAACAGCTGTCGGTCTGGTGCGACCGTGCAGGCGTGGACATCGTCCACCAGCACGAGGGCTCCGACCCCGCCGCGGTGGTCTATGATGCCATCCAATACACCAAGAAAAAGCAGGCTGACGTGCTGATCATTGATACTGCCGGCCGCCTGCACAACAAAAAGAATTTGATGGACGAGCTGGCCAAGATCAATCGCGTGATCTCCCGTGAGCTGCCCGACGCCTCCAGAGAAAATCTGCTGGTGCTGGATGCCACCACGGGGCAGAACGCCATTCTGCAGGCCAAGGAATTCAGCCATGCCGCCGAGATCACGGGTCTCATCCTCAACAAGCTGGATGGCACCGCCAAGGGCGGTATCGTGCTGTCCATCCGTCGCGAGCTGGGTCTGCCTGTGAAGTTCGTGGGTGTTGGCGAAAAGATCGACGATATGCAGGAGTTTGACGCAGGTGAATTTGTCACCGCGCTGTTTGAATGACCATGGAAAAGAAAATAGTCGTATTGGCCTCCCGCAATAAGGGAAAGGTGGCCGAATTGCAACGGTTGCTCACCGCGGCTCTTGGTGACGTGATCGAGTTAAAGTCGTTGGATGATGTGGGCATTACGGAAGAAATTGAAGAAAACGGTACTACGTTTGAAGAAAATGCGTTCATCAAGGCAAAGGTGGCAGCCGGATCGGGCTATCCCGGTCTCGCTGACGATTCGGGCCTTGTGGTGCCGGCATTGAATATGGAGCCGGGCGTGTATTCTGCCCGTTATGCGGGGAATCACGACGATAAGGCTAATAATGCGCTTCTGCTCAAAAAGCTGGAGGGCGTTTCCAACCGCGCCGCTGCCTTTATCTGCTCCTTGGTCATGGTCTTTCCCGATGGCAGTGCCCCTATCCGTGCCGTTGGCGCTGTAGAGGGGGAAATCCTGCTACACGAACGGGGCAAAGGTGGCTTTGGTTACGATCCCTTGTTTTGGTATGATCCTGCAGGCAAAACGCTGGCTGAAATGGAGGCCGATGAAAAGAACGCCATCAGTCACCGCGGCAATGCGGTTCGGGTCTTTGCCCGTAAATACGCCAAGCGCATGGGCCTGATCGAGGACGACGATTGACCCCGAAAACAATCCGAAGAACGAAAAGAGAGAAATACTATGCTGACTAGCAAACAAAGAGCACAGCTTCGCTCCCTGGCATCCAAAGAGGATACCATTATGCAGGTGGGCAAAAGCGGCGTGACCGAAGCCATGGTCAAGACCGTTTCCGATGCCCTGGAGGCAAGAGAGCTGATCAAAATGCGCGTGCTGGAAAACTCCGGCGAGGCCGTACGTGACGTGGCCGAGGCGTTGGCCGAGGCAACCGAGGCCGAGGTGGTGGCCGTGATCGGCAAATGTCTGATCCTGTACCGCGAATCCACCACAAAAAAGAAGATCGAGTTATGCTGAACGGTATCATGCGCATTGGTATTTATGGTGGCACCTTTGCCCCCGTGCATCGGGGGCACGTAGCCGCCGCCGAGGCGTTTATGAAGCAAATGGAGTTGGATCTCCTTTATGTGATCCCGGCCGGCTTGCCCCCTCATAAGCAGATCGATGCCGCCGATGATCCTGCCCACCGATTGGCCATGTGTGAGCTGGCCTTTGCCGGCAAAAAGGGCGTGATCGTCAGCGACATGGAGATCAGACGGGAGGGGAAAAGCTATACCGTGGATACCCTGCGCGCTCTCACCAGTGACGATCGCAGACTCTTTCTGCTCATGGGCACCGATATGATGCTTACACTGGATACGTGGCGCGAGCCGCAGGAGATCTTCCGACTGTGCTATCCCATCTATATCCGCCGTGAAAACGATCCCATTCTGGAGGCACAGATCATCAAAAAGAACGAAACGTATCAGCAAAAATACGGCAAGATCGCAAGACGCTTGGTGGCCGATGTGATCGAGCTGTCCTCTACCGAGATCCGCGATCGGGTCAGAGAGGGCAGAGAGATCGACAGCTTAGTTCCCCCTGCCGTGGCGGACTATATCCGTCAAAAGGGCTTGTACCAATAAGGGGGAATGACCGTGAACCCAATGACCGAGCAGGATTGGAGCACTCTGCGCCAAAGCGTGGCAGAGCAGCTTTCCGATTACCGGATGGAGCATACCCTTGGGGTGGAGCGAATGGCGGCCCGTTTGGCCTCTCTCTACTGCCCCGAAAAAGAGTCGCTTTTGCGTGCGGCCGCGTTGCTCCACGATGTAACCAAGGAACAAAGCAACGAAGAGCAAAGGGCTATTTTTGCGGCGCACGGCATAACGCTGCGCCCCGACGAGCAGGTCTCTCCCCAGGTTTGGCACGGCATGACCGCCGCTTTGGTGATTCCACAGCGCTATCCCACTCTCGCCGACCCGGAGCTGATCTCTGCCGTTCGCTGGCATACCACGGGCAGGGCAGGAATGACCTTAACCGAGGCGCTGCTGTTTTTGGCGGATTATATCGAGGAGGGGAGACGCTTTGCTTCTTGCATCGCTTTGCGAAAGGCCTTTTTCGATGCCGTACCGGAGCGCATGGATGCTGCGGATCGTCGCCGCCATTTGCACCGTATTTTGCTGCAATATTTTGAAAATATGCTTTCCAAGCTGCGTGAGCAGGGTAGCACTGTCTGCCTTGACAGTCTGGCCGCTTGGGAGGATCTGAAGAATAGAACCGATTTTTGAAAGGATTTTTTCATGGAAGACATTACCTTTGAAAGCTGGGAGTCTCTCCCTTCTCTGGAGGATGCCACTCCGGCCGAGCTGGCCGAGGCCATCCGTTTTGTACTGGATGCCAAGCGCGGTCGTGACATTGCCGTGATCTCGGTTGAGGGCCGCAGCGATATCACCGACTATCTGGTGCTCTCCAGCGCCAACTCCGGCACCCATGTGCGCGCTCTCGCCGGCGAAGTGGAATACCGCATCGGCCAGCGTGGTGTGCACCCCCTTCACACCGACGGTGGCGATCAGCGCACCTGGATGGTGGTGGATTTCGGTACCGTTATGGTGCATATTTTTGACCGCGAGGCCAGAGAGTTTTATCATCTTGACAAACTGTATGCAGAGCCCAAGGGTGCTGCAGAGGAGGAATAAATGAAATACGATTTTGTCACCACCGAGAAAAAGTGGCAGGAAAAATGGAAGCAGGCCGGCATTTTCCACGCCGCCGATCACAGCGACAAGCCCAAATTCTATGGACTGGTCGAGTTCCCCTATCCCAGCGGTGCAGGTATGCATGTGGGACACATCAAGGCCTATGCCGGTCTTGAGGTTATCAGCCGCAAGCGCCGTATGCAGGGCTATAACGTACTGTTTCCCATTGGCTTTGATGCCTTTGGCCTGCCCACCGAGAACTATGCCATCAAGACCGGCATTCATCCCCGTCAGGTAACCGACAAGAACATCGCTCGCTTTTCCGAGCAGCTGGGTCGTGTTGGCTTTTCCTTTGACTGGGATCGCGTGGTCGATACCACCGAGGAAAAGTATTACAAGTGGACGCAATGGATCTTTTTGAAGATGTTTGAAAACGGCTTGGTGTTCCGCGATACCGCGTTGGTCAACTACTGCCCTCATTGTAAGGTGGTGCTTTCCAACGAGGATTCGCAGGGTGGCAAGTGCGATATCTGCGATACCGAGATCGTGCAAAAGTCCAAGGACGTTTGGTATTTGCGCATTACCAAGTATGCCGACAAGCTCCTGGAGGAGCTGGACGGTCTGGATTACCTGCCCAACGTCAAGATGCAGCAGGTCAACTGGATCGGCCGCAGCACCGGCGCCTTTGTGAACTTTGCGGTGAAGGGCATTGACGAAAAGCTGCGCATCTATACCACGCGCCCCGATACGCTGTTTGGCGTAACCTTTATGGTCATGGCGCCCGAGCATCCCATGCTGGAAAAATACCGTTCCTGCATCAAAAACGCCGATGCGTTGGATGCATATCGTGACGAGTGCGCCAAAAAGACCGAGTTCGAGCGCACGCAAATGAACAAGAATAAGACCGGCGTACGTGTTGAGGGCCTTTGTGCTATCAATCCCGTCAGCGGCAAAGAGATTCCCATCTATATTTCCGACTACGTGATGATGGGCTACGGCACGGGCGCCATTATGGCCGTTCCCGCACACGACGATCGCGACTATGCCTTTGCCAAGAAATTTGGCATTGACATTGTGGAGGTCATCCGGGGCGGCGACATTGAAAAAGAGGCCTATGCCGGTGACGGTGAAATGGTCAACTCCGAATTCCTCAATGGCATTAAGGAAAAGAAGATCGCCATTGAAAAAATGGTACAGGTGTTGGAAGAAAAGGGCGTTGGCGAGGCCGGTGTGCAGTATAAGATGAAGGATTGGGCCTTCAATCGTCAGCGTTACTGGGGCGAGCCCATTCCGATCGTACATTGCCCCCAGTGTGGCATGGTGCCCGTACCCTACAGCGAGCTGCCCCTGAAGCTCCCTGAAATGGAAAATTTTGCCCCCGGCGAGGGCGGCGAATCCCCCTTGGCTAAGGTGGAGAGCTTTGTGAATTGCTCCTGTCCCAAGTGCGGCGGTGCCGCTAAGCGCGAGACCGATACCATGCCCCAGTGGGCTGGCTCCTCCTGGTATTTCCTGCGCTATATCGATCCCCTCAACGATGCGTGCCTGGCCGATCCCGAAAAACTGAAATATTGGCTGCCCGTTGACTGGTACAACGGCGGCATGGAGCACGTGACCCGTCACTTGATCTACAGCCGCTTCTGGCACAGATTCCTCTATGACATCGGTGTGGTGCCCACGAAGGAGCCTTACGCCAAGCGTACCGCGCAGGGCCTGATCCTTGGCCCCGATGGCCAGAAGATGTCCAAATCCCGCGGTAACGTGGTGGACCCCCTAAATGTCGTAGAAGAATTCGGTGCCGACACGCTTCGTGTTTACATTCTCTTTATGGGTGATTACGGTGCTGCTGCACCTTGGTCCGAGAGCAGTATGCGCGGCTGTAAGCGTTTCCTGGATCGCGTAGCCGGTCTTGCCGAAAAGGCACAGGGCAACGGTGTGACCAAGGCGTTGGAGGCATCCTTCCACAAGACCATCAAAAAGGTGACCTCCGATATTGAGGAAATGAAGTTCAATACCGCTATTGCCGCTATGATGGAGCTGATCAACGAGATCGACAAGGTGGGTAGCATTACGGCAGACGAAGTCAAAACGTTGGTCGCTATACTGTGTCCCTTCGCTCCTCACCTTTGCGAGGAGATCTGGGAATCTCTTGGTGGCGAAGGCTTCTGCTCGCTGGCCCAGTGGCCCGCCTATGATGAGGCCAAGACCATTTCCGATACCGTTGAGATTGCCGTACAGCTCTGCGGCAAGCTGAAGGCCGTTGTGGCCATGCCTGCCGGTGCTTCTCGCGAGGAGATGGCCGCACTGGCCAAGGCTGATGCCCGTGTGGCTGCAGCTTTGGAAGGCAAGACCATCAAAAAGGAGATTGTCGTACCCGGCAAAATCGTAAACTTTGTCGCAGTATAACCGTCGCAATGCGTCGTTGCTCCACGCGGACAACCTTGCCGTACAACGAGTGTCCGCACAAAAGAGCAACTGCAGGCGATCCGCCGCTTGTCAGAAGAAAAAATCTTATTCAAATTTCAAATTTGCTATTGACACAAAGCCAAAAATCGTGTATAATATCAAAGTACTATTGTTTTAACCGCGAGGGGAGGGAAAAAGAAAATGGCAGAAGTAAAACTGAAAGAGGGCGAAACCCTTGACAGTGCTCTGCGTCGCTTTAAGCGCCAGTGCGCCAGATCCGGTGTCCTTGCCGAACTTCGCAAGAGAGAGCATTACGAAAAGCCCAGCGTAAAGCGTAAGAAGAAATCCGAAGCTGCACGCAAGCGCAAGTATAAATAATCATTGCGAAAAGAAAGAGCCGCAGGCATTGCCTGCGGCTCTTTCTTTTCCGGTGGCCGGCTTTTTGCCCTTTCTCCATAGTAATAGCTTACACAACTTTTGCCAACTTTCTTGTTCTTCTTGTCTTTTACGCACTTTTGTGCTACAATAATGTTACAAACAAAAAGGCGGTGAGTACCATCCAACATTCCGAAAAAATCATAAACGTGATGTTTGTCTGCCACGGCAATATCTGTCGCAGTCCTATGGCCGAATTTATCAGTCGCAAGTTGGCGGAAGAGCAGGGGTTGGCCAATCTATTCTTTGCTTCGTCAGCCACCTCTACCGAAGAAATTTGGAACGGTATCGGCAATCCTGTTTACCCACCTGCCCGTGCCGAGCTGGAGCGACACGGCATCTCGCCCAATGGCAAGCGTGCCGTGCAGCTGTGTGCCGATGATTACGAAAAATACGATCTGTTTGTAGGCATGGATAGCGCCAATATCCGCAATATGCATCGGATCTCCGGCGGCGATCCGCAGCGCAAGATCCGCAAACTGATGGATTTTACTCCACGGGGCGGTGACGTGGCCGATCCGTGGTACAGTGACCGCTTTGATGTTGCTTATGGCGATATTTTTGAGGGCTGCAGCGCACTGCTGAAAACACTCTCTTAAAGCCTTGAAAGGATGGGAAAAGAATGGAATTTCTCTATGTAATCTTGGGCTCGTTTTTGGCGGCTTTTTTGCTATTTGTCGCTATTATTTTGATACGTGCAGCTGTTTTCCGCCCAAAAGCACAGCCGAGGATTGACGAAGAACCGGTGAAATTTGACGGCGATGCTGCCGTATCGGCACTGCAACAGCTGATCCGTTGCAAAACGGTTTCTTACTACGATCCCACGCTGGAGGATGATGCCGAATTTGAAAAGCTGATTGCATTGCTGCCCACGCTTTACCCTGAGGTGTATCGTGTATGCACGCTGCTCCGCCTACCCGATCGCGCGTTATTGTTCTGCTGGCCCGGTGCAGAGCATACCGCGCCTTCGGTGATGATGGCTCATTATGATGTAGTACCCGTTGAGGAGAAGGGCTGGGAAAAGCCCCCCTTCGAGGGTATCATTGAGGAGGGCGTTCTTTGGGGGCGTGGCGCTTTGGACACCAAGGTCACCTTTAACGGTGTGCTTTCCGCTGCCAATGCGCTGATCGCAGAGGGCTTTGTGCCACAACAGGATGTCTATTTTGCGTTTTCCGGTGGAGAAGAAGTCAATGGCCTTGGTGCGCCACATATCGTTGATTATTTCAAAGAAAACGGTATCACGCCAGCTCTGGTGGTGGACGAAGGCGGTGCCGTGGTGGAAAAGGTCTTTCCGGGTGTCGATCGCCCCTGCGGCATGATCGGTATTGCAGAAAAAGGAATGATGAATCTGACTCTTTCGGTGGCATCGGATGGCGGTCACGCCTCCGCCCCCCTGGCGCACACACCCATAGGTGAGCTTTCTGCCGCCGTTTGCAAGGTGGAAAATGACCCCTTTCCCATGCACATGACAACGCCTGCTGCCGGTATGTTTGATACCCTTGGGCGACATTCCACCTTTTTATTCCGTGTGATCTTTGCCAATCTATGGTGCTTTGGCTGGGTCTTGCGGCAAATCTGCAAAAAGGGCGGTGAGATTAACGCGTTGCTGCGTACCACGGTGGCCTTTACGCAAGCCAGCGGCAGCCAAGCACCCAATGTGATCCCGCCCAGCGCCTCTGTTACCGCTAATATGCGCCTCAATCCCCGGGATAGCGTTGAGGGCGCCATGGCACGGATCGAAGGGCTGATCGACAACGAGCGCATTCGCTTGGAGCTGGGGAGCCATATGGAACCCAGCCCCATTTCGGAGGTAAGCTGCCCGGCGTGGGAGAAGGTTGCCTCAGCCGTTGCCTCTACCTGGAAGGGGTGCATCGTCTCACCCTATCTGATGATGCAATGCTCGGATAGCCGTCATTATGGTGAAATTTCCAACCACGTATACCGATTTTCTGCTATGGACCTGACGACTGAGGAGCGAAGAACCATTCACGGAAACAACGAGCGCGTTCGCTTAGAGGCCGTCAAGCGTGCTGTGGAATTTTATATCCGTTTGATGAAGCAATGTTAAGAAAAAAGCCATACGGTGTGCTTTTTTGAAAGGATTTGTATGCATTACCCACACGTGGTGCGCGCTACCTTTCTTTCCCGTCCCAACCGCTTTATTGCCCACGTGCTGTTGGAGGGTGAGGAGGTGATCGCGCACGTTAAAAACACGGGACGCTGCAAGGAATTGCTGTTGCCCGGCTGCACGGTTTACCTTTCGGTTTCCGACAATATAACACGAAAAACCAAATATGATCTGATCGCCGTGGAAAAGCACCGCGAAGGGAAAGAGCCTTTGTTGATCAATATGGATTCCCAGATTCCCAATGATGTGGCAGCCGAATGGTTGCGAACCGGGCTGTTGTTTCCATCTGGGGTCACTCTGCGCCGCGAGGTAAGATGGGGCGATTCGCGCTTTGATTTTTATATGGAGTGCGAAGACCGCAAGGCCTTTTTGGAGGTCAAGGGCGTCACCCTGGAGCAGGATGGTGTGGCTCGTTTCCCCGATGCTCCCACCGAGCGTGGCATCAAGCATCTGCGTGAGCTGATCGCTTGTATGGCCGAAGGCTACGAAGCCTATGTGCTCTTTGTGATCCAAATGAAAGAGATCCAGCGTTTTTGCCCCAACGATCAAACGCACAAGGCCTTTGGGCAGGCCTTGCGTCAGGCTGCGAAGGCAGGAGTGAACATTCTCGCGCTGGATTGCTGCGTGACGCCCGATAGCATTGTGGCAGATCGTTCAATACCCGTCTCACTTGAATCATAAAAAAGCCGTAGCGCGTAGCGTGATACTCGAGTATTCACGCTACACGCTACGGCTTTTTTATATACCACGAATGTGATCGCGGCGGTCACGGATCCGGGGCATGACCTCGGTGCGTTCGGTGTCGGGGGCGCAATTCGCCACCCAACGGGAATCGGCTCCCCTTACGGTTACGCTGCCGTTATTGTCAATGGTAACCACGGCACAAAGAGGATCTTCGGTAAACAGCGTGTGCTTTCCTTGCCGCATCTCCGTATTGTGCGCGCCAATCCCCGAAGGTGGTGTGGCTGACCACGACGCAATGCAGTCCTTTTTTGGCAGCATCCTCCAACACCGATGCCAGCCACTCCAGCTGGCAGGGGCCGAGAGAATTCCAGTGCTGATTGCCCTTAACGGGGCAATGACTGCCTGTGAGGTTGTGCTCCCAGTCGCCATTTGCATTCAGCGAATAATTGGTATCGGTCATGATAAAGCGATAACCCTTGTGATCGAAATAATAATGGCCAATGCTACCGTCTCCTATGCGGCCATCTGCCGTACCCCAAATCACAGTGCGATTGGTCAGTCTTGGCGTGACAAAGGACATGGCCGTTCCTGCGGTTTCCAACTCGTGATTTCCATAACAGCCGTAAACAGAAAGCTGCGCAGGGTTTTGCAGCAACAGATCCACGACCTCGGGGGATCCCGGATAGTCGTTGCAGAAGTCTCCTGCGTGTAGGATGAATTCTGCATGCTCCGCTGCGGCACGGTCCAGAACGGCCTGAAGATCCTTGACGGTTGAGGCATACATGCCTTGCTTATAGTGAAAATCGGCAAATACCAAAAAAGAAAGAGGTGTCATATAATCTTTCCTCCATTCTCGTAAGATGACTCCTTTATTATAGCAAATCAGCATTGAAATAGCAATCTTTTTTAAGAAACGACAAAATTTGAAGAAAGCGGTCGAAAATATTAAAAAATATATTATAAAAATTGGAAAATCATTGAAAATATTTGGAAATGCTACAATGTCCCCACCAAAACATTTTTCGCTGACCGCATGCGACAGACTTTGCCGCAGGGGTGCGGTATAATGGGAGCCGTGAGGTGAGGGACTTGGAGCAAACGGTATACGGCGACATTTTGTTTTTTGTGAATTTCTGTATGGATCTGCAATGCCTGTATTTAACGGCGCGGCTGCTGCACCGTCCCTTTCGGCTATGGCGAGGAATGGTCGCCTCGGCCTTGGGGGCGCTGTATGCCTGCGTGGCGTTGTTTTTGCCGTTGTCGGGTGCCCTTGCTTTTTGTCTGGACCTTGGCGTCTGCTTACTTATGTGCATACTGACCTTTTGGAGTGCTGCAGGAGGCCGCATGGTGTTGATCCCATTTGCCGTATATTTTGGAGTTTCCATGGCGGTGGGCGGCGTAATGAGTGGCATGGCCACGCTGCTTTCCCGCGTGGACGTCATACCAATGCAGGGGCAGGAGCTTTCCTCGGTCTCCTTTTTTCTGCTGGCCGCTCTTGGCGGTGGCGCTACCTTTCTATGGGGCAGGCTATGCCAACGCCGTGCCAAAGGCCGTTATGCCGATCTGACACTGACCCTGGGAGAAACGACTCTGACCGTGCGATGTATGGTGGATACCGCCAATTTGTTGCGTGATCCGGTTGGCGGACGTCCTGTTGTGCTGCTGGACCATCCCAGTGCCGCCCGGCTGCTACCACCTGCTTTGATGAAGGTTGCCGAAACGGCCGATCATCGCGACGCCGTTGCGCTCCCCACCGATCTTGCCAAAAGGCTCCGCTGGATCCCGGCCGTTGGTGCTACCGGGCAACGGATGCTGCTGGCGTTTGCACCGGATCGCGCTTTGCTGGATGCAGGCCGTGGTGCTGTAGAGGTCGCGCTTCTGATTGCTCCTGCATCTTTGGCGGTGCGGGGAACGGACTGCGACGGATTATTACCCGCTGAATTGATTGCTGAATAAATAAGGAGAGTGCCCGATGCTGCTTGCTCGTTTATTAAAATGGATAAAAGGATGGCTGCGCCCACGGCGTGGTGTTTACTATGTGAATGGTCCTGACGTACTGCCGCCCCCTTTCAGCAAGGAGGAGGAGGGGGAAATGCTGGCACGCTTGCAGGAGGACGAAAACGCTCGCACCGCTTTGATTGAACACAATCTGCGGCTGGTGGTCTATATCGCCCGTCGTTTCGAAAACACCGGAACAGGGCTGGAGGATCTGGTTTCCATTGGTACCATCGGATTGATCAAAGCCATCAACACCTTCTGTGCCGATAAAAATATCAAGCTGGCTACATACGCATCCCGGTGCATCGAAAACGAGATCCTGATGTACATTCGCAAGCAAAGCAATCGCAGGGGCGAGATTTCGATTGACGAGCCCTTGAACGTAGATTGGGATGGGAATGAGCTGCTGCTTTCCGATGTTTTGGGGAGCGAGGAGGATGGCGTTGCTTTTGAATTGGAGCAACGGGAGGAGCGTCGTATTCTGCGGCGTGCGGTAGAAGGTCTCCCACCGCGAGAGCGATTGATCATCGAGCTGCGCTATGGTTTTTCGGGGGAACGAGAGCTGACCCAAAAGGAGGTTGCCGATACCCTTGGCATCTCGCAATCCTATATTTCCAGGCTGGAAAAAAAGATCATTGCCCAGTTGCGGGGCGAGATTGCCGAAAAAATTTGAAATCAGCCAACTTTTTTCAAAAAAGCTCTTGCAATTGGTAAAAGAATGTGTTATAATCAACTGTAATTTGTAAAAAGCGAGGTGTAAAACATGAAAGCAGGAATTCATCCGACCTATGAAGACTGCACCATCATCTGCGCATGCGGCAATGTGGTGAAGACCAAGTCTACCAACGGCGGGGAAATGAAGGTTGAAATTTGCTCGAAGTGTCATCCGTTCTTTACCG
>JAFTSB010000048.1 GCA_017461945.1 Clostridia bacterium | reverse complement strand
CAGATCACGCCCAACGCACCGGAAACCGAGCCGGTGAACAGGCAACCGAGGTTGTAAACGATCAGCGAGATCACGTAAGCAAAGCCGCACTGATAGCAAATAGCAAAGGCGGTCCACTTGGGATTGTTCATCTCGCGGCGGATAGCACCAATGGCTGCAAAGCAGGGTGCGCACAGAAGATTAAAGATCAGGAAGGAGTAAGCGGCAAGCTTGCTCATGCCCATAAAGTCGGTCACGCCGAACACGGCAACGACCTCCTCCTTTGCAACCAGACCCATAACGGTGGCCACAGCTGCAGTAGGATCGTTAAAGCCGATGGGGGCAAAGATCCAGGAGATGGCACCGCCCACGTAATCCAGCCAGCTCTTGACAAGCTCGTCACTGCAGAATACCAGGGCGCCGGCCTCGTTGGTACCGATGCTGGAGAAGAACCAGATCAGAATGGTAGAAGCAAGAATAATGGTACCGGCCTTTTTGATAAAGGCCCAGCCACGCTCCCACATGGAGCGAAGAATGTTAGAAACAGTAGGCAGATGGTATGCGGGCAGCTCCATGACGAAGGGTGCAGGATCACCGGCAAAGGGCTTGGTCTTTTTCAGAATGATACCCGAAATGATGATGGCCGCAACGCCGATAAAGTAAGCGCTGGGAGCAACCCACCAAGCGTTACCAAACAGGGCGCCTGCAATCAAAGCGATAATGGGCAGCTTTGCACCGCAGGGAATGAAGGTGGTGGTCATAATGGTCATACGGCGGTCACGCTCGTTCTCAATGGTACGGCTGGCCATAATGCCGGGCACGCCACAGCCGGTGCCGATGAGCATAGGGATGAAGGACTTGCCGGAAAGACCGAACTTGCGGAAGATACGGTCCATCACGAATGCAATACGAGCCATGTAACCGCAGGACTCAAGGAATGCAAGCAGGATGAAGAGCACAAGGATCTGAGGCACAAAACCAAGAACTGCGCCTACGCCGCCGACGATACCGTCCAGAACCAGGCTCTTGACCCAGTCGGCAGCGTTCATAGCATCCAGCAGCTTTTCAAAGAGAACGGGAATGCCGGGGACCCAAGCACCGTATTCGCTGGGATCGGGAGCACCCTCAAAATAAGCATTGACGACCTCGTCAAGAGCACCGCCGGCAATCTCACCGTAATGCTCGACGACGGCAGGACCGTAGGAGCCCCAGGCCTCCTCAAAGGCACCATAGTCCTCTTCTTCAAGCGCACCGAGGATATCCTCTGCACCGGGAACCTCTGCTTCAACAGCAGCCTCGATGCTGGGCGTTACCAGAATGGGAGCGGTAGTCCAAACATTTTCGGCAGCGTATTCATCCACGGCCTCCTCATATTTAGAGGTGCCGATGCCAAGGAAACGCCAGCCGTCGCCAAACAGACCGTCATTGGTCCAGTCGGTGACCCAGGTACCAACGGTGGTAACCGAAATGAAATAAACCAGGAACATGATAGCGGCAAAGATCGGGAGCGCGGCCCAACGATTGGTGACCACGCGGTCAATCTTATCGGAAACGCTCATCTTATTGGCATCCTTCTTCTTATAGGCGCCCTTGATGATCTGACCGATGTAAATGTAACGCTCGTTGGTAATAATGGATTCGGCATCGTCGTCCATCGTCTTTTCGACAGCGGCGATATCCTCCTCGATATGTGCCATAGTATCAGCAGAAATCTGCAACTGCTCCAGCACCTTATCGTCACGCTCAAAGATCTTGATAGCGTACCAGCGCTGCTGCTCCTCGGGCAGGCCGTGCACGGCCGCCTCCTCGATGTGGGCAATGGCGTGCTCCACCTCGCCGGAGAAATTGTGCTGGGGGACCGTCTTGCCATGCTTGGCTGCCTCGATAGCGGCCTCGGCGGCCTCCATCACACCGTCGTTCTTTAGGGCGGAGATCTCAACGATCTTGCAGCCAAGAGCCTCGGAAAGGCGCTTGATGTCGATCTTGTCGCCGTTTTTGCGCACCACATCCATCATGTTGATGGCAATAACCACGGGAATGCCAAGCTCGGTGAGCTGAGTGGTCAGGTACAGGTTACGCTCCAGGTTGGTACCGTCGATGATGTTCAGGATCGCATCGGGGCGCTCCTCGATCAAGTACTTTCTGGCAACGACCTCCTCCAGGGTGTAGGGAGACAGGGAGTAAATACCGGGAAGGTCGGTGATGATCACACCCTCGTGCTTTTTCAGCTTACCTTCCTTCTTTTCCACCGTAACGCCGGGCCAGTTGCCGACGAACTGATTGGAACCCGTCAATGCGTTAAACAGCGTTGTTTTACCGCAGTTGGGGTTGCCCGCAAGGGCAATTCTCAAATTCATGTTCTTTTCTCCTTTTATTAGTATAGGCTAACATTTGGCTGAATAAACAAGGTGAAATCAGCCACCGATGGAGCTTATTCCACCTCGATATTTTCGGCATCCGCCAGGCGGATCGACAGCTCATAACCGCGCACGGTTACTTCGATGGGATCACCCAGGGGAGCCACTTTGCGTACATGGACTTCAACGCCCTTGGTGATGCCCATATCCATGATGCGGCGCTTAACTGCACCTTCACCGTGGAGCTTGACCACCTTTGCGCTGCTACCCACTTTGACCTGACGCAACGTGTTCATTTCCGTTCCTCCTTACATTCTTATAGATAAGGCTTACACCATAATCTTCTGTGCCATCTCACGGCTGATTGCCACACGGACGTTTTTCACGTTGACGATTACGTTACCGCCAATGGTACTGACGATCGTCACCGCACCGCCCACAACAAAGCCCATGTCCTCCAAGTGCTTTTTAACATCGGGCGAGCCGCCGACACGTTTAATAATATTCTCTTCTCCAACAGCGGCAAAATTTAGTGGCATCATAGCATTCCCTCATAATATGTTATGTGAGTTAGTTAAAACTAACAACCTGAAACGATAAAAAGTTAGCAAAAACTAACCGATTAAAGTATAGTCGAATTTTGCTTTGTTGTCAATAGATTTTTTCGTATTTGCTATTTTTTGGAT
>JAFTSB010000047.1 GCA_017461945.1 Clostridia bacterium | reverse complement strand
TGCAAACGAGAAGGACATCATGGAATGCAGGCGTATGGCAGGCATGGCCCGTGAGATCCGCGCCGGCGAGAATGTAGATGGCAAGGAGCTCTTCTTTGAAGAGATCGGTGCCGATGGTAAGGCAGATTACATCCGTGTGGATGACGAGCTGCGCGCCGACAAAGAAAAGATGGCAGAGCTGATCCGTGAGGGCAAGGTCAAGGTCATTGACGGCAAGACCACCCTGTACGATGGCCGTACCGGTGATCCCTTCGATAACCCCGTTACCGTTGGTATCATGTACTACCTCAAGCTCCATCATCTGGTTGACGATAAGATCCACGCCCGTGCAAACGGTCCTTACTCCCTCATCACCCAGCAGCCTCTCGGCGGTAAAGCCCAGTTCGGTGGCCAGCGCTTTGGTGAGATGGAGGTTTGGGCACTGGAGGCCTACGGTGCCGCTTATACGCTGCAGGAGATCCTGACCGTGAAGTCCGACGATATCAACGGCCGTCGCCGTGCATACGAGGCAATCATCAAGGGTCAGAATATCCCCACGCCCGGCGTGCCCGAATCCTTTAAGGTGCTTGTGAAGGAGCTGCAGGCTCTGGCTCTTGACGTGCGCGTTCTGGATCAGAACGGCGAGGAGATTCAGCTTTCCACCCTTTGCAATGAGGAGGATGCAACCTCTGCATTTGCAAACCGCGCTGACGTTGCCGCTATCGAGGCCGCTCTTGGCCAAGAGGAGCTGCTGGAAGAGGAGCTTGACGGCGTGAGCATCGAGGACGAGGATGGCGAGGTCATCCTGCCCGAAGAAGAGGGAAGCGACGATTCCTTTGACGATGATAATATGTAATAGGAGGAGAGAAAGACATGGCAAACAATGAATTCGCTGCGATTAAAATCGGTCTGGCATCTCCGGATATGATTCGCGATTGGTCCTATGGCGAGGTTACCAAGCCCGAGACCATCAACTACCGCACCCTTAAGGCAGAGACCGGCGGTCTCTTCTGCGAGCGCATTTTTGGCCCGACCAAGGATGGCGCTTGTATGTGCGGTAAATATAAGAACTCCCACATCAACGGCATGAGCCGCGAGCGCGCTCACAAATGTGAGAAGTGCGGTGTGGAGATCACCACCAAAAAAGTGCGCCGCGAGCGTATGGGTCACATTGACCTGGCTTGCCCGGTTTCCCACATTTGGTATTTTAAGGCCGTGCCCTCCCGCATGGCTCTGGTCCTTGACATTTCTCCCAAGCAGTTGGAGCAGGTGCTCTACTTTGCAGAGAACGTGGTGCTGGATCCCGGCATCACGCCCCTGGCAAAGGGAACCGTTCTCAACGAGCGCTCCTATGAGGAGTACCGCGAGATGTACGGTGACGAGTTCCGCGTCGGCATGGGTGCCGAGGCGATCAAGGAACTGCTTGCTGACATCGACATCGAGCAGCTTGCCGAGCATCTGAAGGCCGAGCTGTTGGTCACTTCCGGTCAGAAGAAGATCCGCATCATCAAGCGTTTGGAGGTCGTTGAGGCCTTCCGCAAGTCCGGCAACCACCTGGATTGGATGATTCTGGATGTGCTGCCCGTGCTGCCCCCCGATATCCGTCCCATGACGCAGTTGGACGGCGGCCGCTTTGCTTCCTCCGACCTCAACGAGCTGTACCGTCGCGTCATTGCTCGTAACAACCGACTCAAGAAGTTGATGGAGATCCACACTCCTGAAATCGTTGTCCGCAACGAGAAGCGTATGCTGCAGGAGGCTGTGGACGCCCTGATCGATAACGGCCGCCGCGGCAAGCCTGTGACCGGCCCCTCCAACCGTCAGTTGAAGTCTCTTTCTGAGATGCTGCGCGGTAAGCAGGGTCGTTTCCGTCAAAACCTGCTGGGTAAGCGTGTTGACTATTCCGGCCGTTCGGTTATCGTTGTTGGTCCTAACCTTAAGATCTATCAGTGCGGT
Source organism: Clostridia bacterium (assembly GCA_017461945.1). Taxonomy (GTDB): domain Bacteria; phylum Bacillota; class Clostridia; order Oscillospirales; family CAG-272; genus Firm-07. Next base: position 17,022 of record JAFTSB010000047.1, on the reverse strand, counting down.
CTGCCCCGCGAAATGGCCCTGGAGCTGTTCAAGCCCTTCGTGGTCAAGCGTCTGACCGAAATGATGAAGGCAACCAATATCAAAGAGGCACAAAAGAAGATCGAGCGTGCTTATCAGCACCCCGAGGTCTGGGATGCCTTGGAGAATGTCATCAAGGAGCACCCCGTGCTGCTCAACCGTGCGCCCACCTTGCACCGTCTGTCCATTCAGGCATTCGAGCCTGTTTTGGTCGAGGGTCGTGCCATCAAGCTCCATCCTCTGGTATGCTCTGCATTTAACGCAGACTTTGACGGTGACCAGATGCCTGTACACGTGCCCCTGTCTGCAGAGGCACAGGCCGAGGCTCGCTTCCTGATGCTTTCCGCCAACAACCTGCTGAAGCCCGCTGACGGCCGTGCTGTGGCAGTACCTACCCAGGATATGATCCTTGGTACCTACTACCTGCTCATGGAAAAGCCCGGCGAACCCGGCGAGGGCATGTGCTTCCGCGATTTTGACGAGGCAATGATGGCCTACACCAACGGTGTGCTGGGCCTCCACGCTCCCATTAAGATCCGTATGACCCGCGAGGTTAACGGCCAGTTGGTTACCGGCATTGTTGAGACTTCTTTGGGCTGCTTGCTCTTTAACCAGAACATTCCCCAGGATCTTGGCTTTGTCGACAGAACCAATCCCGAGAATGCGCTGAAGATGGAAATCGACACCGCATTCCTGAAAAAGAACAAGGGCAACGTTAAAAAGATCCTTGGTATGCTCATTGACAACTGCATCAAGCATCACAGCGCCGCAGAGTGTGCTGAGATGCTGGATAACATCAAGGAAATGGGCTACAAATATTCCACCCGTGCTTCCTTCTCCATCTCTGTGTACGACATGAGCATTCCTCCTGAAAAGAAGGATATCATTGATGCTGCACAGGCCAAGGTGGATAGCATCAACGGCTACTTCCGTCGCGGTCTGCTGACCGACGAGGAGCGTTATAACAGCGTCATCAAGATCTGGGCTACTACCACCGACGAGGTGACCGCCAAGATGATGGCTTGCTTCCACGATCTCAATCCTATTAAGATCATGGCAGACTCCGGTGCCCGTGGTTCGACCAAGCAGATGAGACAGCTGGCCGCTATGCGTGGTTCCATGTTCGCTACCAACGGTAAGACCATGGAGATCCCGATTAAATCCAACTTCCGTGAGGGCATGAAGATCCTGGAGTACTTTATGGGTTCCAGATCCTCGCGTAAGTCTCTGTCCGATACCGCTCTGCGTACCGCAGACTCCGGTTACCTGACTAGACGTCTGGTTGACGTTTCCCAGGAGGTTATCGTACGCGAGGAGTGCTGCGACGCCACCGAGGGTCAGATCGTTCGCGAAATCGCCAATCCCCAGTCTCCCGGATCTCCCCTGGAGTCTTTGGAGGAGCGCATCACCGGCCGTTACGCCTTCCGTCCCGTGGTTCATCCCGAGACTGGCGAGGTGCTGGTAGAGGGCGATACCATGATCTCCGAGGAGCAGGCAAAGGCTATCGAGGCCGCCGGCATCAAGGAGGTTGAGATCCGCACGCTGCTCAAGTGCCATGCACGTCAGGGCATTTGTGCGCATTGCTACGGTGCTGACCTTGCTTCTGGCAAGCCCGTCAGCGTTGGTGAGGCTGTTGGTATCATCGCCGCACAGTCCATCGGTGAGCCCGGTACCCAGTTGACGATGCGTACCTTCCACTCGGGCGGTGTCGCAGGTGCCGATATTACTCAGGGTCTGCCTCGTGTTGAGGAGCTCTTTGAGGCAAGACCTCCCAAGAAGGCCGCCATCATTTGTGAGCAGACCGGTCATATTATGAGTGTTGCTCACGGTGACAATGTACTGGTGCATGAGATCAGCGTTGTGGATGACTCCACCGGTGAAATGCACAAATACACCGTTCCTTACGGCATGCAGATCCTTGTTCGCGAGGGTGATCATATTGAGCGCGGTCAGGTTCTGACCGAGGGCAGCAAGGCTCCTTCCGATATTATGCGCATCAGCGGCCTGAACAAGGTCTATGAGTATATTCTGGAGGAGATCCAGCACGCTTACCGCTCTCAGGGCGTTAGCGTAAACGATAAGCATATCGAGATCATTGCTCGTCAGATGACTCGCAAGGTTCATGTTGAAGATCCCGGAGATACCGAGCTTTTGATCGGTACCACCATGGATGTGCTTGACTTTGAGGAAGTGAACAACGCCATCAAGGAGCGCATCGCTGCAGGCGAGAATCTCCGCGAGGCAACGGCAAGCCGTATGCTGATGGGTATCACCAAGGCATCGCTGCAGACCGAGTCCTTCCTGTCTGCCGCTTCCTTCCAGGAGACCACTAAGGTGCTGACCGAGGCCGCTATCAAGGGCAAGGTCGACCATCTGCTGGGCTTGAAGGAGAACGTTATCATTGGTAAGCTGATCCCTGCCGGTACCGGCATGGCCTGCTACCACGACGTTCACGTTGAAAAAACCGACGTAGCCGAAGCTGAATAATTTCAATCACCGTGAGAGTGCGCTCTCACGGTGATTTTTTACTTGATATATAAAAATCCATATAATATTTTGAAAAATCTATGTTACAAAGGCGTTTTTTGTGATATACTGATAAAAAAGTACATAAAAGGGGAGAACTGAAATGCTACCTTATCGTCAAGTGCATTTGGATTTTCATACCTCCGAGGCTATTGAAGGCATCGGAAAACGCTTTTCCAAAGAGAACTTCATTGCCGCTTTGAAAGAAGGACACGTCAATTCGATCACGGTGTTCTCTAAATGTCACCACGGTTGGGCTTATCACCCTACTACGGTCAACCAGCAGCACCCTCATTTGGATTTTGATCTGTTGGATGCTCAGCTTTCGGCCTGCGAGGAGGCCGGCGTGCGTGCCGAGGTCTATATCTCTGCCGGCTTTGATGAAAAATATGCCCGTGCGCATTCCGAATGCTTGCGCACCAAAAAGGATGGCAGCGATGGGGGATTTTTAGAGCCCAAATATCATCGTCTTTGCTTTGGTACGCCTTATCTACAGCAGTTGGAGGCTGAGGTGGACGAGGTGATGCGATTGTACGGCAAGCGTGTACAGGGCGTTTTTCTGGATATTGTGACTGCCGGCCGTTGCTATTGCCAATATTGTCTTGCCGGTATGAGAGCGCAAGGATTGGACCCTGCAAACGATGATGATGCCCAAAAATATGCCGATCAGGTGTATCAAAATTACGCTGAAACTATGCGTTGTACAGTGGCAAAATACGATCCCGATATGCCTTTGATTCATAACGATGGCGGTGCCATTTTCCAAGGGCACGAGGTGGTGGATCACAACAACGGACACCTGGAGCTGGAGTCCTTGCCCACGGGCGGCTGGGGCTATGATCACTTTCCGTTGTCGGCTGCCTATGCCCGCACCTTTGGCAAAGAATTTTTGGGAATGACCGGCAAGTTTCATGGCAGCTGGGGCGAATTCGGCGGCTTCAAGCACCCCAATGCCCTCCGTTATGAAGCTGCCTTGGCCAATGCCTGTGGCGCGCGCTGCTCGGTGGGCGATCAGTTACACCCGGACGGAGAAATGGATCTGGCCACCTATCGCCTGATCGGCGCCGCTTATAAAGAGGTAGAGGCCCGCGAGCCTTGGTTGACCAATGCCGAAGCGGTAGCTGACATTGGCCTTTTGACTGTAGAAAAATGCATCCGCCACAAGGAGGATGCGTTGGTCGGCGCCAACCGCATGCTGCTGGAAGGACATTATCTCTATAACGTGATCGACAGCGATGCGGATTTTTCGGCCTACCGCCTGCTGATCCTGCCGGACACGGTCATTTTAAAGGGCGAGTTGCGAGAAAAAGTCAATACGTATCTGAAAAATGGTGGAAAACTCCTGCTTTCCGGCCTTTCTGGCACAGATGGCGAAGGGAATTTTGCCGTTCCGACCGGCTTTGCTTTCTGTGGTAAAAGTGCGCTCTGCCCATCTTACCTGCGTCCCGAATTTGACCTTGCTCCCAACGGCCAAACGGCCTACGTTATGTATTCCGATAGTTTTTGTGTGGAGCCTGCCGACCCTGCGTTGCAGATTACAGCCAGCCGCCTGGATGCCTACTTCAACCGCACGGCCGCGCATTTTTGCTCTCATCGCCACACTCCCTATGACCGCGAGCGCGTAAGTGCAGGCGTAGGCATTTTGGGCAATATTGCCTACATCGGCTGGAATGTGTTTGAGGAATACGCCGTCAAGGGATCGTTGCATCTGCGTGCCATCGTGACCGATACGCTGGACCGTCTGCTTGGCGCAGAAAAAACGCTGACCACCGATCTGCCATCGGGCGGTGTGACAGCGCTGATGAAGCAGCACACGCAGGCAGGGGAGCGTTTGGTGCATCACCTGACGTATGCCGTGACAAAATGCCGTGGAAAAGGTGTTGAGATCATCGAGGATCTACCCGATATTTCCCATGTGCATTGTAGCGTTCGTTCGTGCAAAAATCCGACGCGCGTATATGCGGCGCCCGGCATGCGGGAGATTCCGTTCACCTATGAGGATGGTAAAGTGACCTATACGGTGCCTGCCTTCCGCTGCGGTACGATGATCGTGCTGGAATTTTAAAACAAAAAGCGCACCTGCCATGGCAGGTGCGCTTTGATTTTATGCGCTTGGGGGTTATGCGTTGTCCAACCCCAATCCGCGCAGATCGGCAATGGTGCCGTTCTTTTCTGCGTCGTACATGCGCCAGATGATGCGCAAGCTCTGCAACGCGGCGCGACCGTCGGTCAACGGGCGCTTGTGATGATTGACGCAATCAATAAAGTGCGAGATCTCGCGGTGGGTCTCCTTGCTTGCCTTTCCCTCGTGCCGATGCAAGACCTTATACTTTCTGCCGGCGCTACTGGCCTCCTCGCCGGGAATGTGCAGCTCCTCGCTGCTGTAATAGCGGATCTCGCCGGTTTTTTTGTCGTAGTCCAAAAGGCCCTTTTCGGTCATGATCTGAAAATCATAGCCCATCTTTGTACCATGGGCACCCCAAGTGGCACCGTGATAACCCAGCGCTCCGTTTTCAAACTTAAAGATCGCTACGCTGGTACCCTCGCGTCGCAGCCAAGGCGTACCCACGCGTGTGCCGAAATGAGAGCCCTCCACAGGGTTGCCGAGGAAACGCATCAGTAGATCGACGTAATGGCATCCGTGGCTGAAGAACTGACCGCCACCAAGACGTGCGGTGTTGCCCCAGTGCCATTCGTTGGCCCCTTGGGTCCATTGCTCGGTCCAGATGGACATCTGAATGATCTTGCCAAACTCACCGCTGTCCACCAGCTCCTTGAGCTTGACGATATCGCTCATAAAGGGAACGGGATAGCCGCACATCAGCGTGACATCCTCCTCCTCACACACGCGGATCAGCTCCACGCACTCCTCCTCGGTGTTGCAAAGGGGCTTTTCCATCAGAATATGCTTTTTGTGCCGTGCAAAAAACATACCGCATTCATAATGCAGGTCGTGGGGCAGGGCCACCAGTACCGCATCAATATCATGGACCATGCTTTGGTAATCGGTCGTGATGATGGGGGAGTTTCCCAACGCCTCGGCTACCTTCTGCGCGCGCTCGGGGATGATATCACAGACCACCGTGATCTCAATGCCTTCCACTTGATTGATGTTCGAGGCGTGTGCCTCCATCATATTGCCGCAACCGATCAAACCCAATCGAATCGTTTTCATTTTTCGTTTCTCCCTTGACAAATATAAGGTTTTGTGCAAAAATAAAGCAAAGCCCCATCCTGCAAGGAAAGTATAGCACAATATGCGATGGGTGTCTTTGATCTATTGGACCAAAAATTTGCACAATCGGTGCATTATAAGGAGACATCATGAAAGAAAGAACCAAGGTCCATCTTTCCCCATCCATATCTGTGGATGCCATCAACAGCGTTTTTCATTTGGATCTGACAGGGCGACAAACACGAGGCGAGTTGCACGATTTTTATGAAATGGTTTATGTCGAAAGCGGCTTTTATTACGTATTGTTGGATGGCGTTCGCTATGACGTAGATCCGGGAAGTATCATATTCTTTGCCCCCAATACCTTTCATACAGGCGACGGCAGCTTTTCCTGCAGCGCAACGGTGGATATCATCAGCTTTGATGCCGAAGGGGAAGGGATGAAGCGGTTTGAAAATCGTATATTTCCGCTGAGCAAGGAGCAACAGCAGTTGTATTTATCCCTATTTTTCTTTGCTCGTGATCTGCTTGAAATGTGTAAGGGCAACATTCGGATCAAAGAAGGAACCAAGGCTACCGATCTGCAAACTCTGAAAAATAAGATCGAGCTATTCTTGTTAGGGATCTCGGCCTCCTGCCAGGATTGCACCGGCTCGAATGCTCCGAATTTGTATCGCAAGCAGATCCTTTGCCGTGTTCTGGAGTATATGAAACAGCATCTGGCAGATCGACTTTCCATCACCCAGATCGCTACGGCGTGTGCAATCAGCACCACGGCACTCAAACGCTTGTTCCGCGAATTTTGCGATTGCGGCCCTATTGAGTATCTGATTTCGCTGCGTATTACAGCGGCCAAGGGAATGATTCGTGAGGGAGGTATGAGCCTGGGCGAGATCGCGGAACGCACCGGCTTTGATACGCTTCACTATTTTTCCAGAGTGTTCAAGGCACGGGTGGGCATCAGCCCCAGCGCCTATGCAAAGCTGCCGTAAATAAGAAAGCACTTGAGCGTGGCTCAAGTGCTTTTTGTGGTTACGCAATATGAAATGTATGTTCGCGCAAGTATTGCGGCGAGATGGCGGTGCGCCCCCAAGTGGCAAGGATCATAACGCCGCTTTCATCCGCAAAGCCGGCTCCGGTCTTTCCGGCACGGCCAATGATGTCACCGGCGGCCACAATGGTGCCCTCGCTCTTCAGCACCTCAGAAAGTCCGCAGTACCAGGTGTAAAGGCCGCAACCGTGGTCCACGATCACATAGGTGCCCAGTATCTCGTCACCCTGCCCAACCTTCAGGATCTTGCCCTTGGACATCGCGCGGATATCGTCGGTAGTGCGGTAATATTCCAACGGCAGGGGAGAGCTTTGCAGCGTGGTCCCTTTGACCGTTAAGGTGTCTCCAAAGGCAAACAGACGGGAGTCGGTGTTGCTCACAGGCAGGCCAAAGGCGGTGCTGGGCGGCAACAGATTGCTGGCGGCGGTGGCCCCCATAGCGGCAATGCGCCCAGCCAACCCCTGCTCCAACAGGGCCTGCCATTGATTGGTCAGATCGGCTGTTTCATAGGCGTGGGCAACCGTGCCGCTTAGCTGGGTGATACCCAAAGTAAAGCTGCTGCTGACGGTACCGTAGGTAACGGTCAGGCGTCGCGTTCCTACCGTGTCGGCCGGAATGGCCGCATACACGGTTTCGCCGCGGCGGAAGATCACCGGGGAGGAGAGGAGAGCAGGCTCTGCGGTGATCTGCAGATTCTGCTCGTTGCGTACGTTTTGGCAGGAAAGCATAAAGTAACTGCCATAGCTGTTTTCGTTGGTATCCAAGGTAAAGCTGGCCGCCTCTACCACACTCATGCGGAAGCGGTAAAGTGCGCGCCCATAATAGTTATAGCGGGAATCCTGACGGTAGATGGCTTCGATCTCAAAGTCCAGCAGCTTGCCCTGCGTCAGCTGGGGGAGGGCAATGTTGTCCAATCGGTCGCTCTCGTGCAAAACCGTGTCACCGTCCCGTATGGTCAGATGGCAGGTAGTAGGCTCCAGTGAAAAATAGAAGGCCACATCGTTTGCAATGGGATAGGTGAGCAGCTCCTGCGTGGTGGTGATCTGTTGCAGCACGGCATAGGTGCCAGCTTGGGTTTTATAGGACCAGTTAAGCTCTGTGGGAATGATGCGATCCGTGGCCGCCGTGGTCAGAATCGGAGGGGTTGCCTGGGTATATAACTCGTGAGAATAGGGAGAGTTGAGAAAATACTCGGCGGCGTTGTCGGCGGTGCGGTAGGTCTGTCCGTCGGCATTGGTATAGTAGGCCGCGCCGTCGGTGGAGGCAAAGTGAAAGGTGTATTGCTTGCTGTCGTTGTTGGTTTCAACGGTGACCAGATAGCGCCCGGTGTGAGTGTCGGGAATGCCGGGGGTATAGATGGCGTTGTCCAGCATATTTTTGAAGCATTGAAATAACTCGGCGCTCTCCTTGCTGGTGCCCTCTTGCCCATCAGCCTTGGCCTCGATCACATAGCCGGAGGGGCCTTGCACGGTGATGCCGATGTAGTAGGTATCGGTGGTTTGCTCGGGTCTGTTTTTCACCACCAGATAATTGGCAATGGCCAAATAGGTGGGAATCAGCAGTATAAGCGCAATGCCAATGTAGATCAGAATCTGCAGGGCACGGGAGCGTCCTTCTCCCTGCGATCCCTTTTGGGGTGACTTGGGCGCTGCGCCGCGAGCCGGCGAAGCCGTGGGAGAATTGAATTTTGGCACGGTAGAACCTCCTTTCCTGTGGCGGCATTGATACAGATACTACATTATAACACATTTTTTGCGATTTGTGTAGGGGGTTGCAGAATTTTCCTGCGCAAAGAAAGAAGCGACAGACGATGGAGATCGTCTGCCGCCTTTCTCTTATGTAGAGATGCGTGGAATGCCATAGCTGTCGGCGTATTGCGCCGCATAAGAGTCGCCGGCGCACACAATAGAAAGATTGGGGCAGCCGTCAAATACGGCATAGCCGATGCCGGTCACACTGGTGGGAATGGTTACATCGATCAGCCCTTCACATCCATAAAAGGCGAACCAGCCAATGGTTTCCACTCCCTCCGGCAAGATCACCGCCGCAATACTCTTGCCCTCAAAGGCGCGCTCTCCAATGGCGATCACGGGGTGGCCGTCCAAATGGGAGGGAACGGTGACCAAAGGCGAGGTGCCCGTGTAATTGGTAATGATGGCATGATCCCCCTCCAGGCGATAGGTAAAGACCAGCTCTCCCATTCCGTTTTCGGGGGAGGTGTCAACCTCGTCGTCGGGGGCAAGCAGCGCCAGCTGCTTTTCCAAGGCCTTGATCCGATTTTCATAGGCGGTGTCGCTGATAAATTTCGCTTCGCGCTCCTGTTGGAGCTTGGCCTCCAGCTCCAGAATCTGTGCTTGATAACGCTCGTCGGTGGACGGTTGGGGCGTCACGGTTTCTGCCCCATTGGGGGTGCATCCCGCCAAAAGCAGGGTGATCAGCAAAAGGGAAGTAATCAAAAGCTTTTTCATATCCAATTAGACCTCCTTTTTTCTCACAGTATAGCGAGCGAGGTGCGCAAAATAAGGCGAAAAGAGGCGTACTCTCACAAAAACTCGTCGACCTTTTTTGCGCTTGCTAAATTTGAGTCTTTCCCCTTGACAAACACTTGATTTGTTGTTATAATAACAAAGTGTGCGGGCCATTAGCTCAGTTGGTCAGAGCTACCGGCTCATAACCGGTTGGTCCAAGGTTCGAGCCCTTGATGGCCCACCAAAAGGAGAAAGCCCCCCACCTTGCGTGGGGGGCTTTCTCCTTTTAGCGCGCCCTTTCAGCGAAACTGTCTTGCAGATATGCTGGTGCCGGCAAAGCGTGTTTCGCCATGATAAAGCAAGCGATCTTGCAAGACAAAGTTGGTCGGCATCATTAAGGAGTATGAAAGATGAGAGATTTTACATTTTATACCAGCACCCCACTTACGGCAAAGGCTTGTTTCGATAATTTACATAGTGAAATCAAGAATGTAAGGGGATCAAGTGACCCGAATGAAATTCAAATATTCATAGGTGGAAAATCCAGATCCTTTTTGTGGTTTTACAACGAAAGATTTGAGGACTATGTTGAATTTTACGAAAGTCAAGAAGCTTTGGAAGAAGAAAAACGTATGATTCCTATTGAGGCGCCTTATCTGAATCACTTTGAAACGCATAGGTCTATCGATGCCAAGCGAGTCATAAAGGTTTTGATGAATATTTATCCCGAATTATATATATCGGCTGATGATTTGCCTGAATGGTATGGTACCGCACAGGAATATCTTGATACGGAATTCGATTATTGACATTCAAGTCTCGATTTTCGTTTGAGCAATGGCTAAGGTTTATCCGGGGCTTTATGTTTGCAATGATAACGGACTGTGCGGCGCTGCACAGGAGTTTTTGGACACAGACTTCGACTTCTGCCATTTAACGCGCTTCTTCAAAGTCGATCCCCCTTCACCGCACGGTGGAGGGGGATTCTATTTCCCCAAAAACAGATGATTTATGATCAAAATCTTATTTACAATTTTGTGATTCATGTTATAATGAAAATAGTAATCATTCGTCTTCGTGTACCCGAAAGGAGTCAAACTATGACCTATTCTAAATTGCCCCCTATCGACTCGGAAATGACCCTTACGTTTCCGCACTTTCCCAGCCGTTTTCACGCTGTGGTGTTTCGCCTTTGGGAAACCGTTAAGGCCGAACGTATCGCCGCCGCGCTGAAGACCTCGGTTGATACGGTCAATCAAACGGCCGCTGCTATGGGGCTGCCTCCGCAAGAAAACGTGGAAATATGGGAGCGACGCGGCTATATCACCACCATTCGCAACGTGTGGCACCTGTTGCCTTATGATCAGCTGTTGGCGGTGTTGGATTGGGACGAGGACCGCCTGGCCGTTGCTTTAAAGGATGAGGATTTTCTTGACGTCAAGCTTGGTCCCAAACCCGCTTGCGATCCCGTGATGTATACGCCCTTGGATGAAAAGGGAATCGAGCGGTTGCAAGCCATCCGCGCCACCTCGCAGGCCCATTTCACCAATCTTTTCGGCGGAGCAAAGCCTTTTGCCTTTTTCGAGACCGTCAAACCGTCTCCCGGCGCCGGGCAGTCTGCCGAAGGCTTGCGGATGATCTACTCCTATTGCGGTCTATATGCCAATGTATTGGAGCAGGATATCGCATTGTCCTATCCCGAGGCCTTGTTGGCCATGTACCGCGATGCCGGTGTAAACGCCGTATGGCTGCCCGTGGTGCTGTATCAGATGGTGCCGTTTTATTTCGATGAAAGCTATTCCGCGGGCTGGGAAGCTCGTCAGCAGCGCCTGCGCACGCTGGTGGAACGGGCAGAGCAGTATGGCATCAAGGTCTATCTGTATCTCAACGAGCCCCGTTGCATGCCCCTTGCTTTTTTCAAGGATCATCCCGACCTGCAGGGCAAGACCGAAAGCGCCTATGCGGCGCTGTGCAGCAGCGATCCGCGCGTGCTGGAGTACCTGCGCTATGGAGTGCGCACACTATGTCGCGCCGTGCCCGGACTCGGCGGCTTCTTTACGATCACTTGCTCCGAAAATCTGACCCATTGCCGCTCCCACAAAAAGGGCGAACCCTGCCCCCGCTGCAAGGATCTTCCCATCGCCAAGCTGGTGGCCGATGTGATCACCGTCATCTCCGAAGAATCAAGAGCTGTTGATCCGTCTATCCGCACCATTGCCTGGACGTGGGCGTGGGATGGCTATATGACAAAGGAGGAGATCTGCGAGTGTATTGACCGCCTCCCACCCGAGGTGATTGTGCAATGTAACAGCGAAACCAAGCTCCCCTTTACGGTGGGCGGTATCAGCGGTACCGTTTCGGATTACAGCATGTCGCTCCCCGGGCCTGCCGAGCTGGCCAAATACATTTGGAACTATGCGCGCTCCCGAGGTCACGAGGTCTGCGCCAAGGTACAGGTCAATGTAACGTGGGAATGTAGCACCCTGCCGTTTTTGCCGGTGTTTGATCTGATCCGACAGCATATGAGTGGTCTGCGCGAGACCGGCGTAGAGCATCTGATGCTCAGCTGGACGTTGGGAGGTTATCCTTCGATCAATTTGCAGGTGGCATCGGAATGTCTGAGCGACCCCTCCGAGCAACGGTATGTGCAACTGCTGGAAAGGGAATTCGGCACACACGCTTCGGCAGTTAAGCGAGCCGCTACGCTGTTTTCCGATGCGTTCCGACAGTTCCCGTTCCATATCGGCACCATTTATGTCGGCCCCCAGAATGCCGGCCCCTCCAATCTGCTGTATCGCCAGCCCACCGGGCTTTCGGCGACGATGACCTGTTATGCCTTTGACGATTTAGAGCATTGGCGTTCCATCTATCCTCGCGACGTGTTTCTGCATCAACTAAAGTTGCTCAGCGAAGGATGGAAGCAGGGATTGGACGAGCTGCACGATCTGCCTGATTGCGCCTTTTTGCAGGCAGCAAAAGGCGGATACGCGCTGTTTCGCTCCTCTTATCTGCAATCGCTGTTTATTGACAAGCGCGAGCAGGGGGATGCCGATGCACTCAAGGCCATCCTTGAAGAGGAGCGCACCCTTGCGCTGCTGATGTACGATCTGATGCAAAAAAGCCCCCTCTTTGGCTATGAGGCAGCCAATCATTATTATTTCAATCGGACGATGCTGGCTGAAAAGGTGTTGAACTGCGAAGCGCTTTTGGCCGAGCTTTCTTAAAATAACTCTTGATTTTTTTGTGCTTTTTGCTATAATGAAATTGAATAGCGATTTGGGCTTTTTAAAAATCAAAAATACAGAAAGAGAGAACGATTATGAAATTGCGCGCACCCGCTGTACCGCTGATCACCGTTGACCCTTATTTTTCGGTCTGGTCTCCTGACGAAAATCTGAACGTGGCCAGAACCATGCATTGGACCGGCAAAAGCAATTCCATCATTGGCACCGTCCTGGTGGATGGCACCGAATATTCCTTCCTTGGCTATTACCGCGACCTTTATAAAATGAAACAGGTCTCTTTGGAGATCGACGCGCTTTCCACCAAAGCGGTGTTTGAAAAAGCCGGCATCCGTCTTACTGCTACCTTTACCACCCCCATCCTGCTCGATGACTATCGCCTGCTGACCCGCCCTGTTTCCTACATGGCACTCTCTTACGAAAGCATCGATGGGGCAGAGCATACGGTGACCGCCAAGGTGACCGCCTGTGAGGAGCTTTGTCTCAATAAGCCCGGCGACAGCCCGGTCATGACCGAGGCCGTTCAGGCTTGCCATTGCGTCAAGGGTATGCGCATGGGCAACACCGTGCAAAATCCTCTCAATCGCAGCGGTGACGATCTGCGCATTGACTGGGGATACTTCTATCTGATGGCCAAGGGCGAGGGCGTGGAGGCTGTCGCTGACGAATTCAGAAAGCAGACCCGTGTCATCGTTACCGCCCCTCTGACCGCAGGGGAGAGTCGTCTGTATCTCTTTGCTTATGACGATGTTAAAAGTATTGAATATTTTGGCAAACATCTGAACTCCTACTGGAACAAGGACGGTCAGACCATCACCGAAGCGATCTGTGAGGCAGCCAAGGAATACGAGGCTCTCCTGTCTCGCTGCAAGGACTTCTCCGATCGACTCTACGCCGATGCCAAGCAGGCCGGCGGCGAGCAATACGCCGAAATGTTAACCCTGGCCTACCGTCAGACCGTGGCCGCTCATAAGCTGGTGCTGGATGAGAATGGTGAGATCCTGTGGATCTCCAAGGAGTGCTTCTCCAACGGCTGTGCCGCTACGGTGGATGTCAGCTACCCCTCTATCCCCTTGTTCCTGCTCTACAACCCCGAGCTGGTGAAGGGCATGATGCGCCCCATCTATCGTTATGCCGATGGCGACGAGTGGAAGGTACAGATGAAATACGATTTTGCCCCCCACGACGTGGGATGCTACCCTTTGCTCAACGGCCAGGTTTATGGCAAAAAGCGCAATGTGAGCGAGCGCAAGTATGAAAACGAGGGCGTACTGGATTACAACAAGCAGATGCCCGTGGAGGAGTGCGGCAATATGCTGGTAATGGAGGCCAATGTGGCGCTGGCCACCGGCTCGGCCGATTTCGCAGCAGCCCACCTGGATGTGCTGCGCAGCTGGTGTGCATATCTGCTCAAATACGGCACCGATCCCGAAAACCAGCTTTGCACCGATGATTTTGCAGGGCACCTGGCCCACAACTGCAACCTTTCCCTTAAGGCCGTGATGGGTATTGCCGGCATGGCGATCCTGATGGATATGCTGGGCAATCAGGCCGAGGCCGATCAGTACCGTGCAGAAGCCAAAAAGATGGCCGGTGTGTGGATGAAGACCGCGCTCAATGCCGACGGAACCTCCAATCTTGCCTTTGATCGCCCCGGCACCTATTCGATGAAGTACAATATGGTCTGGGATAAGGTTTGGGGCACCAAGGTGTTCTCCCGCGCCTTTATGGATCGCGAGATCAACGCCAATTTCGCCCATTTCAATGAGTACGGCATGCCCCTGGATAGCCGCACCGACTACACCAAATCCGACTGGATGGTGTGGACGGCCTCTATGGCAACCTCCAAAAAGAAATTCGCCGATTATATCGCCCCGCTTTGGAAGGCATATAACGAGTCTGCCTCCCGCGTTCCTATGACCGACTGGTACGATACCGTCAGCGGCCGTATGGTGGGCTTCCAGAACCGCACGGTGCAGGGCGGCCTTTGGATGCGCGTGCTGATGGACAAGTGGAGCCAAAAGAAATAAGGAATACGCAAAATGCTTGGCTTTCGCATGGAGGAGATCTCCGAGCTGATCAATGATATCAATATCATCACTAAGGTCAATTGCGTGCTCTACGATAAAGATTTCCACATTCTGCACAACTATAAAAACAGCATGTGTCGCTTTTGCTCCTTGGTGCGCACCGATCCTGCCTGCAGCCGCAAGTGCCTGGAATCCGATATGAAGGGCTTTGACCATGCGACCTCCCAGAGGCGGCCCTATCGCTATCAATGCCATATGGGTCTCACCGAGACCGTTACTCCCATCGTTTGCGAGGATGTGATCGTGGGCTATATGATGGCAGGGCAGAACCTGCAGCGCGAACATCTGGAGGCGGTGAAAGAGCGGATCGCTCACTTTCCCAATGTCGAAACGCGAGAGCTACTGCTACAGGAGCTGGAGCGGATGAAGCTGACCACGGATGAGGAGCTTGATGCCATGTCCAATCTGGTACAGATGTGTGCTTCCTATCTGTACATGAAAAAACTGATCCGTTTTAACGAAACGCCGCCGGCCGTGCTACTCCGACAATACATCGAGGCACATCTGGAAGACGATTTGAGCATCGAGGCGCTGTGCAAGATCTTCAACATGTCCAAAAGCAGTCTGTATCTCCTGTCGCGCAATGCGCTTGGCTGCGGTGTGACGGAATACATTCGCCAAAAGCGGATGCAAAAGGCCTGTGAACTGTTGACAGACACTTCCTTGACGATTGGCGACATCGCCGAGCGCGTGGGATATGCCGATACCAATTATTTCAACAAGGTATTCAAACGGCATACCGGCATAACGCCCGGCGCGTTCCGACGAAACGGCACAATGGCAAAAACGACTCAAAAATAATCCAAATTCCCCATTTTTGAATGGAGATTACTACCCCCCGTCCTTTCTTTCAAGGTATAATGATAGTAACGACTGCTGTCACCGTGCGTGACGAAAGGAGAAGCTATGAGTATATCCAAGCAACTGCTGAAAGAAGGACGGGGGATTTTGCGCCTTGCCCCCACTTGGGTGCCCCGCGCTTTCTGTATTCCGGGTAAGCGCATCAAGCTGCATCCGGATGACTATTACGTATTGGGGCTGGAACGTGGCGGCATTGACGAACGCTGGTTCTCCTCCACCACACACGCCGAAAACGGTCCTGCTACCCCCGATGATGAGGGCCTTAGCTATGTGGTCAGCGCCGACGGAAAAACCCGTGTGCTGCTCCGCGATATGGTGGATGAGCGGAAGGGTGAGATCATTGGTGAAGCACTGTGGCAAAAATACCGGAAATGGCCGATGTTCTCTAAATTTTTTGATAATAAAGGGCCTTTGCCCCATCACATTCATCACCGCGCGCAACACGCCGCACGGGTAGGAGCTGACGGCAAGCCCGAAATGTATTTCTTTCCGGCGCAATGCAATAATCATGGTGGCACCTTCCCGTTTACCTTCTTTGGTCTCAATCCCGATGTCCAAAAAGAGGAGGTCAAGCAATGCCTTGAAAACTTCACCAAGGGGGATAACAAGCTGCTGGATCTTTCCCAAGCTTATAAGATCACCTTGGATACCGGCTGGGATGTGCCTCCCGGTGTTCTCCACGCGCCTGCCAGCCTTTGCACCTACGAGCCGCAGTTTGCCAGTGATGTTTACGCTATGTATCAGTCGGTGTTGTACGGCGGCGAGTGCGTTAGCGAGGAACTGCTGTGGAAAAACTGCCCGGAGGAGGAGAAGGGGAACTTCGATTATCTCATGGAGGTCATTGACTGGGAGGCCAACGTGGATCCTGATTTCAAAAAGAACCGCTTTATGGCACCGGTGGTCATCACCTCCGATGATCGGCATACCGAGGAGTGGATCTGCTATAAGTGCGATACGGTTTGCGCCAAGCGTTTGACAGTACAGCCCGGTGCTGAGGTCGTGATCAAGGATGAGGCCGCCTATGGTATGATCCTGTTGCAGGGCAGGGGTACGATGGGTGCTTGGGAATTGGAAACGCCGACCCTGATCCGCTATGGAGAACTGACACATGACGAATTTTTTGTGACCGAGGCTGCCGCTACAGAGGGCGTTCGCATTGTCAATACCTCCAAGACCGAGCCACTGGTCATGCTCAAACATTTTGCCGAAAATCCGGAGTTGACTCGTTTCCTCTCCAAGGCATAAGGCAATGTGCCGAAAAGGGCTCACTCTGTGTGGGCTCTTTTTCGTTATCTATAATAAAAATGAACAAATTTGTCAAATCCTCTTGACAAGCTCGTTATCTTATGATAGAATAATCGACACCGTATGAAAAAACGGTGTATGCCGCATATCTTCCGCGAAAAAACTTGAAAAAAGTTTCAAAAAGGCCTTGACAAAGGTTGCGGGGTGTGGTATAATCAAAAAGTCGCCGCGAGAACGGTGACGAAATGATCCTTGAAAATTGAACAGTAAGAGATAAGTATGAAGCAAAAGGACACACTGAAAAGTGTGTAGTATGTGCGAAGAACATCTCGTGAATTCTGAAAGA
>JAFTSB010000046.1 GCA_017461945.1 Clostridia bacterium | reverse complement strand
TCTTTCAGAATTCACGAGATGTTCTTCGCACATACTACACACTTTTCAGTGTGTCCTTTTGCTTCATACTTATCTCTTACTGTTCAATTTTCAAGGATCATTTCGTCACCGTTCTCGCGGCGACTTTTTGATTATACCACATCCCGCAACCTTTGTCAAGGCCTTTTTGAAACTTTTTTCAAGTTTTTTGCGGATTTTTGCGGTGCACCGTTTCGCGGTAGCCTATATATATTACCACTTTGAGAAAAAAATGTCAAGAGCTTTTTTCGCTTTTCTCTTTTTTTGGTCAAGGTGCTATTTCAGTGTCACCATTTCTTTGGTTTTTATACATAATTACCAAAAGAAAAGCCATAATATCTTCAAAACCCGCCGGAGGTCTGTGTATGTTGACAATTTTGCTGCGAACTGTAATCATGTATAGTATTCTGATCGGGACTCTGCGTCTGATGGGGAAGCGTCAACTGGGAGAGTTGGAGATCTCGGAGCTGGTCACCACTCTTGTTATCTCAGAAATTGCCACACTCCCCATTGTAGAAACAGGCACCCCTGTTATGTATGCAGTTATTCCGCTGATCACCATTCTGGCGTTAGAGGTACTGTTGTCAGTAGTTTTGTTAAAATTTCCCAAATTAAAAAACGTAGCCTCTGCCCGTCCCAGTATTCTGATCCGCCACGGTGTGATTGACCAAAAGGAAATGGAGCGCATCCGCATTTCGATCGATGAGCTTGTCAGCGAGGTGCGGCAAACCGGATTGGCCTCTCCAAGCGAGGTGGATTATGCCATTTTGGAACAAAACGGTAAGATCTCTATCATTCCCCGTCGTCGGGAACAGCCACCCAGTGCAAGCACTCTGGGTCTTGCGCCCGCAGAAAATGGAATCCTGCACATTCTGATTGCCGACGGCACGTTAAACCGCCATAATATGGCATTGCTTTCGGTCAGCGAGGAATGGATCCGTGCCAGACTTGCAGAAAAAGCATATGCCATGCAAGAAGTTTTTTTATTGGGAATGGATGACGGCGGACAGCTTTATTGGGTGGAGAAGGAGAAGAAATGAAGGGCTTTTACACGGCAATTGCCGCATTTATAGTATTGGTTGCATTGATCGTTTGCAACGCAATTTATATTCACGATACCGCAAAAGAGATAGGCTCCCAACTCGACACTTCTTTCGCGCCGGCAAAGGCGGAGGAAGCCATTATCGAGTTGGAAGCCTATTGGAAAGCGCGGCGCGGTATTGCAGAGCTGACTGTCCCCTCCCGTGTGATCTGGGAGATTGACGATCGGCTCTGCGAGCTGCGGGTAGCAGCGTCGCAAAAAGACGCAGAAAGCTTTGCCACGGCGCTGAGCCTTTTAAAAACAGCCGTACAACGATTGGCAGAGGCCGAGCAATTTTCGATTGGCAATTTACTTTGATCTTTTCTTCATTTATTATATAAGGTCACAGTAAAAGCGGTCGACAGGCATCCAGATCCGGCACTACGGGCACACCGCAACCGGAAAGACGCTCTGCGCTGTGATGACCTGCCGCCACAAGGATGCAATCCGCCCGTAATACGTTAGCGATCTCAAAATCGTGGACCGTATCCCCCAAAACTACGGCATCGGCATCGGGGTGCGCCTGGCGCCAAGCGTGGGCAATTCCCTCTTTGCCATAGGCCAAAATGGTATCGGTGCCCCAGATCTCATCAAACCACTCCAGCGCACCGCGCTCCTGTAGCTGCCCCTTCATCATAGAACTTTCGCTGGCAGAAAGAATGGATTGTGATATCCCTGCGCGGCGCAGATCCCGGCACAAGGCTTCCACGCCTGGAAATAGCGGCGCGGATTTGCAATTTTCCTCATAGAGTTTGACCCACAAAGGGGCAAGGCAGGTTTTAAAATCCTCTTTTTCAAAATCGAAGCCAAGGCGGCGGTAGTAGTCCTCCACCGGAAAGCCAAAGGCAGCCCGATAGGCATTCAGATCGCGCAGGATGGGCAAATTGCGCTCTGCCAACATTTGATTGATGGCATCCATTCCTGCTTTCATATCAGCCAGGATGGTGCCGTTAAAATCCCAAATTACGTGTGTGTATTTTTTCATTTTAATATAAAGGAGCTGCCGCGATCCGCGGCAGCTCCTTCTCCTATATTGGAATTAGCCTCTGATGCCGCTGTTGGTCAACCAGTTGACATACAGGGCATAAGGAGACTGCAAGGGCTTGGTATCGTCCTTTTCGTTGGGGTCCTCGATAATACGACCGTTCTTTACGCAAGTCAGTGCGGCGGTCAGCTCCTCAACCGTAAAGGTTTTGGTTTCGGCACCGACGGTATAGGTCATATCATTACCGGTCAGCTCCAACAGATAAGCGGCCATAGCGGCGTTATCGCTCTTGACAGCGGAAGCGCCTGCGCGGAGGGCATCCAGCTGCTCGTTGTTCATGTTCAGCACCAATGCGCCAACGCGCTCTGAAACAGCATTGACGATCTGCACGCTCTTTTCATCCAACCAGTAGCTTTCAAGATCGAAGTAAAGGCCCAAAGTGGGGTAAGTGGCGGCATCCAGGTTCTGCTGCTTGCCGTACTCCCATTCCAGAACGCTTTCCTTGGAATCGGGGTAAGCCAAGAACACGTTACCGGTCTTGTTCACATCCATCTTATACAGGTTGTTATCGGTTTCGTTGATGTAATAGTATTCCTCAGCAATGCCCTCCTCGTTCTCAATAGAAACAGAGGACAGGGTGTAGTTGGTTCCCTCGATACCATACTGAAGCAGGTTGCGGAACTCAGCATTGGTATTGAGGTAAGTGATGATTTCCATTGCACGGTTCTCTTCGTTGGTATAGGCACCAAGAGCAAACATAGACCGATAGATCTCATCATCAGCGCGAGGATTTTCCATAACGAGAACCTGGTAACCCATTTTCTCGTACTGCTGCTTCAGCTCCCAACCGCCCTTTACCACGCAGGTGGCCGCGGTGGTCTTGTTGGCCTCGTCGCTGGTCATATAACCGTTGGCAGCATCCTCGTACTCGTTCTTCATTTTGAGAAGATCAATGTAGTTACTGTCGTTGGTCAGCAGGTTGGCGTAGGGGATCTGATCGCCGCGAGAGGTGAGATAGGCCTCGTTGGTCTTTTCATCAATGGTGTAGTTGTTGTAGGTACCGCCAAAGATAGAGAACTTGTTGTGATCCAGATTCCAGCTGCCGCCGTTCTGTGCAAAGCTCCAATAATGGATCATGCTCAGATCCAGCTGGCCGTTAGCGCTGTAAATGGGGTACACCTTATTTTCTGCGGTCTGCTCACACTTCTGACGAACCTTACCAAGGAATTCGTGGAAGGTATCGTTATAAATGGAGAGCTGCTGGAAGTCAGCCAGCGTGTAACCGTATCTTTCCATTTCCTCGGTCTTCACACACAGATAGGTGTAATCGCCGATGGTGGTGTTATTGGGGACGGCGTAGGTGCCGCCGGTATACATAGAGGAGGTCAAAAAGATCTGGTTGACATAATAGGAGATCTGCATAGCGGAATTCTCCAGCTTGTCGTCCAGGGTAACCAGCCACTCGTTGTCTACGTATTCGCGGTACTTATCGTAATTGCCGATGAACAGAATGTCCACCTGGTAGGGAGCGGCCTCGGGGTACTTCAGCTCGGGAATACCGTGCTCATTCACCACGGTTTCGCCGGCCTCCTCGGTCTCCTCTGCCAGAGTTTCACCGTTTTTGAGGGCCTCGCGCTCTGCCTTAGCAGCGGCCTTGGCCTCTTCAATGGCAATGGCGTGATCGGCAAATGCCTTTTCGATCTTGGTATAGTACTCTGCCTCGGTCACGTACTTGACGTTGAGCAACGTCTTGAACTTGGCCTTGGTGATCTTGTTCAATGCTTTATTGACAGCGAGGACCTGCGTCAAGGCCTCTTTCTGATCGTTGGACAGAGCGGCCAACTGTGCCTTCTCCTCCTCGGTCAGCTTATCCTCACTTTTGGCAGGATCAAGACCGGCAATGGCCAGATCGCTGATAGATGCGACCAGCTCACTTTCGGTAATAACCCACAGATTCAGCGAAGCGGTCTCACGGGATGCCTCGTCCACGATATCCTCGGTACTGTTGGCGTTGCTACAGGACGTCAATACCGAAAGGACCATCAGCAGGCCAAGCACCAAGCATATGATCTTCTTCATCATAAATGGAACCTCCCCTTCCCTCGCGCGGGAATATATTATTATAATACAAGATACATTTTACACGATTTTGGCCTTTCTGTCAAGTCCAACCTTTCGCGCGCCTGCTTGCGCACAAGGCGCGCGCGGTGGAAAAAGAGGCACAAAAACAGTAACATTTCACAAAGCGCAACAATCGTTTTTTAGCAAGCCGACCAAACCAATGGTAAAACTGCCGCAAGGGTGCGATTGCTTTTTGTGCATTATTACGATAATTAGAAATTATCAGTCCAAAAATCCGCGCAGGTGACGGGCGCGACTGGGGTGGCGCAGCTTACGCAGAGCCTTACTTTCGATCTGACGGATGCGTTCGCGGGTGATATCAAATTCCTTGCCCACCTCCTCAAGGGTGCGGGTGCGCCCATCATACAGGCCAAAGCGCAGCTTGATAACGTGTGCTTCACGGGGAGTCAAGGTATTCAGCTCACGCTCGATCATTTCGCGCAAAATGGTAGCAGAGGCCGCCTCGGCAGGTGCAGGCGTATCCTCATCGGGGATGAAATCTCCCAGGTGGCTATCCTCTTCCTCGCCAATGGGAGTTTCCAAAGAGACAGGATCCAATGCCACCTTCATGATCTCACGCACCTTTTCGGCGCTCATTCCCATCTTTTCGCCAATTTCGGCAGGGGTGGCCTCACGGCCCAGCTCCTGCAGCATCTGGCGCTGATAGCGGGAAACCTTGTGGATGGTCTCGACCATATGTACGGGAATGCGGATGGTGCGTGCCTGATCGGCAATAGCACGGGTGATGGCCTGACGGATCCACCAGGTAGCATAGGTGGAGAATTTGTAGCCCTTGGTATAGTCAAACTTATCCACAGCCTTCATCAGACCCAGATTGCCCTCCTGAATCAGATCCAAGAAGAACATGCCCTTGCCTACATAACGTTTGGCAATGCTGACAACCAAACGAAGGTTGGCCTCGACCAACTCATTTTTGGCCGCCTCGTCGCCCTCGGCCATGCGCTCGGCAAGCTCCTTTTCGCGATCTGTGGTGAGCAGCGGCACCTTGCCGATCTCCTTCAGATACATACGAACAGGGTCGTCAATCGAGAGACCCTCCTGCTCCAGAATGCGCTCCATGTTCTCGCCGCCGCCAAAGCGCTCCACCTCATTTTCGATCTCATTGATTTCAGAGGAGGAAATGTCGCCGGGCAGTGCAATGCCGTTATCCTCGAACACGGCATAGAGCTTGTCCATATCTTCAAAATCCATGCTCTCCATGGCTTCGTCCAGATCGCTGGTAGAAAGTGCGCCCTTTTTGCCCTTTTCGATCAGGTCATCCATGCTCAATTTCTTTTCGCCCTCGGCCTTTCCCTCGGTGAGAATCTCGTCTTTTTTGTTTTCCATTTGCTCAGTCTTGCTCATGTTTGCAACCTCCATTTTATTCGTTATCCTGTTTTTTCTTGAATGCAGCACGTCGTCTGGCAATTTCGCTTTGCCAATCTCCGCTGCTTAACGCCTGGCGCTTTTCGCGCTTGTCGCGCAGCGCCTCGGCCGCAGCGGCCAGCACGCTCTCATCGTTGTTAGCAAGGCTTTGGCGATCCTGCTGAAGCTTGACCAGCCGCCCCACCTCATCGGGTGAAAAATATTCGCCAAGTGCAGAAAAGTGGAACCCGTCTGCGCTATTTTCCATCTCCATCACCCGAGTAAACACCCGTTTGCCAAAGTCCGTAAAGAAATCCTCGGGGGTCAAAGCCACTCTGCCGGTAGCCAACGCGCGGCGATGCTCCGGGAACAGCAATGCCAATCCCAGCACCGCCTCCTCGGCCACATTAGCGCCGGGATCCTTGGCCGCATCGGGATTGATGCGGTCACCAAAGCTGCGGGCTGACAGCAATACATCACGGCTTTCCTTTTTCTTCATCTCGCGACGGGCCCGTGAGCGAAGCCGCTTGACATCATTGGAAAGCCCCTCTTTGGAAACACCCAATCGCTCGGCGGCGGTAGCCACGTAAAGCTCGCGCTCCACGCCCGAGCCAATGGCGGCGATGATCTCGGCCAGCTCTCTGGCGGCACGGATCTTGCCGTCGGCCTGACTGACATCGTGGTGTGCCAGCACATTTTCCAGCTTAAAATCAAAGGCCGTATGGCTTTTTTCGATAACGTTGCGGAAGGCATCTGCCCCATAGGTACGAATGTATTCATCTGCATCCTTGGCGCCGGTCAGCTTTAAGACTCTGACCTCCAAGCCCACCTCATCCAGTAACGCCATTGCTTTGTTGGCGGCCTTTTGTCCCGCCTCGTCACTGTCATAATTGATCAGCACCTTTTTGGTATAGCGGGATAGCAGCCTGGCGTGGTCGGGAGTAATGGCTGTACCAAGGGTAGCCACCGCATTCTCAAAGCCTGCGGCGTGCATAGCGATGGCATCCATATAGCCCTCGCACAAAATCATCTGCTCGGCACAATGGGCCTTGGCATAATTGAGGCCAAACAGTATGCGGCTCTTTTTAAAGCCGGGCGTATCGGCCGAGTTGAGATATTTGGGCTTAGAATCGTCCATCACGCGACCGCCAAAGGCCACAATATTGCCCGTGGTATCAATCACGGGAAACATAATCCGATTGCGGAAAAGATCAAACAATCTACCGTTTTTTTGCGAACGTCCGCACAAAAATGCGGCGATCAGCTCCTCCTCGGTATAACCAAGGGCGCGCATATGCTTTGTCAGCATAGTAAAATCGTTGGGGGCAAAGCCAAGGCCAAAGCGCTTGATCACCGCCCCGGACATGGAACGGCGCTCACTCAAATACCGCATGCCCTCCTGCCCCAGAACGGGATCAAAAAGACAACCGCGAAAGAACTTGGCGGCCTCCAGGTTCATATCGTAGATCCGCTTGCGCGAAACCCCTTCCTTTCCAACGGCAGGGGCATCGTTGGGAATGTTGATGCCGGCCCGTGCGGCCAGAAACTCCAGAGAGCCAACATAATCCAAATTTTCGATTTTTTGAATAAAGGTGATCACGTCACCGCCGGCTCCACAGCCAAAGCAATAAAAGCTTTTGGTGTTGGGAAAAACCGTGAACGATGGTGTTTTTTCACTATGAAAGGGGCAAAGTCCGTTCCGATTGGAGCCCGCGCGCTTCAGCGTGACATAAGAGCCGATCACATCCTCTATATCACAGCGATAGCGGATCTCCTCTATCACTTCCTTTGGTATCATTTCACGCGCCACACCTCCGGAATAAAGAGATCACGGTAAAGTTCAATAGCGTATCGGTCGGTCATGCCGGACAAATAATCACACACCGCGCGTTCCACCGATTCCTTGCTGATGGTCTCCAAATAGTCAATGGGGAGCTTTTCGGGGTGCTCGGCAAAGTATGTAAAGAGCTGGGCCAGCATTTCTTTGGCCTTGGTCTCCTCCTCCTTGGCGGCAGAATCCCGATATACGCGAGCAAACAGAAACTCGCGCAGAGCATCGGTGGCCTCCTGCACGTCAGGCTCCATCATGATCTCGGGACGATCGGTGCTGGCCCGCACAATCGAGCCCACCATGGTGTCAATGCGCTCGCCATGGGTCTCGCCCAAAATGGAGCGCAGCTCTGCAGGGATCTCGTCCTGGCGCAAAATGCCTGCACGCAGGGCGTCGTCAATATCGTGATTGATATACGCGATCCGGTCCGCATAGCGGATGATGGCACCCTCCAGCGTCACCGGCATTCGGGGGCCGCTATGGCAAGCAATACCGTCGCGCACCTCAAAGGTCAAATTAAGGCCGTTGCCGCCGTTTTCCAGCTTTTCTACCACGCGCACACCCTGTGCGTTGTGGGAAAAATCGGGAGAATACAGATCGCGCATGACCACCTCGCCGGCGTGGCCGAAGGGGGTGTGCCCCAGATCATGCCCCAGTGCAATGGCCTCGGTGAGATCCTCGTTGAGAAACAGCGCACGGGCAATGGTCCGGCCGATTTGTGTGACCTCCAGCGTATGGGTCAATCGGGTGCGGTAATGATCTCCCGCAGGCGCCAGAAAGACCTGAGTTTTGTACATCAAGCGGCGGAAAGACTGGCTGTGAATGATGCGGTCGCGATCCCGTTGAAATTCGGTACGCATATCGCAAGGCTTGCACGGATGCTCACGTCCTTTGGTATGCTCGGATTGGAAAGCATAGGGGGAAAGATTCATCCGCTCACGCTCGACATAAAGAGATCTGATATTCGACATTTTGACACCTTCCTTTCGCAGCGAAGCACTCAGTATATAAAATATACGCTTAAAAATAGAAAAACTCTTTTTTTCGTCAAAAATTTTTCAAAAAATATAATTTTAATTTCATTTTATGTGTTAGCGAAAGCAAGAAATGCCGCGCAGGGCTTTCCCGCGCGGCCATTTCATCATTTCAGCTTCAAACCCATATCGCGGCGGATCTCAACCGGGGTGCAGCGTCCTGCGGTCAGCTCCACCATCCGCTGACAAAATTTTTCACCGTGCTCGGAGGGCATACTGACCTCCAATCGCACCCGATCCGAAAAGTCCGCCTTCCATTCTCCCACATCGCCGCTGCGGTTCAGCTCGCTTTCGATTTTGGGATGATCGGAATAGGCACAATCCAGCAAAAAGTGGGTAAACGGTACGTATTCTGCCACACCTGCGGCCTCCAATGCCAAGTGAGCGGCGCCGGCATAAGCGCGTGTCAGACCGCCGGCCCCCAGCAGGATGCCGCCGAAGTATCGGGTGGTCACCACCACCACATCCTCTACGCCCGCACGGCGTATGGCCTCCAGCGTAGGCATACCGGCCGTCCCTTGGGGCTCGCTATCGTCGGAATAGCGGGCAGTCCCCTTGCGCAACAGATAAGCAAACACCGTGTGACGCGCATCGGGGTGCATTTTTTTGCGCTCCTTGACAAAGGCCATCGCCTCGTCCTCCGTGGCCACGCGGCGCGCGGTGGAAATAAATTCCGAGCGTTTTTCTTCTAATATCTCCTCGCTCTCACGGGCAATGGTACGAAAGATATCTTCACTCATCGTCTTCTTCCTTTTTCGGGGGATTTGTATCAAATTCGCGCAACGGTCCATAGGTTTTTGCATCCACGGTGGCCGTTACCAGCACACCGTCGATACCGTATTCCACCTGCTCGACCGCAGCATTCTGATACAGCTTGCTAAGCAACCCCTGCTTGGCGTTGGGAATCAAAAAAGTAACACGACGCTTGTCCGCGTGCAGGATCTGCTCCACCTTCTGCATCATCAGATCAACGCCCTGCCCTGTGGCTGCTGAAATGTATGCCACGTGCTCTTTACCGTGAGACATACCGGGGAGCGCCGCACCCAGGTCACACTTGTTAAATACGTAAAGTGTGGGTTTGCCACCGGCGCCAAGGCTTTCCAGCAGCTCCTCGGTGACGGCAAGCTGTGCCCCGGCTTCGGGATCGGATGCGTCGATCACGATCAAGAGAAGATCCGCATACACCGCTTCCTCCAGCGTGGAGCGAAAAGCATGGATCAAATGGTGGGGTAAATTGCGAATAAAGCCAACGGTGTCGGTAAGCAAAACCGTTTCGCCGCCGGGCAGCTCGCATTTGCGCGTGGTGGGATCCAATGTTGCAAAAAGCTGATCACGTGCAAGGATTCCGGCGTCGGTAAGATAGTTAAGCAGGGTGGATTTTCCGGCATTGGTATAACCAACAATGGCAATGCGTGCAAGCCCTGAACGGTCTCTGGCCTGCCGCTGCGTACGGCGACCTGCGGCCATTTCCTCCAACGAGCGCTCCAGCATACGAACACGGCGCTGCAAATGACGGCGATCGGTCTCCAGCTGAGATTCGCCGGGGCCACGTGTACCAATGCCACCGCCAAGTCGGGAAAGCTCTGCGCCCCGCCCCATCAGACGGGGAGCCGTATATTTCAGCTGTGCCAGCTCCACCTGTAGCTTGCCCTCGCCGCTGACAGCGTGAAGGGCGAAAATATCCAAAATCAGCATCGAACGGTCGATCACGCGAACCTTATCCCCCAAGACTTCCTCAATATTGCGGATCTGTGAGGGGCTGAGCTCGCAATCAAAAACCACTAACGTGATGTCGTTTTGTGCACAATAATAGGCCAACTCGGCCACTTTACCGCTGCCGAGATAGGTGCGGACATCGGGCGTTTCTTTGTTTTGCAAGAAGGTCAGTGCCACCACGCCGCCGGCGGTTTCCAACAAGCGGCGCAGCTCTTCAAGGCTGGCTTGCACCTCTTGCTCGTCACGGTCTCTTGTGATCACACTGACCAGTGCGGTTTTCGCACCTACGGTCCGTTCTTTTTCTTCCATTCAAGCCTCCTTTCCCCCATGGGGGGTCGAAAGAATAAGGGCAGGTATGCCGCTGCACGCCTGCCCTTCGATCCTCGTCACGCGATGCGTGACATGGGAGAAATGAAATTATTTCTTCGCCTGGAGTCTTCTGTTGAACTTGTCAACACGACCGCCCACATCAACAAGCTTCTGCTTGCCGGTAAAGAACGGATGACACTTCGAGCAAATTTCAACCTTCATTTCC
>JAFTSB010000045.1 GCA_017461945.1 Clostridia bacterium | reverse complement strand
CTGGGCACCAGCAGCGAATCCATCGAGCGCGCAGAGGACAGAGAGCTGTTCAAGGAGCTGTGCCAGTCCATCGGTGAGCCCGTCATCCCCTCCGAGATCACCTATTCCATTGAAGAAGCAAAAGAGGCAGCCGCACGCATCGGCTACCCCGTGGTGCTGCGCCCCGCCTTTACCCTGGGCGGCACCGGCGGCGGCTTTGCTTACAGCGAGCAGGAGCTGATCGAGGTGGGCATGAACGCCTTCAAGCTCTCTCCCGTGCATCAGGTGTTGATCGAGAAGTCGGTCAAGGGCTATAAGGAGATCGAGTTTGAGGTCATGCGTGACTCCAACGACCACGCCATCACCATTTGCGGTATGGAGAATGTCGACCCCGTTGGTGTGCATACCGGCGACTCTATCGTGGTGGCCCCCATCCTCTCGCTTTCCGAGCACGATCACAAAATGCTCAACGATTCCGCCATCAAGATCATTCGCGAGCTGAAGATCGAGGGTGGCTGTAACGTACAGTTCGCACTGAACCCCAACAGCAGCGAATACTACCTGATCGAGGTCAATCCTCGCGTTTCCCGCTCCTCGGCACTGGCCTCCAAGGCATCGGGCTATCCCATCGCCCGTGTTACCGCCAAGATCGCCGTGGGTATGGCGCTGGAGGAGATCCCTGTGGCCGGCGGCACTGCTGCCATTGAGCCCAAGCTGGATTATATCGTGGCCAAGTTCCCCCGTTTCCCCTTCGATAAGTTCGCCAACGCCGCCAACACGTTGGGTACCCAGATGAAGGCCACCGGCGAGGTCATGGGCATTGGCTCTACCCTGGATGAGTGTATGCTGAAGTCCGTCCGCTCGTTGGAGACCGGCGTATTCCATTTCCACAGCCCCAAATTCGACGATAAGAGCGACGAATGGCTCTTTGATTATATCAAGGAGTTCCGTGACGACAGCATTTATGCCGTTACCGAGCTGCTGCGCCGCGGCCATAGCGTGGCCGAGCTGCACGAGGCCACCAAGATTACCGAGCTGTTTTTGGAATGCTTTGTTCGCATCATCGAAATGGAAAAGCAGCTGGCCGCAAAGAAGGGCGATCTCAAGGTGCTGAAGGCCGCCAAGCAGATGGGCTTTGGCGACAAGTTCATTGCCAAGCTGTGGCAGACCACCGAGCTGGAGGTCTGGAAGCTTCGCCGCGAGCAGGGCATTACGCCCGTGTTCCGTATGGTAGATACCCTGCACACCGGCAAGTATATCGCGTATCTCTACTCCTCCTACCTTGGCAAGAATCAGTCCAAGCTGACCAAAAAGAAAAAGATCGTGGTGCTGGGCGCAGGCCCCATCCGTATTGGCCAGGGTGTGGAGTTTGACTATTCCACCGTTCACGCCGTGCAGACCATCAAGCGCGCCGGCTATGAGGCGATCATCATCAACAACAATCCCGAAACGGTTTCTACCGATTATACCACCGCTGACAAGCTGTATTTCGAGCCTCTCACGCCCGAGGATGTGATGAACATCATCGACTTTGAGCAGCCCGAGGGTGTGGTGGCCTCCCTTGGCGGTCAGACCGCCATCAATCTGGCACAGCCCCTGATGGATCGCGGTGTCAAGATCATCGGCACCGACTGCGCCGCTATTGATAAGGCCGAGAACCGTGATGCCTTTGAAAAGTTGCTGCGCGACCTGCAGATCCCCCAGCCCAAGGGTCACGCCGTGACCAAGATCGAGGATGGCATCAAGGCCGCCGCCGAGATCGGCTATCCCGTGCTGGTGCGCCCCTCCTTCGTGCTGGGCGGCCGCGCCATGCAGATCGTTGCCAACGAGGAGCAGCTCCGTCACTACCTGCGCACCGCCGTTGAGATCGACGAGGATAAGCCCGTGCTGGTTGACAAGTATATTCAGGGCAAGGAGGTCGAGATCGACGCCATCTGCGACGGTCGTGATGTGTTCGTGCCCGGCATTATGGAGCTGGTCGAGCGCACCGGTGTGCACTCCGGCGACTCTATTTCGGTCTACCCCACCTTCTCCATCTCCAACAAGGTCAAGGGAACCATCCTGCAGTATGCCAAAAAGCTGGGTATCGGCATTGGCATCGTGGGTCTGTTCAATATTCAGTTTATCGTAGACGACAAAGAGGACGTTTACGTGATCGAGGTCAATCCCAGATCCTCCCGTACCGTGCCCTTCCTCTCCAAGGCAACCGGCTACAGCCTTGCCGATATCGCCACCGAGGTGATCATGGGCAAGACCCTCAAGGAGCAGGGCATCTTTGACATTTATCCCGAGGAAAAGAAGCGCTGGTACGTCAAGGTGCCGGTGTTCTCCTTCAACAAGCTCCGCGGCCTGGATGCTTACCTCTCCCCCGAAATGAAGTCCACCGGCGAGGCCATCGGCTACGACGACAAGCTCAACCGCGCTCTGTACAAGGCCCTGCAGGCAGGTGGCACCCATCTGCAGAATTACGGCACGGTGCTGGTCACCATTGCCGACAAGGATAAGCGCGAGGCGCTGCCGCTCATCCGCCGCTTCTACGATCTTGGCTTTAACATTGAGGCAACTGCCGGTACCGCCAAGTTCCTCAAGGAAAACGGAATCCGCACCCGCGTGCTGAAAAAGCTTTCCGACGGCAGCACCGAGATCATTGACTCCATCCGCCAGGGCCACATTGCCTATGTGATCAACACCCGTGACATTGGCTCCCAGGGTCATATGAGCGACGGCGCCGAGATCCGTATGACCGCCACCGAAAACAATGTAACCATCTTTACCGCACTTGACACGGTCCGCGTACTGCTGGATGTATTGGAGGAGACGACGTTGACGATCTCCACCATCGACGCTTGATGTCGCCGTGAAAAATCGCGCATAGCATCGTTGCTCCTCGCAGGCGAACTTGGCGTATGAAAATACGCCGTCGTCCGTCTGCTGCGGTGCGCCTTGCTCTACACGATTTTTCGCAGGCGAGGGGAAGGCGCGCATAGCGTCGTTGCTCCTCGCAGGCGAACTCGAAGTCCGTCTGCTGCGGTGCGCCTTGCTCTACACGATTTTTCGCAGGCGAGCGATTTTTCGCAGGCGAGGGGAAGGTGCGCATAGCATCGTTGCTCCTCACAGTCGAGGGGAAAAACGGTGCGATAGATGCTGTTGGTATGCGATATACCGCGATATGCCGCCTTGGGCGGCGAGAATACAACCAAGGAGCTTTATGATGCAACAAGGCTTTTTTGAAATCACCAAAAACGTGGCACTGACCGCTGACGTTTACAAAATGGAGCTGGCAGGAGACACCTCTGCTATTACCGCCCCCGGTCAGTTTGTCAATATCAAATTAGAGGGTAAGTTCCTGCGCCGGCCCATCTCGGTGTGTGACAGCACCGCCGGGCTGCTGACCATCATCTATAAGGTGGTGGGAGAGGGAACGGCACAAATGGCAAAAATGACCGTTGGCCAGCGGCTGGATGTACTCACCGGCCTTGGCAACGGCTATGACCTGACCACGGCAGGGGATCACCCCGTGCTGTTGGGCGGCGGCGTTGGTGTGCCCCCCCTGTATATGCTGGCCAAGCAGCTGATCGCTGCAGGCAAAAAGGTCAGCGTTGTCCTGGGCTTTAACAAGGCAAGCGAGGTATTCTACGCCCAGGAATTTGCGGCGCTGGGAGCTGACGTTACCGTTACCACCGTGGATGGCACCATGGGTGTAAAGGGCTTTGTTACCGATGCACTTCCTGCCGATTATACTTACTTTTACACCTGCGGTCCCGAGCCTATGCTAAAGGCCGTTTACCGCGCCACCAACACCTCGGGTCAGATGAGCTTTGAGGAGCGTATGGGCTGTGGCTTTGGTGCTTGCATGGGTTGCTCCTGCAAGACCATTACCGGCTTCAAGCGCATTTGCAAGGAAGGACCCGTTATGAGAAAGGAGGAGATCCTGTGGGAGAGTTGAATGTAGATCTTTGCGGCATTACGCTGGATAATCCCGTGATCCCCGCGTCGGGAACCTTTGGATACGGGTATGAGTTTGCCGAGCTGTATGACATCAACTGTCTTGGCACCTTTTCCTTTAAGGGCACCACAAAGGATCCTCGCTTTGGCAACCCCACCCCCCGCATTGCAGAGTGCGAGGCCGGCATGATCAATGCCGTGGGATTGCAGAACCCCGGTGTAGAAAAGGTGATCTCCGAGGAGCTGCCCCGACTGGCCAAATGCTTCCACAAGCCGGTGATGGCAAATGTCAGCGGTTTTTCGGTGGAGGACTATGCCTATACCTGCGAAAAGCTGGATGCCGAGCCCCAGGTGGGCTGGCTGGAGGTCAACGTTTCCTGCCCCAACGTGCACGGCGGTGGTATGAGCTTTGGCACCAGTCCCGAGGCGGCTGCCCAGGTGACCAGAGCCGTGAAAAAGGTCACTACCAAGCCCGTGATCATCAAGCTCTCCCCCAACGTGACCGATATTGTGGCCATTGCCAAGGCCTGCGAGGCTGCCGGTGCCGATGGCATCAGCTTGATCAATACCATGCTGGGTATGCGCATTGATCTGAACCGCCGCAAGCCCGTGATCGCCAACAAGATGGGCGGTTTTTCCGGTCCTGCCATTTTCCCCGTAGCGGTGAGAATGGTCTACCAGGTCTCTCACGCCGTCAAGATTCCCGTGGTGGGCATGGGTGGTGTTTCCACCGCCCGCGATGTCATCGAAATGATGATGGCCGGTGCCACCGCCGTTGAGGTGGGTGCCGCTAATCTGGTGGATCCCTTTGCTTCACAAAAGATCGTGGAGGAGCTGCCCCGCGTGATGGAGCAATACCGCATTGAAAATCTTTCCGACATCATCGGAATTGTAGAATAATCTGAAAACGGTACCGACTTTTTGGTGCGCCAATCCATGCATTACATTTTAAAGGAGAAATAGAAAAATGGGAAAAGACGTTATCATTGCCTGCGATTTTGACAGCAAGGAAAAGGTTTTTGCCTTTCTTGACAAGTTCAATGCAGAAGAAAGAAAGCCCTTTGTCAAGATCGGCATGGAGCTTTACTATGCCGAGGGTCCCGAAATCGTGCGCGAGATCAAGCGCCGCGGTCACAAGATCTTTTTGGATCTCAAGCTCCACGACATCCCCAACACCGTGAAAAAGTCCATGGCGGTTCTTTCCCGTCTTGATGTGGATATGACCAACCTGCACGCTGCCGGCACCGGCCGCATGATGGAGGCCGCTATCGAGGGCCTGACCAGACCCGACGGCACCCGTCCGATGCTCATTGCCGTCACCCAGCTGACCTCCACCGACGAGGAGACCATGAAGCAGGATCTGCTCATCAACGAGCCCATTGATAAGGTTGTGATGCATTACGCCGCTACCGCCAAGCGCTCCGGCCTGGACGGTGTGGTCTGCTCTCCTCTGGAGGCAGGCAAGGTACACGATACCTGCGGCAAGGATTTCGTTACCGTGACCCCCGGCGTTCGCTTTGCCGATGGCGATGTTGGCGACCAGAAGCGTGTGATGACCCCTGCCGCCGCCAAGGAGATCGGTTCTGACTATATCGTGGTGGGTCGACCCATCACCGCCGCCGAGGATCCCGTGGCTGCTTATCGCCGCTGCGTGGCTGAATTTGTCGGCTAATGAAAAGAAGGGTCACACTGCTGGGCGACTCCATTCGCCTCATTGGCTATGGAGAGCCTGTGGCGCGCGCATTGGCAGAGGGCTTTGAGGTATGGCAGCCCGACAGCAACTGTCGCTTTGCCCAGCACACCCTGCGTGAGCTTTGGACATACGCCTCTCATATTGAGGGCAGCGAATCATCCATTGGAACAACGGCCTTTGGGATGTGTGCGATCTGTTCGGCGACGGCCCCTTTACGCCCATTGACCGCTATGTAGAGGAGATGGTGCGCTTGGCCACGTTGCTGAAAAAACGCACCCGTGTGCTGATTTTTGCCACCACCACCCCCGTACGAGAGGAAAATCCCCATAACAGTAACATCAACATTGCCGCTTATAATGCGGCGCTGGTGCCCCACCTGCAGAAAATGGGTGTGCAGATCAACGATCTGTACACGCCGTTGTCTGCGGATATTCCGCGCTATATCCGCGCAGACGATCTTATCCATCTGACTGAGGAGGGCATCGCCCTTTGCGCCGCAAGAGTGGAGGCCGCGATCCGTGCGGCAGCCGCCGGGCTGTGTGATACAGAAGTGGCACCCAAGACCGTAAAGGGCGCTTCGGGAAACGGTGCGCCGGTATAAATGCCGTGTGTAGCGGCGCGATATACACAAACGGTATATTGTTTGCGTGCGCCAGATTGCCTTTGGCAATGCGATATGATCTCACGGCAATCCGTGAGATTGCGACATGCCCACCCACAGGGCGGGCGATCAAGAAAGGAGAAATAAAAAATGGAAGCTTATAAGAGAGAGTTTATTGAATTCCTGCAGAGCGCAGGTGTACTCAAGTTTGGCGATTTTACCGCCAAGTCCGGCCGCAAGATCCCTTACTTTGTCAACGCCGGTATGATCAAGACCGGTGACCAGATCACCAAGATGGGCGAATTTTACGCCAAGGCCTATTTCGATAAGCTGGGAAAAAAGCAGGCCGTGCTGTATGGCCCTGCCTATAAGGGCATTCCGCTTTCCATCTCCGCTGCCGTTGCACTTTCCAAAAACGGCTTGGACGTCCCCTTCTTCTTCAATCGTAAGGAAGTGAAGGACCACGGCGAGGGTGGCACTTTTGTGGGTTATGTGCCCCAGGCAGGCGAGGAGATCGTTATCATCGAGGACGTGATCACCGCCGGCACCGCTATCCGCGAGTCTATGGAGATCCTGCAGCATCTGGAGGGCACCAAGGTGGTCGCTACCTTTATTATGGTAGACCGCAAGGAAAAGGGCCAGACCGACAAGGGCGCTATGCAGGAGATCGAGGAGCAGTTTGGCTTCCCCGTATACTCCGTGGTGGATGTTTATGATATCATCGAGTATCTTTCCGAGGATCCCGCTAACGAAGAAAACGTGACCCGCATTAAGAATTATCTTGCCGTAAACGGCGCAAAGGCATAAAGGAAAACCCCAAAAAAAGAAAGGACGTAAGCTATGAAAAGTGTGATCGATATTCTTGATCTTTCGGTGGACGAGGTTGGCGAGCTGCTGGATCTTGCCGGTGATATTATCGAGAATCCCTCCAAGTATGCCGAGGTCTGCCACGGCAAAAAACTGGCGACACTCTTTTTTGAGCCCTCCACCCGTACCCGTCTCTCCTTTGAGGCTGCTATGTACGAGCTGGGCGGACACGTGATCGGATTTTCCGATGCCAACAGCTCCTCTGCCACCAAGGGCGAGAGCGTTGCCGACACGGTCAAGGTCATTAGCTGCTATGCCGACATCATTGCCATGCGCCACACCCGCGAGGGTGCGCCCCTGGTCGCCTCCTGCAATGCCACCATTCCCGTGATCAACGCGGGCGACGGCGGCCACAGCCATCCCACCCAGACCCTGGCCGACCTGTTGACCATCAAGCGCGAAAAGGGCCGCCTTTGCGATCTGACGGTGGGCTTTTGCGGCGACTTGAAATATGGCCGCACCGTTCATTCTCTCATCGAGGCGCTTTCTCGCTATACCGGCATCCGTTTGGTGCTGATCTCCCCCGAGGAGTTGAAGATCCCCGGCTACGTGAGACACGAGGTGATCCGCAAGAGCGGCATGCCTTATGTAGAGACCACCGATCTGGAAAGCAGCCTGCCCGATCTGGATATTCTGTATATGACGCGCGTGCAAAAGGAGCGCTTTGCTGATCTTGCCGTGTATGAAAGATTGAAGGATAGCTACATTCTCACCGAAGAAAAGATGAAGCTGGCCAAAAAGGATACCATCATCCTGCATCCCCTGCCTCGTGTCAACGAGATCAGCGTCAAGATCGACGAGGATCCTCGCGCTTGCTATTTCAAGCAGGTGCAGAATGGCAAGTTCATCCGTATGGCGTTGATCCTGACGCTGCTGCGCGCCGCCGAAGGACAGGAACGCCACCCCGAGCTGCCCTTGTATAAGCGCCCCGATGGCGACAAGCTCTTTGTCAACCGGCACAAGTGCCGCAATCCCCGTTGCATTACGGTGACCGAGCAGGAGCTGGATCAGATCTGCCGCTATGCCGATGCCAAAAACAACATTTGGCGCTGCGCTTATTGCGAGAAAAAGATCCGCGTAGAGGAGTGATCCTCCATCACACAAACCACTCAAAAGCGCAAAAAAGAGCCACACGTGTGGCTCTTTTTTGCGCTTTTCGCTCTGTTGGAGTATTGGCAACGCACAATGCCCACGCATGCCCTCCCTGGCGTCATGCCATAACGCTCTCGCAAACGGCAACAAAGCCGTTTGGGTGGTAGATGCACGCCGGACTTTTCGTGGCCTTAAGCAACATTATGCGCAACGAATACGCCATTCGCGCCTTTTTCTCCCCACAAAAAATATTTTATTCTTCCGCTACCCCCTTTCTTTTTTGGGGAAATTATGGTAAGATGTTAATAGTATTATGCACTAAAGGAGTTTTGACATGGAAGCAGTAGCCGTTATGATTGGAATTGCTTTGACCATCTGCGCTTTTGGTCTGATGTTCATTTTTGCACGCAAATAACGCGCGATACGAAAGGGGGATCCTATGCAATTATCGGTTAGCTCATATTCGTTTGCACAATACCTGAAAAAGGGAAAAATGACCCTGCTTGAAACCATTGATGCCGCCGCCGAGATCGGTTTTGCAGGCATTGAATTCATTGACCTGCCCAAGGAGCTTTCCAAAACAGAAAAGCTGGAGCTGGCCGCCGCACTTCGTGAGCGCGCCGCGCAAAAGGGAATTGCCATGGTGGCCTATACGGTGGGCGCCGATCTGTGGCAGCCCGACCCTGTTGCCCGAGAAGCCGAGCTGGAGCGCCTTTGCGACCAGGTGGATGTTGCCGTTGCCTTGGGCGCACCTGTGATGCGCCACGATCTGGTGCGAAAGCTGGACCGGACCGGCGCTGGCCGCAGCTTTCTTGGCATGATGCCCACCTTGGCCGAAAACGTGCGCGTGGTGGCCGATTACGCCGCCCGGTGCGGTGTGAAAACCTGTTCGGAAAACCACGGCTTTGTGGCGCAGGATAGTTACCGCATGGAGCAATTTATGACCTTGGTGGCACACGATAACTACGGTATGTTGGTGGATATGGGCAACTTTTTGTGCGTGGACGAGGATCCTGCTGCGGCCGTTTCACGTGTGGCCAACTTTGCGGTGCACGCCCACGCCAAGGATATGCTGATCTGCCCACCTTCTACCGATGGCGGCAAGGGAATTATTGTCACCCGTGGCGCTATGGGGCTTAAGCCCACGGCCATTGGCCGCGGCTCGGTGCCCGTAGCCCGTTGCCTGAAGATCCTGCAACGCGCCGGCTACGATGGTTGGGTCTCCCTGGAATACGAAGGTCGCGCCGACTGCCTTGCAGCCATCCGCGACAGTTTCCGGCGTCTTTCGGAAATGCTCGGACTTGACACTACCGTATCCTGATTTTTATAACAAAAAGAGAGCGCACGGTGAATGGGTGACGTTCTTAGCAGAGAATTTGAAGATCACATGAAGTGCGAGCATCGCATTTGATTAGTCAAACGCAAATTGGGCTAAGCCCAAACCCTTATACAAACAGAAAGAGCAAGAGTAAAAGGAGAAAATCCTTCTATTCTTGCTCTTATTTTTTCTTCTGTCGATATGTCAACTTCG
>JAFTSB010000044.1 GCA_017461945.1 Clostridia bacterium | reverse complement strand
ATACTCGCCGATATAGGGCACGCTGCGCGGTCGATCTGCCTGCTCCACGGGGTTACTCGGGATAATGCGGCGCTTCATCGCGTCCTTGAACGCCTTGTGCAGCACGCCGTGATAGCGTTGCTGAGAGGTGCCCTTGAGTCCTTCCGCCACCAGAGTTTCGTAAAACGCGTTGATCTCGTCGCCCGTGACCTCCTTCATCTTGACGTGCAGTTCCTTAAAAAACGGGATCACGCGCAGCTCAAGGTAACGGCGATACTGCTCTGCCGTGGTGGTAGCGACCTTTTTGGAGTGGCTTTCGATCCATTCGAGCAAGTAGTCCTCCACCAAGCTCTCGGCAAGGCGATGGCGCTCGCGCTCGGCGGGGGACATATTTTCCATCAAATAAAGATCCCCCGTGTTGATCTGATCCAGCAACCTTTGGAGGCGGTGTTGCGCCTCCTTTTTGTTGCCCTTGGTCACGGGAAGTTCAAGATTGTGCCACCTGACCTTTCGTTTCCCCTCGGTATCGTAATGGTTGACGATGGCATACCATTTGCCGTTCTTATCATGTAAATGTCCCGTAATTCTCCTCATTTACTCGCTCCTTTCGCGGTGGATTTTGCACGGGTGCGTTTGTCGGCACCGCACAACATACCACAACTTTTTCCGAATTTTGCAAAAGATTTTTAGGGACGTTGGGGGAAATGATGTAATAAAGCTTTTCATTGACCACAAAATCCGCCAAGGTGTGCTTGGGGATCTTAAAATTGCGCCCGACCTTGAGCGCTTCCAGCCGCCCCGATCAATGAAATCATAGATGGTGTTTTTGCTGCAATGCAACGCCTTTGCGACGTCCTTGACCCGCATAACGTCGGGGCAATCTTTGAAATAATCGACCGCTGCTCTGTTGATCATATACCTCGATTCTCCTCTCACAGGCAATCTGAAACGAATGCTTTTTTCTTGCTTCTTGGGCCTTCCCATATCACGCCTGCCAATCTATCGCCTTATAGGGCGAAATCATACCGTTCACGCGTCTAACCTCATCCTCGCAGAGCGTGCGCAATTTGCCGATGCTATCCTTGGAAATCTTGTGCGTGGCGGCGATCACGTTCATCATCAAGCTCATTTCCACGCAAAGCTTAAATAGCATCTTATTTTGCCGATTGTCGCTGTCGCGCACGATACTTTTCAAGGTGGACACCACAATGTTGGGCAGATAATTGGGATTGTGCTCGTTGGCAATGTACCCACCGTAAAACAAAATTGCCTTTTCAATAAACTGACTCATACTGGTACACGTATCCTTTTGGTACCACTACCGCGCCACATCCAATGTGGATTTTTTGATGTAAAGCGCAAATTTCTCTTTTCTTTCATCTAATTCAACCGATCTTGGCATATTTTCTCCTTTCTGGGGTTGACCCCTACCCATAACTCCTGTTAAAACCGCGCCCTTTGGCGCTTTGCGCAGTGCGTGACCCAAAAATCGACCTACGCCTCCTCATTTTGACCCACACTTTTGGACATCTCGCGAAAGCCCGCAAAGCCCCAAACGGTCGGCTCTGCCGTCCGATGTGAGTCGACTCGGGGCGGTTTACCGACCCAGAGCCTTTCACCTGCTTGATTTTCGACATGGAAAATCAAGGCGAAAATCCCCTTATTTTTGCAACCTTTCCTCCTTTGACTCCTCTCGTAAATTTTACGATACACGCGATACGGCAGGCGCCGCAAGGGTTTGCGCTGACTTGTACGCGATACAAAACCGCATCGCGTACCGCTTGAAAACAGCGTTATCGCAAGGCAGTGCCACGCCGTACCGCTTGTACCGCTTGTTTTACTCACAGCGCATCACCTCCTCTACAGCCGATTTGCGCAGGCGCAGCACGCGGCGGCTCACGTTGCCAAAACGCATGGTACCGGTGTTCTTGCCGCTGATCTGTTGCAGGTACCCTTCCTCAAACAATGCCTTGGAAAGTGCCTTGGCACTGATGGCAAAGCTCTCGTCCTGGGTGTCGCACATGTGCTTGACCAGACGGTGCGTGTTCTCGAGAATGAGATAATAAAACTCCTCGTCCTCGTATCCCACGAAGTTGGGCGGCAGCGTACTTGACGTGCTTCGCGGCAGAACGGCGCATTTCCCTGCATCGAGCAAACCCATCAGCTTGCGGATGAAAATGTGCGTGGGCTTGTCCGATTCCACGTACGCCGCCTGCTTCGCCGCCAGTGACAGCATCATCCCGTGGAACACCTCGCGGTGCTTTTGCTCCATATCGTCGTGCAGCATCCCCATACTGCGAAAGAAGCAAAGCATCATGGCGTATCCCAGCTCAAGGCAGGCAACGGCGTCCGCCGTGCGGGCATGAAAGCGGATATTTTCGCGCTGGAGTGCCTCACTGCATAACACATATTCAGTTGTCAAGGATCAAGGGAAAATTATCCCCCTACTATTACTTGTCCAACTTTTTGGCGTTTTGATAGGTTAATTTTCAAAATTTCGCCAAAAGTAAAAGTCCCATCACGTTTCCGTGATGGGACTCCTAGCGCTATCATTATTCCGTTTTCTCTTCTGCCATACCCGCTATCTGCTTTTCACCACATAAACCATTGCATCTCATAACGCATTCAAATACGAAAGGGGGTCCCGAAACGGGGACCTCTTTGAAGTAAGTTGGGATTGACTGTTCCCTACTTTTGTGTTAAAATAAAGAGGAATCGGGGGAGACACCCATTACAAAAAACGAAATTCACAGTTTACAGCAAGGGGGATGACACCCATCGAAAAAAACATTATTGTTGTGGACGAACAAGGAAACACACTGGAAGCGACCTACCCAAAACGGGCAAAGGGTCTTGTGAAAAAAGGCAGGGCACGCTTCATTTCAGAAAATGTGATTTGCCTTGCGTGCCCTCCGGAAAATTTGGAGGAAAACGCTATGTCTAACAATGTAAGTGCTATTGATCTTGTTATTAAAAATCTTGTCGCTGCTGAAACGGAGCGAACCGAAAAAGATCTGAAGGAATACAATGAAAAGCTGCAGACCGTTTACGAAAAGTATTTTGCCGCCGCGCTCGCCTTAGTAGTTGAAAAGCAAAGCTGCGCCACGTCGCTCTTACAAAGAAAATTGAAGGTGGGCTACGGAACTGCCGCAATGCTTGTTGATTTGATGGAAGCGTTGGGACTTGTCACCCCACTTCAAACGGCAAAAAAGACGCAAGTAACCGGACGTCAAGTTCTACCCGCCGCGCAAGAATATTTAGATCATTTACCCACAAAAGAATAACCTGCCATACAAAGGCCCCGAGGCACATTTTGTGCCTCGGGGCTGCTCTTATTTTGCTTGTCTTTTGGCGCGTGTGATCTCAAAGCTAGCGTTCACAAGGAACTGCACCACGTCATCGGGTGCATCCGGCAAAAGCACAGAAATCCAATGCAGCTTGTTCATGTGATAGGCGGGATAGACACCCTCGGCGGCGCCAAAGGAGCCGAACATCTCGGGCGGCAGCTTGAGGTTGACCACGTCAATGACTTCGTCGCTTCCCTGCCCGAACTTGCAACGCGGCACGCGCATCACAATGGCATACCACTTTCGCGTGTCCCCATGCCGCAACACCGCCGTTTCAAAATCCTCGTCAAACGGGTAGTCGGGCGAGGTGCCGTACAAATTCAAACACAAACCAAACAGTTCTTGTTTTGTCATGGCGTTTTTAATTTTCAATTACATTCACCAGCTCGACAAGCTCCTTGCGCTTTTTAGGGCGAAGCGGATCGCCTTCCTTGGCGTAGCCAAGGGTGATGACGAGGCGGACAGGGGCATCGAGGTGGCAGAACTCGCGGAGCTTTTTGTCATCCAGCCAACCGAGGATGCAGGTACCGAGCCCTTGTGCTGTGGCTTCGGCGGTGATATAGGCGGCGAGGATGCCGATATCAATGGAGCGATAGTCATTCTTTTTGACCTTGGCACCAAGGGCGGCAGAGGCGACGTAGGGCTTCTCCGAGATCACCAACAGCACGGGTGCATCGGTGGCAAATTTGTTCATGCCCATTCCCTGCGTTGCCTTGGCTACGGCTTTTGCTGCTTCACCCTTGCAAACGGTGATATGATAAGGCTGACCGTTACACGCCGAGGGCGACAAACGTGCGGTCGCGAGGATCGCGTCCAACTTCTCCTGCTCCACGGCGCGGGTGGGATCATAGCTACGACAGGACTGTCTTTGTTCTGCAATCTCGGTAAAGTTCATGCCGATTCTCCTTTCATTCATCCATTCCGCAGGGGGTAGCGCGTGCGGTGAGAGCGCGATCCTGCATGACGGTGGCAAAAAAGCGGTAGCCGCCCGAGAAATTGTAGGCGGCATAACCGTTCCCCTCCAAAATGCGGGTGGCAATATA
This sequence comes from Clostridia bacterium, assembly GCA_017461945.1. Classification (GTDB taxonomy): domain Bacteria; phylum Bacillota; class Clostridia; order Oscillospirales; family CAG-272; genus Firm-07. Next base: position 522 of record JAFTSB010000044.1, on the reverse strand, counting down.
GCTCCGCAGACCGCTTTGGCAGATCACGTACACCGACTTGCCCTGCGGCACCTCGGCAAGCCGCTCGCGCAGCTCATCCACAGGGATATTGACAAAACCCTCGATATGTCCCATGGCATACTCGCGGCGGGTGCGGGTATCCAGCAGGGTGACGTCACCACGCCGCAAAAGAGCAGAAAGCTCCTCCACGTGCCACTGCTTCAGCGTACCGCTTGCAATATTGTCGATCATAAAGCCCGCCATATTGACGGGGTCCTTTGCCGAGGAATAGGGCGGCGCGTAGGCGAGATCCAAATCCTTCAATTCAGTTGCCTTCACCCCCGCGTGAATGGCGGTGGCCAACACGTCAATGCGCTTATCCACGCCCTCACGCCCCACGATCTGCGCGCCAAGCAGGCGGTAGGTCTCCTTTTCAAAGATCACCTTCATCGTCATCACGCTGCCGCCCGGGTAATAGCCCGCGTGGCTCATGGGCGACAAAATGACCTTATCCACCGAAAACTCACACCGTTTGGCGGCAGT
>JAFTSB010000043.1 GCA_017461945.1 Clostridia bacterium | reverse complement strand
TTTTGTTGTTATGTTCAGATCTCGGGGATCTGGATCTCGATCTCGTGGCCCAGCTCTGCGGACTTGGCAATGCCATCCAGAATAGCCTGGTTGTACAGGATCTGGGAGGAAGGCACGGGAGCGGTGCCGTTATTCTTAACAGCATCGCAGAAGGAACGAATCTTCTTGTCAAAGTTGGAGGGAGCGGTGGGCTTGGGAATGATCTGAGGGATCTTGGTCTCTACCTGCTTGCCGGCAACCTCGTGGTAAATGGTCAGATCGCCGCCGATGGTGCCGTTCCAACACTCGGTAGAAGGAATACGCAAGCTGCCCTTGGTACCGTAGATGATGGTATCACCGGAGGTATCCAGGTTCATCGCCCATGCAATACGGAAGGAAACAACGATGCCACCCTCCAGACGGATGAAGGCTGCGGCAAAGTCGTCAACGCCGAATTTCTTGTGATACTCGGGATGGCCGCACTTCTTGTAGCCGATGTAGTTGGGATCGGTGCCAAAGAAGGCAGACTTGTAACCGGAAACGGTCAGAGGCTTGGGATAGCCAATGGCGTTGAGCACCATATCCAGAGAATAGCAGCCGATGTCAGCCAAAGCGCCGAGACCTGCGGTCTCGTTCTCAATAAAGGTGGTGCCAAAGGGAGTGGGGATACCGCGACGGCGGCCGCCGCCGGTCTGAATGTAGTAGATCTGGCCAAGCTCGCCGGACTGGACGATGTCCTTTACCATGATCATGTTCTCGTCAAGTCTGGGCTGGAAGCCGATGGAGAGGATCTTGCCGCTCTTCTTCTCGGCGCGCATAACCTCAACAGCCTCCTCGGTGGTAACCGTGAAGGGCTTTTCCAACAGAACGTGAAGGCCTGCATTGAGTGCATCAATAGCGGGGCCGGCGTGCTGGCGGTTGTAGGTACAAATGGTAACTGCGTCCAGATTCAGGGACTTGTCAGCCAGCATTTCCTTGTGATCGGCATAGTCGGTCTTTACGCCCTCGACACCGTACTTTTCAAAGAAAGCCTTTGCCTTGCCGGGGATCAGATCACAGCCTGCCACAACCTCAACATCGGGCTGCTTCATCAGAGACTTGATATGGCTGCCGGCGATCCAACCGCAACCAATAAAACCGATTCTTACCTTTTTGCTAGCGTCAACGGTGGTCTCCTCCTGAGACTCCTTAAACGCATTCAGATCCTTATCTTCTGCCATGGGAATGTTCCTCCTTTTATTAGATCGGTTTTCAGCAACCGATAGATTTCAAATAATTTCTGCTCTTTTCTGCGCACTCCAGAGGAGTGAGGCCCATAGAGGGCTGATCCTGCTCGACCACGACCCAAGTGGCGCCGCCTTCTTCAGCAGCCTTCAGGATGGCGGGAAAATCGTTGAGTCCGGAGCCGACGGGACGGAACTCAAAGTTGCCGGGCTTTTTGGGGGCGGGGGTGTTGATGCCGATCAGCTCGTACATATTCTCATCCTTTTCGCCATAGAAATCCTTGAGATGGACCACAGGGCAACGGCCGCTGTACTTGCGAATGTAATCGGCAGGCACCTCGCCACCTACGTTGACCCAGCAAACGTCCAGCTCGGTCTGCAGATACTCGGCAGGAACGGTATCGTAAAGCATATCCAGGGCATATTTGCCGTCGATCTTAGCAAACTCAAAGTCGTGGTTGTGGTACAGCAGCTGAATACCCAGCTCCTTGGCCACTCTGCCCAGCATTTCCACATTCTTGACCACCTCAGGGAAGGCCGCGGTGCCGGGGCGATACTCGGGGGTCAGATAAGGGACCGCCACGAATTTCACGCCGATCTCGGCATACTGAGAAAGCACGCCTTTAGGATCGGCCAGCATATCCAGATAAGGAACATGAGCGGAAATCGGAACCAGGCCGATTTCGGCACACATTGCCTTGATATCAGCGGGAGAGTTGCCGTAAAGACCGGCAAATTCCACACCATCATAGCCCATTTTCTTGATCTTTTCCAGCGTGCCGCGAAGATCTGCCTTCGCATCGTCACGCACAGAATATACCTGCACTGCAACAGAGAAAGCCATAGCAATACCTCCAGAAAACATATTTCGGTATTTTCATTATAGGACAATATCTGCCGTATGGCAAGTCAAGATTAGCATTTTAACGGACAAATATTGCTCTTTTTGCGGGGAGAACACCCTGTGAATGGCACAAAAATTGTCACAACCATCATTCGCATAATGCCCGCAAGCGGTGGCGTGGCCACCGCTTGAAAATATTTGCAAAATAGTTGACTTTTTTCACAAAATTCGTTGACAAGACAACTTTAATTTGCTATACTGTTTTATTGGAGAGATTTGCCACACGGCCGGTGCCGACATGCCGTCTTTTCAAATCATATTGTCGGAGAAAGGAATATCGCATGACCGCAGCATACGAGTCCCTGCCCAAGATCGTTAAGATTCTTCTGCAGCTTTTCCTCGGCTCTCTGATCGGTGGCATTTACCGCATCGTTCGCTTTGTCGAGACCAAGAACATCGTAACTTTGGTTGTTGGCATCCTTGTACTGGTTACCGGTGTTGGTAACTTCATCGCTTGGATCGTTGACCTGATCACCGAGATCACCTCCAACAAGATCACTGTTCTTGCCGACTAAGCAATTACATAAAAAACGCCCACACGTGTGGGCGTTTTTTATTTTATCCCATCAGAACCAGGGGTACATAAGCGGCGGTGGGGCGACCGTCAGCCATAACCTCCAGCACCAGGCGGTTTACCGCCTCTACCTGTTCCCCGGCACGGATCACGCAATGGATATCGTGATAGGGGACACGGCCGGGATAACCGTCACGAGAGGTGTGATGATACAGGAATACGCTTCTCTTACCCTCAACCGTAAATCCTTCGGGCAGCCACCAGCGCAAATTCAGACTGTAGGGCACATTGCCAAAGGCGGCGGAATTGCGCTTTTCGCGCGATTGAACGGGATGCAACAAGCGCAATGTCACCCCAAGCTCCTCACCGGGGGCGATATCGGGGGCACGGTCATAGGTTACACGTACGGCAAAAAGGCCTGCGTCAATGGTAAACTGATAAGGCGTAAGGCTGCAAAGGCGCTGCCAAATGGCGCTCTTGGCACCAAGATCGGGCACGGCATCCTCGGGGATCTCGTTATCCCCTGCCGTCAGCTCGACATCAGCGTTGTTTGCTTGCAACACGACAGGCGCCATTTTGACCACGCGCTCGGTCAGCTTGGTGCAGGTGTTGGGCAAAGTACGCACAATGCCCTCGGAATGGGACATGGTAATGATACGATCGCCAATGAACGCCTGCCAATCAGCGGGGATGGCGGCAGAGCCACCCAGAATACCCAGCGTCGCACCCACGGTGGCGCCGGTGCAGTCCGTGTCGTCGCCGCAGTTAATGGCCGTCAGCATGGACTTTTTAAAGTCTCCCTCGCCATAGATAAGGCCCAGCACGGTATACCCCACATTCGAGGGGGCCTCAAACCAGCCGGTGCCGATATCGGCGTTCATTTCCAATACCGTATTGCGGCAATCCAACCACGAAACACCGTTATCGTAGCATTCCAAAATCTTGCGCACCGTATTGCCCACGCGACAATCGGCCGGAATCTTGGAGAGTGCCACGTTGATGCATTTGCGGATATCGGACTGGACAAAAGCCGTTGCCTGCATCGCAGCCACAAAGGCAGCGGCAAAGGTTCCCTCACCTGCGCCGTGATCCACCACAGCATCCTCAATGGCATACTTGGCCGCGATCTCGGGGCAGCCGGGCGCCATAGAAGCCCAGATCTCAGTGCGGATCCACGCGCCGTTGGAATGCTTCCACGTATTTTCATAATCGCCGGAAAGAGGCGGAAGCAGACCGTGCTTCATATTGGTCTTGCCGATGCCGTACTCGTTCCAGAAAGGGGAGACATAGGTCATCCAATATTCCCCCAGCTTTTTGCAATCCAGCGCATAGGGGCCTTCACATTCCATGGCGTGAAGCCAGATGAGCTGCAGATCCAAATCGTCGTTGGGGAGTGGCTCGCCGGGATCGGTGGTGTATCCCTTTACATCCAGCACCTCGCGCTGGCCTTCAAAGGGTGCGCCCATCGTGCCGCCCACGTTTTTGCCCACCCAACAAGCATAGACCTTATCCTTGTATGCGTTAAAGTTCAGCTTCATAAAAGCAATCCTCCTATTATGATGTTACCTTTATTTTGCCACAAAAAGAAAAATCGGGCAAGTACCCGATTTTACTTTTATTATGCAAATTTTTACTTTTGCCGGCGGAATTCCGAAAAGCTGATACCCCTTACCCGTTGGAACGCCCGATAAAGGGAGCTTTTGGAAACAAACCCTGCACGCTCGGCAATGGCCTCGCCCGAAAGTCCCGTTTCGGTGGCCAGCCTCGCAGCATAGTCTACCTTACGTCTGGCAATATAATCGGTCAGGGTCATGCCGAATTTTTCCTTAAAGGCGCGGCTGAAATAAGAAGGGTTGTAAAAGCACTTCCCCGCCAGCGCCGAGAGCGACAGCTCGCCCCCCAGATTTTGGTCGATGTAATCCGAAAGCTCGCGCCACATACCGTTTTCCACCCCGGTCTCACTCTGCCCTGCGGTGATCCTGCGGAGCATATGCACAAAGAGAATGTTCATATAGCTTTTCAGCACCGTTTGCCAGGAGTCGGCCTTTTTGTCGTATTCCCGTTGCATGGCCGAGAGCAGGTTCTCGATCTCTTCACGCTCTCCGGCAGAAAAGGAAACCACACCACCCTCGCTATCACGGCGGATCTCATCAAAAGCGGTAAGCTGCAGCACAGCAAAGGCGTTTTCGGGGGTAATGATCCCCTCCCCCAGCGTTTCGGGATGAAAGCAGATATTGGTATAGGAAAATGCACCATGGGGGGTAAACTGGTGGGTGGAGCCATAATTGATAAAGGTGAAATCGCCGCGCCCGATCTCATAGGTGGTATCGTTCACCGTTTCGGTTGCGGTGCCGGAGCGCACGTAAACGATCTCGATAAAATCGTGGGTGTGGGCCGGCATTGGCTCATGGCCGGTATAGGTAAAAATGTGGAGCGAGCTCCCCTTTTCGATCAGGTGATCGGAGCGATAAACCTTCATACGGTGTCTCCTTTTGTTGATAAGGGCGGCCCACCGCGGTGGGCCGCCCTTAGAATTTATTCGGCGGTGACCTTAGGGGTCTCCTCCTCGGCCTCGGCAGTGGCGTCACCCTGGATAGCAGGGAGATCGCAAACGCCGTGGGTCTTGGCAGACTTGGCCACAAGAGAGCCAAGGGCAACCAAAGCGATAACGTTCGGAATGACCATCAGGTTATTGAAGAAGTCGGTCAGATTCCAGACGAAATCGTTCTGGAAGATGGAACCAAGGAACACAAAGCCAATGGCCAGCACCGTATAAATCACGGTATACTTTTTGCCAAAGAGATACTGGAAGTTGATCTTGCCAAAGAAATTCCAGCTAAGAATCGTGGAAAAAGCAAAGAAGAACAAGCAAATGGCCACAAAAATATTGCCAAAGGTCTCACCAAACACCACGCCAAAGGCCATCTGTGCCAGATTTGCCTTGGGAAATGCAGTGGCAACATGCTGCAACAAGCCACCATTGACAGAATCATAGGCAAGAGAGCTGCCCAATACGCCGTCGCCGGCATACAGGGTGGAGATCACCACCAGTGCAGTCATGGTCAGTACGATAAAGGTATCAATAAACACGCCGATCATGGCGGTGATTCCCTGCTCGTGAGGGGTCTTAACATTGGCCTGCGCATGTGCGTGCGGGGTAGAACCCATACCGGCCTCGTTGGAGAACAGACCGCGCTTGGCGCCCTGGCTGATAGCAGCCTTCAAGGCGACGCCAATACCGCCGCCGATGAGTGCGTTGGCATTAAAGGCATATTTGAATATCATGCCAAAGGTTTCGGGAATGTACACGATACGGGCGGCGATAACCACCAAGGAGCCGACAATGTAAAGGCAGGCCATAATAGGAACGATCTTTTCGGTAACCGACGCCAAGCGATTCACGCCACCAAGGAATACCACAGCAGCAAGAACCGCCACTACCAGGCCGATGATCCAATACAGATTGGCATTCATGCCAATAGCAGTACCCATTGTTCCAGCAATGGAGTTGGACTGCACCATAGAGCCCATAAAGCCCAGCGCCAGCATGGTCGCCACGGCAAAGAAGCCAGCAAGGAACTTGCCGAATCCGCCCTTAAAGAAGGAACGAATATAGTAGACCGGGCCGCCGTGGATTTCACCATTTTCGTCGGTTACACGAGTCTTTTGAGCCAACACAGCCTCGGCATAAATGGTTGCCATGCCAAGAAAGGCAATGATCCACATCCAGAAAATGGCACCGGGGCCACCAATCAAGATCGCACCACAGGCACCCACAATGTTACCGGTGCCCACCTGCGCAGCAATAGCGGTTGCCAGTGCCTGAAAGGACGAAAGCCCCCCCTCTTGTTTGCCGCCCTTAAACGAGATCTTGCCAAAAACATTGCGCATACCCTCACCAAAGCAACGCACCTGCACAAACTTGGTGCGAACGGTAAAGTAAAGGCCGGCACCGATCAGCAAGAACACCAAACAGTAGTCTGTAATGTAGCCATTGATCTTGTCAACAAGATTTGCCAAAAATTCCATACTTTCCTCCGAAAATAAAAATAGCTGCCCACACGGCAGCCCACGAAAATATCACATGAAAGAAAAACAGAAAATCAGTATTTTCTGCTCTGTCCTTTGGCCTGAGAGATTCGGCAAGTACGGGCCTGCCTTGCACCTTCGGCACTCCATGGGAGATTCTCCAGAGCGACCTCCGCCATCGGTCTCACGCGGGATTCCGACAGCTTCTGCGGTAATATGCGGTTATTTTAGCACATCCCGTGCCCCGTGTCAATAGCGTTTGCAATTTTTGTGCAAAGCAGACGAATTTCAAACAATCGAAACCTATTTTTGTGCATATTCCTCTATAAAAGGGCTTCCGTTTTTGCTTTCCAAGGGTGGGAACTGTGCATATCGTTGAATATTTTTCCGAACATCTTGACAAAAAAGGAGTGGGGGGATAAAATGAAAACGAGGCGGCGGTACGCTGCTTGCTTCAAATTTTATATGAAATGGAGAAAGACTATGAAGCATTTGATCCGAATCCTCTGCTTGCTCCTTTGCCTTGTGATGGCAGTCGGCGTTCTTGCTGCTTGCAACGACGATACCGACAATACCCCTCCCGCAGACGATGGCGGCACTCAGCCCCCTGCAGGCGACGGAGGCGGCGACACAACGCCCCCTGCAGTTGAGACCTACACGGTACGCAACTTTAGTATTGTTGGCGAGGGCAATGCCCTGCTGACCGCTGAGTACGAAAAGAACACCAACAAGGTGCTGAAGGAAACGTATACCATGTACGACAGCGGCTCCCTTGATAGCGTTGTTATGCAGGTCACCTATGGCGCAAGCGGCACCGTTTCTTCTATTTCCCTGGATCTGGTTGATTCGGATGTATACACGTATACCATTGGCACCAACGGTAAGACCCAGGACGGCAAGAGCTTTGTGGAATACCATACCAACGGTCTTGTAAAGAAGGCCCATATGGCCATGGAAGGCAATCTGACGATCACCGTAGAATACGACGAATCCGGCAGACGAACCTCGGAATCCATGGGCATGGGAGCGTATGGTTCGATGCTGCAGACCTACACCTACGAGGGTGATAGCCGCGAGCCCAAAACCGGCACTATGGTCTATAATATGGGTGTATACGGCTCGTATACCTATGCGCTGACCTACACCTATGCCAACGGTCTTGTAACCAAGGTATCTGCTGATATGAGCGGTGTCGTTCAGGATATGAAGTATTCCTATGACGCAGCCGGTCTGGTGACCAAGATCGAAGTTGCCTATGTTGAGGGCGACGTTTCCACCTTGAGCTCGGTCCATGATTACACCTATAACACGGATGGAAAATGCACCCAGGCTACCGGCAAGGAATACGCTTCGGACGGTACCACCGTGGAGCATGAATTCACCCGCACTTACGCCTACGATGCCAAGGGTAACATGACCAAGGACGACTACACCTCCATTGACTATACAGAGACTCCCTCCTCCATCTATCATTCTGTTTCCACCTTTGAATACGATGCCAACAACAACTGCATCAAAGAGGTCGAAACCTCCTATGAGAATGGCACCACTACTGTAAGCTATATCACAGAATGCGTCTATACCTACAACGCCTCCAACCTGCCGATCAAAAAGGTTATGACTTACAAAAATGGCGATGGGCAGGTATGGGACACCTATGAGTACACCTATGAGTACGATGCGAACGGCAATCTGATCAAGGAAACCGAAAGCTCCACGAATAGTGACACCTACACCTACGAATACAACGCAAACGGCGACCTGATCAAGGAAAGCAGAATGAGCTATCAGTGGGTTGGCGACGATATGGTAAAAACTCCCGACAACTTCTGCGAGTACGAATACGACGCCAACGGCTATATCATCAAGGAGACGCGCAAGTTCTATAACATTGAAGGCGTACAGGAACGCCATTACGTGCGCACCTACACGCTGAACGACAAGGGCGACTGGAACCGTGCCGAGCATGTCAACTACAACGCTGACGGCACCGTCATGGATTCCTCCTATGCCACCTTCACCTATCAATACGATAATGACGGCAACTGCATCCGCGGTGAGGGCACCCAATACGACTCCACCACCAATGAAATTATGAACACCGTTATCGCAACCGACGACGGCGAGACCAAGATCATTACCACCTACGAGCCCAACGGTGAGGAAAACTCCTCCTCCGAATGTGACTCCTCTTGGGGCGAACCCGGTACCATTTTTATCGCAAGCTCCAGCGCTCAAGGAATGGATTGATCCATTAAATACCTAACATACCACCCCATGCCGTGGCATGGGGTGGTTCTTTATGATTGATTTTAAAACGGGAGCGCGCTTCATGCACGTGCAGATAGGACATGGATCGCGGATGCGGGCGAGCAATCTTCGCCCCTGCGTTATCCATGTGCGCAGCCGGGTGGTTGGTCGAGAGATACTACTCCATCCGCGCAGTAAAAGGCGCAGGTCTCGGCAATGCCGAGGCCTGCGCCCCTTTGATCGTGTTATGAGATCCGGTTTATTCTCTGCTCAGAACAACACGCTTGACGGTGCTGTCACCGGCCAGCAGCTCCCCTTCTCTTTGGTGGCAGGTCAACAGCAGGCATTGGCCGCCCTCCTTGCAATAATTTTGCAGTACGTTCAGCAGATTTTCTGCGCGGCCGTCGTCCATATGAGCAAAGGCCTCATCCAGCAAAAGAGGTGGCTTGGTGCCCGAAACCACAGAAAGCAGGGCCAGCCGCAATGAAAGATAAGCCGCATCGCGGCACCCCACACTAAAGTGACGAATGGGGCGCGGCACGCCGTCAGCCACCACGGTCATAGAGAAATCCGCACCCAGATGCAGCTCGCCGTGGGCACCATCGGTCAGTTCGGCAAACAGTGCTGCTGCCTCCTGGCGCAAACCCGGGGTTACGCCCTGCCGCAGGTCGTGGCTGGCCTGCTCCATGGCTTCCAAAGCCATTTGCAACGCAGCCAAACGATGCCGGGCAGCGGCCAGCTCCTCGGTCACGGAAATTCGCTCACGCTCCAACAAAATCGGATCACGGGAGGTGGCAGCCAGCGCCGATTCGGCACGTTCGACCTCGGCGCGCTTGCGCTCCAGGCCTGCAATGGATTGCTCTAAAAAGGATTGCTGCTTTTTCAGCGTATCGGGAGATTCTTCGTTTTCGGGAATCTTGGCAAGTCGCAGCCGCAGCTCCTGCTCGTTGACGTGCTGCAAATGGGCAGATAAGGTCTGCACCACGCCGTTGGCACGCTCAAAGGCCACCGTCGCCTCGGAGAGGGCGGCCTGCAGCTCGGTTCTGCGCCGATTCATCGTCTCCAGATAAGCGGCCACCTGCTCAGGGGATTCGCAAAGGGACTCCTGCCCCGTCGCCTGCAGCTCGGTGCGCAAGCGCTCCATAGCGCCGCTTTGCACCTCGCGAGCCTCCTGCAAGGCCGCTTCGTTGGCAGCTCGCTGCTCCTCGCATCGAGTATAAGCCTCAGCCTCGCGCTTACATTGCTCCAAATAGGTGCGCAGCATCGCGTTACGTGGGGCGCCCAAGGCTCCAAACAGCTTTTTGCGGTGACGGCGGGCCCGTAAGACAGCGATCCAAGTCACAAAATCCCAAGCACCCAATGCAAAAGTCGCCGGGATCAGATAGACGCGCCAAGCCGACAGCAGATAGGTAGCAACGGCGCAGCACAAGGTCAGCAGCAAAAGCAGTATGCCCCACCCCCGGCGGCGCTTGACACGCTTCTCGCTTTTCGCGGCGGTGGCGATAACTGCCTCTGCTCCACCCCATTCCTCGGTTTTTTTCGCACCGTTTAATAGCTTTTCATCGTGTCGCACCATAGAAAGGCGATCCGCCTCCGGGGTGAGAAGCGCCACGCGTTCACGTGCAACCGATAGGTCACGCAAGGCAAGTGTAATACGAGAAATCAACTCCCGATCCGGGAGCTCCTCGGCCGCCTGCCGCCCCACGTTTTCTACGGTGATGCGGCATCGGTCCGCCTCGGCCCTGGCCTTGGCACAATCCTCAAACAACCCCAGCGTCCGCCGGATCTCGGTGCGCTCCAGCGCATCGGTAACCGTTTGCAAGGTTTCTCTGCGCTCGCGGATCTGATCGCGATAACGCTTTAGATCTCCTCGCAGCTCCGAGAGCTGTGCCCCATCCTCCTTGGCATGGGAAAGGGCATCGTTCAGGGTGGAAAGCGCGTCCTCCAGCTCGGCAATGCGCCCTCCTCTGCCCTTCAGGTGCTGCAGATCGCGACGTGCGTTTTGCAGCTTAGCCTCTGCCTCCTCGGCAGACAGCGTAGCATCCCCGGCGCACAGCAGATCGCCCACAGCCTCACCCATACCGCCCGAGCAGACCCGATCGGCATTCAACTGTGACAGGCAGAGGCTACCCTCGTAAAGCTCCACCGGAAAGCCCAAAAAATATTCGCCAGGGGTCTTGCCTGCAAGATCAAGCTCCTCGCCTTGCGGCAGCCGCAGCACAGAAAGCTCATCCAAGGTGCTCTCTCGTGCAGCGCCGCCCCGTGCCACGCATTTGCGAAAAATACGATAGGTGGCTCCCTCATGCTCGACCGTCAGACAACCGGAGGCCCGACGGGAGCGCCAGGAAAGGCGCTTCTCGCGCTCGTCACCATCCAACACGGCCCCTTTGCGAGGAAAGCCGTACAGCATAAACCGGATAAAGGCCAGCAAGGTACTTTTGCCCGATTCGTTTTCCCCTTCGATCAAAGTAATTCCCCGACCGGGGGTCAGGGCAAAATCTGACAGCTTGCCGAATTCCTCGATTTCAATATCAATGATCCGCATTCTCACACCTCCCTGCCCGAAAGTGCGGCAAAGCCCAGGCGCAACGCCTCGGCTGCCAGTGAACGGGTCTCCTCGTCACCGTCGGTGAGCTTGGGCAGCAAGGCACGGTAAAACGCCCCCCGCAGGGTAGGATCCTTTTCCAGATAGTCACCGTCAAATATCGGGACGGTCTCGTCACAAAGCTCCAGCAAGGCCAACTCCTCCCCTAACGCGGACAGCGCCGCAGGGTCGGGGTGACAGGCCAGCCCCACGTTGCCCGTTAGCACCAGCCGCAATGCGGTGGTACGAGGATAGCTCTGCTCAGCCAGATGCTGTCGCACGCGGCGACGAATCTCCTCGCCATTGCGATCGCCGGTACAATCCAGCTCACAGATCTCAAAGCGATCCGCCTCGCTTTTCAGCGCATCAATAGTCACGCGATCGCCCTCGATCTGTACCATTAAGGCTTGTCCTGCCCCCACCTCGTCAAAGCCGCGACCGGCAAAAAAGCCGCTGTAGGCCGCTGTGGTCTTGCCGTATTTTTTGGGGGACATAGGCTTGTGCACGTGCCCCAGTGCTGCATAATCAAAACCGGAATTTTCCAACTGCCCGGGAGAAATGGGTGCATAGGCAGAAATGGGAGACAGCATATCGGCGTGCGCCAACAAAAGCGAAATGCGATTAGGGAGCAAATGCTCGGCATGGCCCAGAATGGGTGCAGCCATGCTCTCCCCCACAAAGGCATAGCCGTATACGGCCGCCCCCAACGTGGGGAAATCAATGCAGGAAAGCTTGGGGCTGTCAAACACGTACACGTGATCGGGCATGGTATAGCTCTGCCACACGCCCCCCTCGCGCCAATAGTCGTGATTGCCGGGAGCAATGACCACGGGCAGAGGCTGATCCTTTAAGATCCCCAAAAAGCGCGCCACGCCGTCGGGGTCGGGGGTGGGAGTATCAAACACGTCGCCTGCCAGCAAAATCAAGCGAGCTCCTGCTTTAGCGGCTTGCCGCAGTAACGCTTCAAAAGCTAAAAATTGCCGCTCACGGCGAGCGGCGGCCTCCTTTTGTGAAAACACGGCCAAGGGGCTGCACAAATGCAGATCCGCCGCGTGTAAAAATTGCAGCATTTGGGCTCCTTTCTGTAAAATAGTTGCAAAAATCGCAACACGTAGGTCTGTTTATCGTGACACTTCTGTTATCAGTATACCATATTTTACCCCAAAGCGCAAGTAGCCATACAAGAATAAACGTCAAAATTCGCTCTTGCAATCGGGCACTTAATATGTTATAATAATTTTGATTGGTTTGATACCGCCCAAAAGAAAGGAGCACCAACGTGGAGCCTGCTGAAATCTTAAAGATCGTGATCACCCTGGCCATGAGCGCCGTGATCGGCATTTTCACCAACTATATTGCGGTAAAAATGCTGTTTCGCCCCTATCGCGAAAAATACATTGGCAAGTGGCGCATCCCCTTCACTCCCGGCATTATCCCCCGTCGCCAAGGGGCATTAGCCAAGGCCCTGGGCCGCATGATCAGCGAGTCGCTGGTGCGCACCGAGGACCTGAAGAACGCCCTGCTTTCCGACGAGATCTCCGGCACTATTGCCAAGGGCATTCTGGCCTTTCCTTCGATCCGTTCCTCTTGCGAAAAGCTATTTGGCGATGAGCAATATGAGGAAAAGCGCGACCTTGTGTTGGACAAGCTCACCAACAAAATTTTGGAGGGCATCCTGCGTATGAACGTGGGGGAGGTCATTGCCGGTGAGGCGGCTGCTACCGTGCAGGGATTCGCCTCCAAAAACCCATTGGTCAGCATTTTTGTCACCGACCATATGATCGCGCAGCTCTCCCAACCCATTGGGGAGAAGGTCACCAATTTTCTGAACGGTGATGGCAAGGCCAAGCTCCGCGCCGCCCTGGAGGATGAGTTGGCCGTTTGGGAGCAAAAGCCGGTTGGCGAGTGGATGAAAGATACCGAAAGCTTTGAAAAGCTGATCATCGGTCTGTATCGCAGACTGGTGGACAAATATGCCGGCTCGGTGGCATCCCAATTCCATATTGATGCCATTGTAGAGGCAAAGGTCAACGCTATGCCCCCCGAGGCCCTGGAGGAACTGCTGCTTTCCATTATGAAAAAGGAGTTGAACGCCATCATCTGGTTGGGAGGCATCATTGGTCTTTTGCTGGGTGGGATCAGCGTGTTGACAAGCTTTATCCTGTAATTTAAAACCGGAGGTTTGAAAATATGTTTTTTAACGAGCTGGAAAAGTACGATCGCGAGGTTTTTGCCGCCTGTGACCGAGAGTTTGGCCGCGAGCAAAACAACATTGAGCTGATCGCATCTGAGAACATCGTTTCCAAGGCCGTGCTGCTGGCTGCCGGCACGGTGCTGACCAACAAATATGCCGAGGGCTATCCCGGCAAGCGCTATTACGGCGGTTGTGTTTACGTGGACGAGGTAGAGGAGATCGCGCGCGAGCGCGCCAAGAAGCTGTTTGGTGCCGAGCATGCCAACGTACAGCCCCACAGCGGTGCCAACGCCAATCTGGCGGTATTCTTTGCCCTGCTGAACCCTGGTGACACGGTGCTTTCGATGAACTTGGCACACGGTGGGCATCTCTCCCACGGCTCGCCCGTGAATATTTCGGGAAAATACTTCCATATCGTTCCTTATGGCGTATCCGATGAGACCGAGGTCATTGACTATGACAAGGTCCGTGAGATCGCTCTGGAATGCAAGCCCAAGCTGATTTTGGCCGGCGCCAGCGCCTATCCCCGTGTGATCGACTTCAAACGATTCCGCGAGATCGCAGACGAGGTCGGTGCTTACTTTATGGTGGATATGGCACATATTGCAGGCCTTGTAGCCGCCGGCATGCATCCCTCTCCTGTTCCCTATGCCGATGTGGTGACCACCACCACCCACAAGACCCTGCGTGGCCCCAGAGGCGGTATGATCCTGTGCCGCGAGGAGCTGGCAAAGCAGATCGACAAGGCCGTATTCCCCGGCACCCAGGGTGGCCCCTTGATGCACATCATTGCCGCCAAGGCTGTTGCGCTGGGTGAGGCTTTGACCGACGAGTTCAAGGATTATCAGCGCCGCATTGTCGAAAACGCTGCTGCGCTGGCCAAGGGTCTGATGGATCGCGGCTTTAAGCTGGTGTCGGGCGGTACCGACAATCATCTGATGCTGCTGGATCTGCGTGGGCTGGAGCTGACCGGCAAGGAGCTGGAGCATCGCCTGGACGAGGTACACATCACCGCCAACAAGAACACCGTGCCCAATGAGCCCCGTAGTCCCTTTATCACCAGCGGCGTGCGCATCGGTACGCCTGCCGTCACGTCCCGTGGCTTTGGTGTGAAGGAAATGGATATGATCGCCGGTTGGATCGCCGATGTGATCAACGATTTTGAGGGCAACAAGGAGCGTGTGACCGCCGAGGTCATTGCCCTTTGCCAGAAGTTCCCCATTTATCAATAAGCAATTACAAAGGCACGATCATTATCTGCCGTACTTAAAAAAGTAAAGAGCCTATACAGAAAAAATCTATATAGCCCCATTTGATCGTCGAAAGGTACAAAAATATTTGTTTACGAACAAAAACCGCCTTGGAGCCTCCAAGGCGGTTTTTATTTTGGATCGTCGCGCAGGCCCAATATATAGTCCGAGCTGACACGATAATACTTACATAAAGTCAACAGATGGTGCAGGGGCAGTTCATTTGCTCCCCGTTCATAACGGGCATACATTGTTTGAGATGTGCCCAATATGTCGGCTATCTCCTGTTGCGTTTTATCGTGATCCTCGCGCAAATCACGTATTCGTTTTATATAAACAGCTTGCATACCCTTCTCCCTTTGGTTAATATTCAGCTATTTATATTATTATAATAAGTAAATATATTTACTCTTGACATTAGTAAAGATTTGTATTAAAATAGATTTGAAATCTATCTGTGTCGCACGAAATCTCGTTTTTCAACTAAATGTTGCAAAATTCAACCAACCGATTGTTGCACCTCAAGCGCTGGTGTGGCAAAATGGAATCAAACAATTCGTGCTGGCACGATCTACAAAGGAGGATTTAAATGACACTTGGACAAAAATTGTCATGTTACCGAAAATTATCAGGGCTGACACAACAACAACTTGGCGAACGCTTAAATATCAGCGCTCAAGCAATCTCAAAATGGGAAAAAGATCTGACCGAGCCTGCGCTTGCAACGTTACGTGCATTAGCGGAGCTCTACAAGACCTCCGTTGACGAGCTCTTGGACCCGGAAAGTCATTTTTCCGACCCCAAGGTACTTAGTATGGAAGAAGAATCCTCTGCTCAAGAAGAAAACACCTCCGCGGCCATAGGCTTTTGCAAGCGCTGTGGCATTCTTGTAAATGAAGAAAATTTGGGTGCTTCTCAGCCGACGGTATTATGCAAAGCTTGTTTAGAAAAAGAGCAAAAAGAAAAGCAACGCCGCCAAGAGCAGCAAAAGCAAGAACGTGAACGCGCGGAAGCCGTTGAAAAATCAATGAAGGCATACAATCGTAAGCGCCGCAAACG
>JAFTSB010000005.1 GCA_017461945.1 Clostridia bacterium | reverse complement strand
TTCATACCCTGTGCCTGCTTGTCGCTGTCCGAGATCAGTTCACTCACGGGAATTCCCAGCTTGCTGACACACGGAAACGACAGGATCGGCAGGGCTTTTTTCGTATCGGCAGATTTGAGGTCTGCCAGCCATTGGGGCATATTGATGTTCATATGATTATCCTTTCAATCATATACGGATTTTCTTGATTTCCTCGGCATAATACTGCACCAGCTCAAATTTGGAGCCGGGCATCATGCGGTGGTCGGGGCAAGGGATAAAGCCGCCCATGGAGGCCAGCCGCTTCATGCGCTCGATCTCCGCGTCCACCGCCGCCTTATCCTTGCGGAACGCGGTCTTATCCATACCGCCAACGCCCAGCAGCTGCTCGCCGTATTTCTTGCGCGCGGGTGCAAATTGGTCGCCCCATGTGCCAACCTCGATTGGAAACAGCACATTGACGCCGTTTTCCAGCCACGTGGGGATCAGCGCCTCGGTCACGCCGTCACAGTCGAGCGAGATAATATCAATGCCGTATTTGTGACACAGCTCGTTTCTCTTTTTGTAATGCTTGGCGCAAAGCTCGTCAAAGACCGTGGGAGACAACAGCGGCCCGTTTTTGAAGCAGATGTCCTCCCAGTAGTGGGCAAAATCGAATTTTGCACCCGTTTCGAGTGCCGCCTCCGCGCATTTGTACTGCATTTCGGCATAGGTATCCACGATGTCGGCAAAAAGCGCCTCGTCCTCGTCGTAGAGCAGATAGCTCATGCCCATGACCGTGGTAATATCGCGGATCTTTCCCAAAATGCTACCCACGTGAAGCCCGATAGGGATCGTTTGATCGCGCGTTTCGTTGAATTTTTTGAGGTACTCCAGGTCGATGCGCTCGGGGGTAAACTGCATCTTGGGCTTGAATAGCGTTTCAAACGCTTCCCTGTCCTTGAGCAGATAATCGTCCTCGGAAGGGATCGAGGTGATGCCGGGCTTGATCCGCTCGATTACGCCGTTTGCGCTTTGCACGCGGTGCGAACCGTCGGGCAATACCTCCAGGGTCTTTTTTTCAAAGGTGGGAAACAGGTGATGGCGTGGCCTTACAGTGGTAGCCCAGTTGCAATCCCAGCCGAGGATGCGATCCAGCTCTCGCTGTCCCGCCGAGCCGTCGCCTCTTGCCGACACCGCCAGTTCCTTTGAAATATGCCCCTGCTCTGCCCATTCGTCCAGCAGCTCGCTCCAATAGCCAAAATGCACGGCAGGCATACGGTCTGCGGCACGGTAATGCAAAAGGTTCATACAACGCTCACGTGTGTTCATAAAGCTACCTCTCCAATTTTTTCATTCAATCTTTATATGTAATGTCCTTTCAAGCCCTCAAACCAAGGGTCGATCAGGCTTTGCGGAATCGGCTCGCCGCCTGATTTCCTGAAAAGTGTCGCCTGCGATGGAGATCGATTTAAAAGGTTCCCAGCTTATGCGCCAGCTCGGCGATCTCCTTCATATTTTGCAGAGAGACCGAATTGGGGATCGAGTGGTCGGAGGCAAACACATAGCCGCCGCCCTCCTTCATCATGGGAATGATGCGCTCCATTTCGGCTTTTACCTTGTCAATATCGTCCCAAAGCTGGGCGTTGATGCCGCCGTGGAAGGCAAGCTTATCGCCGTAAAGTTTTTTCAGCTTTTGAGGATCCATACCCGCCTTGATCTCCAAGGGGTTGAGCATTTCCACGCCTGTTTCAACAACGTCAGCCAGAAGCGGCTCGATGTATCCGCAGGAGTGCAGCTCGGTCACCATGCCGCGCTCGTGCGCCCAATCCACCGCCTTTTTGTGGTAAGGCTTAAGCAACTCGCGGTAGGTGTTGGGCGAAAAGAAGGGCGAGCCCTTGTAGCCCATATCGTCGTACCAAAAGATTCCGTCAAACTCGTAGCCCGCGTCAAGGATGCGCTGGCAAAGGTCGAGCGAGGTTTTGAGGTAGGTGTCAAACATATCGGTCACCCACTCGGGCTCCTCGATCATGCCCATCAGCATATTTTCGGTGCCCACCATGTGTGCGTGCGTAATGTCAAAGCCAAACCAAACGGTCAGCTGCAAAAATCTGCCCTCTGCCTTCCATTTGGGGTAGTTCTCTTTGAGAAAATCCCACGGAATGCGCTTGTCCTGATAGACCAGCATTTTCTGCTTGGCTTCTTCCCATCTCTCGGGTGTGCTGTAATAAAAATCCAGGCATTCGGGGGTGGAGTCCAGCTCGTTAAAGAACTTTTTCGTAGCCCCCCATTGGGTAGTTTCGATGCGGTAGCGATCGGTGGTCTCGAGCACCTTCTGCTCGTAAAAGGGCGCGTTGTTGGGCACGATGCGGATGATGCGGTCAAAGCCGAAATAGTCCTCCCAATCCATGCCCTTTGGCATTCCCTCGTCGTACCATCTCTTTTTGGTGCCGTTCCATGGCTTATCCAGCATCGGGATACGGTCAACCTCCTGATGGCGGTAGGTGCGGAGAATACGCTCGCGTTCTGTCAGCTTTACCATGCCGTCACCCCTCCGTTATGTAAGCGACTTGCACAGCTCCACAGCCGCATCCGCCGCACTTGCCGCATCCACGGTGTAGCAATCCGCGCCGATCTGCGCGCAGAATTCCTGATTGACAGGCGCGCCGCCGACCATGATCTTGACCTTATCGCGGATCCCTGCCGCCTCTGCCGCCTTTACCACCTCTGCCATAACGTTCATAGTGGTG
>JAFTSB010000042.1 GCA_017461945.1 Clostridia bacterium | reverse complement strand
CTTGAGAGTAGCCTCGCGAGTGCCAAACATAACGGGCATCAGAATGTCCGCATAGTTCCACTCACCATTGTACTCACTCATCGTGTAGGCACCGGTCTTGATGTAATCAGACAGATAGAACTCGTTACCAAGAACATTGGTGGAGGGCTTTTCGTTATAAACATCAACGGAAAGGTTATACTTCAGAGCCAAAGTGCCTGCATTAGAAACACGCAAGAACACAACCTCGGTATAACCAGGCTCCCAAAGAGCTTCATCATTGAAAAGCACGGTATCTTCAGTAACTACGGTCCACTCATCGTCCCAGTTGGTCTTGTACTCAAGTACAACATCCAGGTTACCAGCGACGATAACATTGCGACCGGAAGTTACAGAGTCGGTAAACCAAGCGAAGGTAGTACCAACAAGCATGGTCAAGCAGAGTACCAGAGACAGTACGCTGAAGATCAATGCCTTTTTGGTAGACTTAGTCTTAGTCATGATTTTCTTCCTTTCTTAAATTAAGAGAAAATGTATTTACGGGAAACAGAACGTTCTCGTAACAATTACCGTGGGGGTTGCGTTGCTATTCAACCCTGCTGGTTATTGTCATTGTTTTGTGCTTGCTGCTGTGCAAGCTGGGCCTTAAGTGCCATCAATTCTTGCATCATCTGCTCGTTTTTCAGGCGCTCGGCCTCCAGTGCGGGATCATTGGTCGTTTCCGCAGGTGCATTGGCTGCAGCGGGCGGTTGCGGTGCCTGTGCGGCGCCACTTGCCATTTGCTGCTGCATTGCAATCAAGGTTGCCATCATTTGCTTGGATTCCTCGCGTTCGGCCTCCAGCTTTTCGCGCTCGGCCTGCAGTGCAGAAACCTGCTCGGCACGATACTGTTTAAACAGCTTTACGCAATTCAGACCCTGGAACAGGATCAACAGCAAAAAGGGAATGAGGATACAAACAATATAACCGGGAGTGGTCTTTAAAAAACCAAATACCTGACCCAGAAAAGGAACCTTGCCAACGTACTTGCCAAGGATCAGGCTTTCAACAACGGCCACGTCATCATCTGTATTTGTGGTAGTACCATACGTGACAAACGCGACGCTGCCGTCAGCCGACACTGTTTTCGATCTGATCTTATGCGTGATGGTCTGGCCAAGACTTTTGGGGTCAGCCGACTGGAAGGTGATAATGTCGCCCTCCTGCAGATCCTTGTAGCTGTCCAACTCTTTCGAGAAGATCAAGTCACCTGCATTAAAGGCGCCCTTAGAACCATCCTCGGCGGTGGCCATAGAGTCGGACTGTACTATAAGCATTTTGATGCCGAAGATGCTTCGGTCATTTTTATTAAATGTGGATGCAGAAAAAATGGTGAAGATCATCATAAAAATGGCAAATGCCATAATGGCATAAACCGCCACGTTTTTGACGATATTTAATATCCTCTGCGTTTTTTCACTCAATACCATACGTACATGCTCCTACTCGTTTTTTCCATTCGCGGGGGGAGAACAGATTTTTTGTGCGCGGACACCCGTTGAGGGGTGCCGCGCACGTTTGAAATTAGGGGTTGGTTACTGCGCCTGCGGGTACTGCAGCCTCGGGAGCAACAGGATTGTTAGCGGTTTCGTCAATCACTTCCATCAGCTGCTCTGCCATAACAACCATATCAAAGGTTACGGTCTGATAAACGTTATGAGCGTTATCGGACTGTGCCTTGTTATTGGTTTCGGCATCGAGGTTGTCGAACTTCACCTCAACAGTGAAATACTGACTGCCCTCAACCTCAACTTCGCTCAGATAGCCGCCAAGCTTAGTGGCATCCTTAACGGTGATGGTAACGGTTTCGCCATTGGTGTTAATAGCGTAATCGTCAGCCAACAGATAGCCATAGTACACATCGGTATAAGTAATATCATCGTTGCTGGTCTTCACGGTCAAATAGAGCTGCTTGAGCAGATTCTCATTGACGGTGTTAGCATCGAAGGTGAATACCAGATAATAACCGAATGCAACATTGGCACCGTTACTGATGAACATCTTTGCGTTTCTGGCACAACCGGGAGCCATAACGATGTCGGAACCGTCAAGGCCAAACATATTCACATCATCGTTCAGATCATCCGTATAATCTATGCGATTGATGTCGGTGGTCTTTGCCAGTCTGCCGGTGTTAGTGAGGTAAGTTGCGGTGAGAGAGGTACGCTCCAACGAAATCTCCAGATCACCTGCTACCAAATGGTTAGTGAGCTTGACTTCGTCGGTGAACAGAGCGTAAGTAGCGCCGGCCATCAGCACAAGTGCCAGAACGATGCATACACACGCCATGAACAAACCTTTCTTTGCCTTCATGTTTTTTCCTCCTTTCAATAATCGTTTCATTATATTTTATTCGCAACAGGGGTTTTGCAGAATGCGAGTAAAACCAAATGTAAGAATAAGGGGGTCGCGCGTAATTAAATAGGAAGGGAATTATTCAGCCTTTTCAGCCTCTTGAGCGGCAAGACGGGCAGCCTTTCTCTTTTCACGGGCCAGCTGCTTCTTGTACTCCTTCTCCTCGGCAATGTTGTTCACAACGATATCGATACTGTCGATAGCGGCACGAACAGCAGCCTCATCCGTGATCTTCAGCACAGTGGGCGCCTGCTTAACACTGAGCTTGTTCTCATTGATGTAGTTCTTGAAGTTGGTGTTGTAAAGGGTGAATTCGCAAGTGATCACGCCGCGCTTGATGCGCATACGAACCAGACGGGTCTGGCCGATCTTAACGTCCTCGTAACGCACGTTACGGAAGCGTCTTGCATTCTCCTTGCCTGCAGCGTGGAACAGGATCTCATCGTAGTAACGCTTTTCGTCAGCGGATAGGGCGAGATACTTCTCTTCGAGAGTTTCGCTCTTGCTGGCAACAAAGGTTACGGCGCCTTCGTCCTCTTCTTCAGCTTCGGCTTCTTCGGTGGGCTCCTCAGCGGGCTCCTCGGCGGGGGCAGCTACGGCCTCCTCGGGGATCTCCTCCTGAACAGGCTCCTCAACCACTTCGGGTTCGGGTTCGGGTTCAGGTTCGGGAGCAGGTGCGGGGGTAGGTTCGGGTGCAGGTGCGGGAGCAGGCTGCTCGACAACAGGGGCGGGAGCGGGAGCGGCTGCGAGAGCGGCAAGCTGCTGATCCTTCTTGGCAAGCTCGGCCTCGTACTCGTCACGTTCGCGCTTTCTGCGGCGATGCAGGAAATCGCCCAGCATATCCATCATGGCGATCGCCATGCAGAACAAGCAGAAGGCAACAACTACTACCACAAAAATTACGAGCCATACGTTCATTGTTTCTGTCTCCTTTGTAGGTTTTTATTTTCCGGAGCGGTCTACCACTCTTTCAAATCGGTATCAGGTGCCGTAATCAACGCCTTCGCCGGCCAGCTCACTGGTGATGGCGATGCAAAGATTGAAATCGGCTGTAGCCCCCTTGGCAGCATTGCCGGTGTTGTGGGGCATGGAGTATCTCACCAAAAGCTCTTGATTGCTTTCCGCTAAAAGCTGTGTGGAAAAGGTGACGGTCTTGCCTGCCAACAGCTCTGCAAGAGAGGCGGTGCAAAGCACCTCGCCGCCAAATTCAAATTCAACGTTAGTGAAATGCTTAATGGTACTTTCCGAAAGCTCCTCATAAGAAATGACGATATCGTACATGTTCTCCACAGGGCAAGCCAGCAGAACCGTCTGCTCCTTTACCTCTCCGGGAACAAGGCGCAGCTCATGAACCTCAACCGTGCCGGCGCCATAGCCGTGAGTGTCGATGCGAATGTAGGATTCTATATTTTTTTTGGCATCCTCGGTATAGTTCAGAATACCGCCAGCCACAAGGGCGCTGGTAATCAGAACTACCAAGGCAATAACCATTATTCTCGGCTTCATGCTTGCTGCCTCCTTTCGTTTTCGTGATTATACTATGCCGTGCCTACGCGTGGGCGTTATATTTATATATGTTAAATTATTTTAACATTCTTTTTTTCGGTTGTCAACACTTTTTCAAAAACGCGTTCCTTTTTATTCCACAATTTTTTTATATTTGTTTGTGCATTTTGCCCAAAGGTTTTCCGACGCTTATCTGCCGTGCACTAAAAATAGTGCTTTTTGTGGGGTTTTCGCCACAAAATGTAGATTTTTTAAAAAAATGCATTTCATTTCGACAGCACTATATTTGTGAAAACTCACAAAATCAACATTTTTTTATTTTCTCTCGATCCGGCGTTTTTTTGGGGGGCATTTTTGCCGCATTTTCATAAAATTTCCGCTACGTAACAAAAAAATAGCGCCCGGGAGCGCGTTTTCGCTACCGGGCGTTTGCTTCATTTTCGCCGTGAGAGAGCTCCACCACGGTGGGGGAATGGCCAATGCTTGGTAGCAGCGTATGCAGCAGATCCTCTATAGAAAATGCAACGCTGGAGGTGTTGACCAACGGATGGCAACCGATTTCCGGGAACGTCAGCAGATCCTTGTCGATCAATAGCCGCACACGGTGAGCGGTATCGTTGATCAGCCCCAACACGCTGACCGAGCCGGGAGATAGACCCAGCAGAGACTCCATGTGTTCCGATGAGCCAAAGGAAAGGCGAGAAACATTCAGTTGTGCGGAGAGCTCCTTAGTGCGAAATGGCTTATCTCCCGGCATCAAAAGAAGGTAAAAATCGGTACATTGCCGATTGCACAAAAACAGATTTTTACACATACGTCCCCCTAAAATTTCATCCACAGCGGCGCAAGCCTCCATGGTATCAGCAGGGGCGTGATCCACGCGACGGTAGGAGATATGCAGGCGATCCAGCGTATCATAGGCCACCATTTCGCGCGGTGCGCGCAGATCGGCCGGGCGGCCGTGTTCCAATGCCATAGGATTCATTTTCGCTCCTTTTTTTCGCCGCCCATGTCGCACAATGGGTATAACGGGCATTCCTCGCACTTAGGGGCGCGTGCGGTGCAGGTGTCACGGCCAAACATTACAAGACGGTGACAAAGGTCACTTTGCTCGGCAGGGTCCACCAGTTCTGTCAGTATTTTTTCAACACGTGTGGGGTCTTTTTGCTCCACGGGGTACATACCAAAGCGTCCACAAAGACGGATACAATGGGTATCGGCCACAATTGCCGGCAGGCCAAACAGATCGCCGCGCAGCAGATTGGCGATCTTGCGACCCACACCGGGAAAACGCAGCAGCTCCTCCATATCGTGGGGCATTTGCCCGTTGAACTCGGTTAAAAGCATGCGGGAAGCATCGATGATATTTTGCGCCTTGGTATGATATAGGCCACAGGGGCGCACAATGGCCTCTACATCGGCCAACTCGGCCGCAGCCATAGATGCCGCATCGGGATATTTGGAAAATAGCTCACGGCACACGATATTCACTCTGGCATCGGTGCATTGGGCAGACAGTCGCCCCATCACCAGCAGCCGCCACGGATCACCGCCGGATTCCAACGCGCAGACCGGAACGGGATAGACCTGCTTCAGGGCTTCGACAATGGCCGCCATGCGTTTTTTCTTTTCCGCTTTGGTCATGAAAATCACCTCGCTTTCGCATATTGATAACAGTATAGCACATGGGGCGAAACGTGTCAAATCTTTTTGCCGAAAAGTTTGAAAAATGGGCTTGACAAGCTCCGACAGTTTTGCTATAATAGAGCGGTAACAGGAGACTTCCTGTAGCAGATCGGGATGTAGCGCAGTTGGTAGCGCGCCTGGTTTGGGACCAGGATGTCGCAGGTTCAAATCCTGTCATTCCGACCATGGAGGCGTAGCTCAGTTGGTCAGAGCGCACGGTTCACATCCGTGAGGTCATGGGTTCGAGCCCCCTCGTCTCCACCATAAAGAAAGCCCCGAGGCCAATCGCCTTGGGGCTTTCTTTATGGCGAGAACAAGGGGTGCGAAAACCCATTGCAACCGCTACGCGGTGGCATGGGGCAAGTTTTGCGCAGCAAAACTTAGCCTTTCAACCGCCATCGGTTGAAAGTGACGAGCGCCCCGAGTCTCCCTGTTTTCAAACCCCTGACCATCAAAGCCCCGAGGCCAATCGCCTTGGGGCTTTCTTTATGGCGAGAACAAGGGGTGCAAAAAAACCATTGCAACCGCTACGCGGTGGCATGGGGCAAGTTTTGCGCAGTAAAACTTAGCCTTTCAACCGCCATCGGTTGAAAGTGACGAGCGCCCCGAGTCTCCCTGTTTTCAAACCTCGGACGAAAAAGCAGTCAGAAAATGCAAGAGGAAAAATGCGCAAGGCCTTCTGCCCTTTTGTACTGTGTGCCGGCTTTATCGCGGCTTATAATCGGCCGGGGAACACCCCGTACGCTTTTTAAAAAAATTGGAAAAGTAGTGGATAGATGAAAATCCGCAAAGCGTGGCTACGTCACCCACCTTATAGACTCCCAGCTCCAGAAATTGCTTGGCCATTTCCAAGCGCTTTTCCAACAGATCGTTCATGGGACTGATGTGAAAGAAATCGGTATACAGTGCGCAAAAACGGCTGACCGAATAGCCCGACTCCTCAGCCATGCGCTGCAATGTCCAGTCATCGCCATAGCGCCGAAGAATGCCCACGCGCAGCTCCTTGAAGCGCGTGAACAGCGGAATATCCTCATTTTCCCCGATACGTTCTGCTCTTTTTACGGTCACCAGCATCCGAAAGATGCAATCGCTGATCAATCGATCGCTATACAAATCACCCCGAATTTTCTCTTTCATCACCCGATCGATCAGATGCGAAAAAACTGTACCATCGCCCAAGGAAATCAAGGTGTCAAAGGGGAGCGCCAGGGGCGCCAGCTCCTGGGGATCGGCATCGAAATAGATCCAATCGTTGATGAACTGCTCCGTGGCAGACAAGGGGCCGTGGGTCACCTCTGTGCCCGGGCGCTGTAGCAGGCAATCCCCTGCCCTCCCCTCGATCCGTTTACCATTCAGCACACAGAAAAAAGGAGTTTGAAAGCACAGCAGAACATAGTGGGGGGCGTGGTCGGTGTGGAATACAAAGCCCTCCCGGTGGCCGGTGGACACGCCACAAAGTGCCGATTGCAACATAAATGCACCTCCGTTTTCGTAAGATATTGTAAATTCTTTAAAAATATAATAACATAATCCAACGACAAATGCAAGGGCCTTGCGGTATAATAAAAATAGCACCGCAACGGTGTAGCAACACACGAAAAGGAGCAGGAAAATGACACACGAAAATAAATTTGGTATGTTTATCCATTGGGGGCTGTACGGTGCCACCGGCGTGCAAGATCAGGTTTTTGCCCGTATGAACTGGCCGAGAGAACAATATGAGGGCCTGATGCACACCTTCAACCCCGTGAAATACGATCCCGAAAAATGGGTGCTGCTGGCCAAGGAGGCCGGCATGGAGTACATTTGCTTTACCACCAAGCACCACGACGGCTTTTGTATGTGGGATACAGCCTATTCGGACTATAAGATCACCAACACACCCTATGGCAAGGACGTGCTGAAAATGCTGGCCGACGCCTGCGCCAAGCACGATATGAAGCTTTCGTTCTACTATTCCTGCCCCGACTGGCATCACCCTTATGGCTACAATCCTGCCTCCACCCATCAATGGAAGGCCAAAACCGAAAACGGCGTAAACGTGGCTGCTTATCTGGAATACGTACGCAACCAGGTCCGCGAGCTTTGCACCAATTACGGCCCCCTTTACACGTTCTTTTGGGATATCCCCCCCAAGATCAAGGACCCCTCCTTCAACGAGATGATCCGCCAGCTGCAGCCCGGCATTTACATCAATGACCGCGGCTATGATGTGGGCGATTTTTCCACGCCGGAGCGCGAGTATAAATCGGCTGATGTCGACCGCTTTACCCGTATGACCGAGGCCTGCAACTCGGTGGGGGAGCAAAGCTGGGGCTATCGCTTGAACGAGGATTTTTATTCGATCCGCCACCTGACCTCCTCCATTGACCGTATGATGGCCATGGGCAGCAGTTATCTGCTGAACGTGGGTCCCAATGGCGAGGGCGAGATCACCGAGGACTATGCCGCCCGTATTCGTCGCATCGGCGACTGGTACAAGCGGATGGAGGGGGCTCTTTGCTGTCACGAAGCAGACGAGTTCAACTATAAGTTAAGGGCAAATAAGGCCATCGTTACCAAGAAAAACGGCAAGACGCACTTCCATTTTCCCGACGGTATCCGCTCCAGCTCTATTGCCTTGCAGTTTTTCCCCGGTGTGCCCAAGCGCGTTCGCTTGCTGAACACCGGCAAGGAGCTACCTGCTGCCATTGACCTGTTGCCCGAGTACTTTTCCAACGGTCAGGCGCTCCCTTTTTTGCACGTAACGGGCATCCCCGTAGACGATCTGGCCAGCGAGGCCATTGTCATTGAATTTGAATGGTGAGGTAACGCAATGAAACGATCTGAAATTAACGCCGCCATCCGTTGGGCAGAAGCCCTCTGTCAACAGCATCACGTGACGCTCCCCTTTTTTGCCAGCTTGCCCGCTGAAAAAGCCGAGTTCCATCGACCTGAGCGTATCAACCTCCTAAAAACCATGCTGGGCTGGGATGTGTCGGACTTTGGTTCGGGCGATTTTGACCGCGTGGGTGCCGTACTGTTTACCGTGCGCAACGGTTGCGTACACGAGCCCGGTGTGGGCACGCCCTATGCCGAAAAATATATCTTTTTAAAGGATGGCTGCGAGCAAGAGATCCCCCTCCACTATCACAACAGCAAGACCGAGGATATTATCAACCGGGCTGGCGGTGTGTTCTGTTGTCAGTTGGCCGCACAAGGGGCGGACGGCAAGCCCGACCTGACCCAACCCGTGCGCGTGCTGCGTGACGGAGCTTATTACGACGCTGCGCCCGGAGAGATCATCGAGATCACCACGGGAAACAGCATTACGTTGGAGCCCGGTGTTTACCATCGTTTTTTTGCCAAGACAGGCTGCGGCGATCTGCTGATCGGCGAGGTCTCCAAGATCAACGATGACAACACCGATAATGTTTTCGCCATCATCCGCAATCGCTGGTGTGCCATTGAGGAGGACGAGCCTCCTTATCGCCTGCTGGTCAACGAATATTGAAGGAGACATTCATGAATAAAATCGGCATTTTTGTCAATTTTTGGGAAAATAACTGGAAGGTCGATTTGAAGAAATACGTGCAAAAGGTTTCAAAAATCGGCTATGACGTATTGGAGTTTCAAGCACAAGCTCTGCTGGATATGGGGAATGCGGAGCTGACAGAGCTTAAGGCTTTGGCGGCAGCAAACGGTGTGGAGTTGACCTATAGCCTTGGGCTGGATATGGCCTATGACATTTCCTCTCCTGATGCAACCGTGCGACAAGGCGGCATCCGTTATCTGACCGACATTATGACACAAATCGGCAAAATGGAGGGCAAGCTGCTCTCCGGCGTCAGCTATGCTGGCTGGGGTGTGCCTGCCGACCTGGACAAAGCCACACGGCTGCAGCATAGCGTTGACAGCATGAAGCAGCTGGCATCCATTGCCGATGGGCTGGGGCTGACCTATGGCATTGAAGCCGTCAATCGCTTTGAGGGGATTTTGGTCAATACCGCCGCCGAGGCACGCGCCTATGTAGAACAGGTGGATCACCCTGCTGTTGGCATTTTACTGGACACCTATCATATGAACATTGAAGAAGGCAGCATTCGCGATGCCATCCACACAGCAGGCGACCGTTTGGTGGGCTTTCATATCGGCGAGAACAACCGTACCTGCCCCGGACGCGGGCATTTGAATTGGAGCGAGATCTTTGATGCCCTGCGCGAGGTTGATTACAAGGGGCGTATTGTAGCCGAACCCTTTGTGATGAGCGGTGGCGAGGTAGGAAAATCCATATACGTGTGGAGAAATTTACTGCAAAATCCCAGTGAGACCGCCTTGGATACAGAAGCGGCATATATGCTGGATTATGTCAGAGCGCATCTTTGACACAGTCTGTGCAAAGTGACCAAGCATGACGGTCGACATAAAGAAACGCACACGCGCCTTTGGCGCGTGTGCGTTCTTTATTTGAGTTTTCGCTTTCCCTTTCGGGAGCCATCGCCGCAGTTACATCCATCACCGCAATCGCAGCACTCTCCACTACAGTCGCAATCGCAGCCGTCGCCACCGCCCACCAGCAAAAGGGCGATCAGTGCCACCACAGCGATGATAGAAAACAGACCAAAGGAGCCAAGAGAAGCGTCCCGCAAAAGCAGGCGTTCCTCCTCGTCTGCGGTAACGCCACATACAATGGCAAAAAAGAGCGTCACGATGTGAGAAAAAAAGGAAAATGCATAAAAATCGCCACCACGTATGCACCAAAACACAACCGAAGCTACCAAAAGCCCGATGAAGATCAGCACGGTCAACGTACCAATGGGCACCTTGTAATCGGGGAATGCCGCAAGAAGTATGCAAAGCAATGCCAATAGCAGCAGCGGCAAAACCGTGGCGGGCAGCAGGTCGGTCAGAGTGCCTCCCACACCGCTTTCTATGAAATAGGCGCCGGCGGCGGCTCCCATGCCCAGCAGGTTCAGCAGTATGGCGGCAAGGTAACCGATCCGCTCCAACGCGCCAAACCAATGACAAGGAATTGCCAGCAGCATCAAGCCGATCCCCACTCCCAGCGTTGCTTGCCAGGGGTGCCCCAGATGGGTAGCCAGATCGGTGGTCAACGCAAACACGGTCAACGCCACAGCACCCAACAACAGTACGGCCAAGGGGCGTCCGCGGCCCATCAAAAAGCTTATGATCCGTTTCATTTTGTCACGATCTTAAACATATCGAAAATGTGGAAGTTTTCGACCGAAAAGCTAACGGTATCGTCGCTTTGCGTAAACGGGATCGAGGTCTCGTTGGGCAGCAAGAGAACATCCTGCACCTCGCCCGCAACCTTTAGCGAAACGCGGAAAGGAAGGATCTGCCGTGCGGTATAGGCATCGGTCAGCTGGGCGGCCGAGAGCAAATAGGCGTTGCCGTCACGGAAGGTCACGATCTCCACATCGGCAGGGGCGTCGGTCTCCACAGCAAAATCTCCGCCCGTCAGCCGTGCGATCAGACGCTTGATGAGGAAGGTATATTCCTCCTCCACATCAAATTCGGGCACATGGGCTAGCCAAATAAAGCAACCCTTGCCATACGTACCCTCTACAATGGCAGGAATGGCGGTCTGCACACCGGGAGGATTGCTGTGGATGGAGGCAAATTTGTTTTCACGAGTGGCCGTATAGGGTTTGTTAAAGGTAGCCAGCACGGTGCCGTTGGTCACGCCGCGTACCACAGGAGCAAAGCCATCTATGGGCAGGGGATATTTGGCATTGAAATCCCCCAAAAGATCGCCGGCAGCGGCGGTGGGTGCCACATAGGTGTTAGCACAATCGCAAAGCGTTACGTCATCGGTGCCCAGCAAAACCCTCAACAGCTTTTTGGAGCGCCCATCGGTAAAGATCAGCTTTCCTCCCTTTTCCACATAGGAGAGCAGGCGATCAATGCCCTTCCCCTCCTCGTCGTCCACACAAGAGGCATAGATTACCCGATTGCTTTCCAGATCGCCGAACTCACCGCCCACCACACTGTGGGGAATGTGCTGCTCGATCATCCGTCTGGCAAGGCGAGGGGCACACTTGGAGTTGGTGTATTCGTTGCCATTGACCGGAAAGCGACTATGGAAGCCATAGTAGATGCCTACGTCAGAAACCGGGGTGCCGGTCAGATATTTTTCATACCGTTTCTCAAAATCAAACACGTTTCCGATCCGCTCGTATACCCGCTGATCCAACGTGCCAACGGGGTCAATGGCATCAATGAACAAGGTAGCACCGTGGTTGGCACAGGTCAGCATCACGGCGGCGTGGATCCGGTCCTCGGACTTGGTCAGCGTGTGCTTGCGCAAACCGGGAGTACAACGGGAGAACATATATTCAAAGGGCTGATGGGTGGTGGTCGCATAGTAGAACTTGCAGGTAAAGGAATGCTCATAGGCTGTGCCGTACAGATCGCCGCCGGCATAATCACAAGCGCGCATCAGATCCATGCTCATGCCCTTGTTGTAGCTGGGCAGAGCGGCATAAGCCACATTATGCTCCACGCTGGCACCGGGCATCACTCGCTTGGTATAGTCCGTAACCAGCTGGATAAATTCGGCCATCCACTCCTGCTGCTTTTTCAAAAAACTGCGCCACACAGGGGTATCGGAAAAATCGCCCTTGGGGATCTCCCAACCCGTTTCTTGCATAAAACGCGCCCGACATTTGGGGCAATGGCAGTAATGGGGCCAGAACGGCATATCGTAGAACATACCGTCCATACGGGCATAAGCCGCCATTTCATCAATGCGACGCAGGGTAAAGGCACGGTATTCCTCGTGATTGGGACAGACATATCCATAACGGCGATACTTGCCATCCTTGCCCATAGTACCGCGCTTGCCGATGCCGTTTTCATCCAGCATCCGCCAATCGGGGTGTGTGTCGTAAACCTCGTTGTCGTGGGTCAGACTGTAATAGCCTACCACGGCGATCCCGTTCTGGCGACACTTGCCGATCAGCTCGGCCAAGGCGTTTTCGCGCCCCACAAAGGCTTTATGCATCTTGCCCTCTTTGGTAGGGAAGTTGCAAAGCCCCACGTGAGACTGCAGGTAGATCATAGCCGCATCTACATTGGCGCGCTTCAAATTTTCAAAATAGGCATCGGGGTCGAATTGGGACAAAAAAGTCGGATCCCAATCCTCAATATGCATATCGCAAAGATGGCGACGGTAAGAGCTTGAATACCACATAGCAATACTCCTTTTGATTGGATTAAATCCAGTATAACACGCCCAAAGTGGAAAGTAAAGTGATTTTTGCATTAAGAAACGGTAAATTTGATTTAGAATTACGCTTTTATGCTTGACAAATAATGCTTGTACTTTTATAATATTTATAATCATTTTATCGTTAGTGAGGATGCTATGGAAAAGAACAACAACAAGCGTATTATGCGAAATCTGGCCGCCGGTCTTGTTATGTGCGGTTATATCGCCATCCACCTGATCGTTTACTTTGGCCTTTACGGTGCTGTTGGTATGGATGCCCTGACACTCATCGGCCTGGTTGGCGCGCTGGCCGCCGCCGTTTCTCTGTTTATCAACGCCGCAAAGCCCATGGAGTGGCTTCCCTTGGCCGGCTTTGGTGCGTTTACGCTGGCACAGACTGCCGACTGTGTCTACATTCTGATCAAAAAGGCACATTTCCCCTATGTCGTTACCAACATTGTAGACTGGTTGGCATCGGTCACTCTGTTGCTGGTGATTTTGGGCAGCCTTTCTCCCAAATACAGCAAGCTGATCAAAAACACCTTCTTTGTGCCGGCGCTGCTGGTGGTGATCACCGTGTTCTTGCGCCTGTTTTTGCTGGACCCCACCCCCGACTTTATTCTGTGGGGCCTGCGCGCCATCGTGTATCTGATCGTGGGCTATAGCGCACTTTTCATCGAAAAGGCCACCCAAGAATGACCAAGCTGTAAATAACACATTCGTAAAATATAAAAAAGCACTCCGCGTAGCGTACCTGCCATAGAGCAGGTACGCATCGATATAAATCCGCTAATGCGGATTTTCGATATACGCAAACGCGTTCGATATGTGCTGCCGCACTCGATATGCTCACTTCGTGAGCACTGATTTATATCATATCGAGTTTGAGCGAAGCAAAAACATATCGAATTTGCCGCAAGGCAAATATATCGAGCCGAGCAAAGCGACGGCATATCGACAAAATCAAAATAGCTTCTGTGTCCACAGAAGCAGTGCTTCGTATGCCTGAATTAAAGGCTACAAATCAAATGACAAAACCAACGCAAAGGCACTTATGGCAAAACTGCCATAAGTGCCTTTTTATACCGCCCGAAAAACGAATTTAATTTGTTTTTTGTGCTTTGGGAATTTCAATTTCTCCCTCACTTTTTTCAAAAGCTTTTATTTCCTGTCTAATTAAATAAAGTATTTCTCCGTTCGCCGAGCGACCGTAATACTTCGATATATAGTGAAGCTTATAATGAAGTTCGGGATCGATTTCAATTCCAAGGTGCTTATTATTTTTATTTCTCATAAAAATCTCCAAAATAATCTTAATGTAAGTATATTTTAAGATTATTTTATGGTATAATGTTGTAAGTATACTTAATTTAAGTAGATGAAATATTTGATTGGAGATATTTATGAAAGTTGCAGTTGTTGGTTCAAGAAGCGTTTTCGTAACCGATATCGGTATGTATATATCCGACGGAGATGAAATCGTTTCGGGCGGGGCGGTCGGCGTAGATTCTTGCGCGGCGGAATATGCGAAAAAGAATGGCTTAAAGCTGACGGTCTTTTTGCCTCAATATGAGAGGTACGGTCGTGCCGCGCCAATCGCGAGAAATAAAAAAATAGTAGATTATGCGGATAAAATCATTGCTTTCTGGGACGGGCACTCAAAGGGGACGTTATCGGTTATAAAATATGCCGAAAAAACGGGAAAACTATGTGAGATTATACTTTGCAAATAATTTGTTGTGTCTTTAATTAAGACAGAGCTTGTCAAGAAAAAAGGACGAGAAATTTTAGCAATTTCTCGTCCTTTTCCTGTCGGTAGGTATATTCAATTTTATATTGCTCTACCGCAAGCACACCGTGGGTGCTTTTTTTATACTGTCCGTTCAAAACACTTGCTTTGGACACGCGAATTTGCTATACTATAATCGTAGATAAAGATGCCCTGTATCCCGCGTTGGATCACCATACTGCATCCACGCGAAGAGCAAGGCCTTTCGCGTTTTTTGAGAAAGGAGGCCACCGTGAAACACATTCTTTCTTTGCTGCTGCTATTGGCTCTACTGTTTTGCTTTGGATGCCAGCGACCGGAGGATCCCCTGCCCACCGACGGCAACACCACAGCGCAATACCAGCCTGCCGGCCATTTATATCACACCGACAACACCCTGCAAAGCTCGCTGGTCTCGCTGGTGCTGATCCCGGGCCAGCTCACAGCTCCTGTGAATAAGATCTCCTATGATGTCGTCAACAACACCGGCTGCCCTATTTCGCTGAATTACGGCGGATATGCGGTTGATATCTACGAAGACGGTGTCTGGAACGAGTTGCCGGTATACAAGCAAAACGGATGGGAGACCGGCCGTTACTCTTATGCCAGAGAGATCGTAAGCTTGCTGTATCATTCCACCATTTCCTTCCCCGGCCAATATTACGGCAGGCAGGAACAAATGCTGGGTGTGGGCACGTATCGCATCCGCCACTCCTATCACTTTATTTTGGATGAAAACGAAACACTTTCCGAGATCCGAGAGGCAGTCGCCTATTTTACGGTAACCGAGCCCGGAGCTGCGACGATTCCGGACAATCCCACCCTCACCGAGGAGCAGATGAGCGCCACCTATGTGGCAAACGGTATCCACTCCCGTCGTGGGATCACCATGTATGCAGAACACGCAACCCCTCTGACCGCGCCAATATCCCAACTGAAAATCTCCATCCGCAACGACTCGGGCTACAAGGTCCATCTGGATTTCAAGGATCGTGTGCTGGAGCGGTATGAGAACGGCGTTTGGAAGCAAGCGCCCAGCGCCGTGCCCGAGACGGCGGAGCATTCGGTACCCTACACCTTTGACACCCACGGCCCCTATACAAACGATATTGTGAGCTACACCTGGAGGTTAGGCGATGAGGGGGCTGTCTACGCCGCCCTGCAGCCCGGGCTTTACCGCCTGCGACAGCCCTATACCCTGTCGGGGCCGGAGACCGACGGCCTGGAGGCTGTGGCCTATTTCAGCGTATTACACATTGAAAACGTGATCGACATCGGGCACGCCTATTGGGCAGACGGCATCCGGCAAAACACCAAGATGGTGGGTGTGATAACCTCGACCGATCTGAATGTGCCTGTGGTGCGGTTGAATGTGCGATTGTTCAACGATACGGAACAAGATCTCATAGTGCGAGAGCAAAAAGTGATCCTTGAGGTCTGGCAAAGCGGCGTATGGCAGCAAGCGCCTGCCAACGTGCAGGGGGATCAAACAAATGACACCTTCCATGCCCTGGATGCCTATGACCACGCAGACCTCGCTCTGACCTTTGCCGCCGACGGGGCAGCGGAATCAAACACACCCTATCTCCCCTTGGAGACCGGCGTTTACCGCCTGCGGTTCCCCATCGACGACAGCGAGATCGTGATCTATTTCACCGTAATGGATATGGACGGTTAAACCACCAGAAAACAAAAAATCCCGACACGTGTCGGGATTTTTTTGTTTTCTTTACTTAGCCTCGGCATCCTTGCAGGCCTGCTCGGGCGTTTTGAAGCCATACATCACGGCCAGCAGACCGTCACCGTACTTTTTCATCATCTGTACGGCCAGCACGATGCTGTTTTCAAACACGGTGTTGGAGGGCAGGCACTCGCAATGGTCACCACAGTCCACCAGGATCTTATAGCGGATCTCTCCATCGTTCATGTCCATTTCAAAGTTGCCCCAGTTCAAGCCGTAGTTGGCACGGGTCAGATACTCAGCCACGGCCAGGCGGCAATCGCTGTCGGCATTGACCTTAATGGTCGCGTGCACGGTGTAAAAGGTATCGCGGGGACGAACCATCAGAGTGGTCTCGCCCAGCTTGCAGTCAATGTTGAAGCCGGCGCGGAAATATTCCTTGTCCTCTACAAAACGGTACTTCCAGCCAAACTCCTGAAAATATTCCTCGATTTTGTCATAGATAGCCTGAGAATAGCTCATATCTACACCCCCATAATGTAATGTAATACCAGTATAGCATACATTTTTTACAATGTCAACATTTTCGTTTAACAGCCTTCGCCCTCCAGTACGGGGATCGGCGTGCTTCGCAGCTGCGCGCGAGCGGCGGCATGGTCGGGCAGAAAAGAGGCCAGATGCCGATAAAAGGCGGCAGAATGGTCTTGGTATTTAAAATGACAAAATTCGTGATAGATCACGTAATCTGCAAGGCGCGGCTCAACAAACAGCAGCTTTTCGTTTAATGTGATGTGATTTTTCGACGCCGTGCAAGAACCCCAGCGGCTGCTCATCCACCGGAAGGAAAGCGTAGGAAAGGTAGCCGGATGGGGAGCGAATTCCCGGTAGATATCCATAGCACGTGCGGTCAGCACGCGCTTTGCCTCGGTTTTCACAAAGCGGCGAAAGGCTTGCATTCGCTCGGCGGCGTTCTGCGGCTCAGTCACCGTAATGTGCAGGACTCCGGCCTCGCGCCGCACGCCGGGCCGATTTCCCACGTGCAGGATCACGCCGTGAGGCACTCCCTCCAGCACGATGACATCGCCGGGCTCCAAGGTGGGCGTCTCTCCCCTCCTGGCCATCACGCGACTGTGGGCGGCCCGGATCCAGGCGGCCTTTTCCCTCAAAAAGCTTTCGATGGTAGCAAGCGGCATTCGCGTGGGAGCAGAGACGTGGATCTCCCCATCCCGTTTGACACGCAAATTCAAGCGTTTGATGGTTTTTCGCTCTAACGTATAGGTGATTTTCTCACCGTTGACGGTAAAAGAGCGGCTTTCTGCTTTGGCAACACTCATAGCTGCTTTAACCGATCCAATGCGTTTTGCAAAATGATCTGCGCCGACAGAGTATCGATCACGCCCTTGCGTTTTTTGCCACGGGTGTTGGTCTCATTGAGAAAGCGAGAGGCCGCCATCGTGGTCATGCGCTCGTCCATCAGGGCAATGGCCAAGGTGGGCTCACGCTGGGCCACCAGCTCGGCCAACCGTCTGGCACGCTCGGCACGGGGGCCCTCGGTTCCGTTCATATTCACGGGTAAGCCAATAACCACCGCTACGGCTCTTTGCTCTTTAGCGGCATTCACCACCAGCTCAGCGGTCTTTTCCAAGCCGCCCCCGGGGATATTACCAATGCCGGAGGCCAGCAGCCTTGCCGCATCGGACACCGCAAGGCCGGTGCGCGCCTCGCCGAAATCCACGCCCATCACGCGCCCTGTGGTGGCCTTGATATCTTCTATGCTCATGTCAAAACACCCTCCAAAAACGCTGTCAGATCAGCAAAGACCTCGTCTGCATTTTCTTCGTTATGCATCTCGTGTCTGCCCCCTGCATATAAGCGGATCATTGCATTTTCACAACCGTTTTTGCGCAAACGGTTGTAGATTTCCTTCACGCCCTTGCCGTAATTGCCCACGGGATCCTCATCCCCTGCAAACAGCAGGATGGGCAGCTCGCGCGGCACCTTTTCTGCCCAAGCAGGGCGCGACACCGTGTGCAAAAGATCAAACAGCGTCTCATAGCCGCCTGCGGTAAAGACAAAGCGACAGAGAGGATCCTGCCGATAAGCCTCGCGGATGGACTTGACACGGGTCAACCACGAACGGGAGTCGGCCTCCTCCTTGAAGTGCTGATTGTAGCTGCCAAAGGCCAGTGAGGTGAGAAAGCGGCTGCGATGATGATCGCCCTTGGTCTTAACCAACAGACGCGCCAGTCCACGGGCGATGCTGGTGGGCTGCTCCGGCCCGGCAGTACCGCTGATCAGTGCTGCGGCCAGCTCGTTGCCGTATTGGGTCAGATAGGCGCGTGCCGCAAAAGATCCCATACTGTGTCCGTAAAGCACCACGGGCAGACCCGGAAAGCTTTCCTGCATCATACGGGTCATGGTGTGCAGATCCTCTACCAACAAAGCGGCGCCGCCACGGGTGGCGGTAAAGCCCAGCTCCTGCTCATTTTGTGCCGTGCGGCCGTGGCCCAAATGATCGTTGCCACAGAAAATATAGCCGGCCGCGCAAAAGCGCCGTGCCCAAGCATCATAGCGCTGCGCATACTCACACATACCGTGGGAAAGCTGAATGATGCCCTTTGGCTTTTCTTGGTCAGGCCGCCAGATATAGCAATGCACCCGTGTGGTGCCATTGGACGATAGAAAGGTACGTTCCTCAAAAATCACATTACTCATACACTCATCTCCTTATTCAGGATCGCGCGGGCCAGCTCCAGCAGGACCGCTTTTTTGTTTCGGGCAGGGTCTTGCCAGACCAGATCCTGCAGCTGCAGCAACAATGTGCCCGTGTCGCGTGGGGCGACCCCCAGCTGCGTTTGCAGCTCTCGGCCATTCACGGCAAGGCGCTTGATCTCCACAGCGGTGCCGTTTTTGGCAACCGTATGGCAGATTTTACGACATTCCTCCACATTCTGTCCCAAGGCGGTGCGCAGCTGCATGGCGCCTTCCCACCCCTTCCAAAAGCTGCAGACGTGCCGCCGCGCCTCATAGGATGTATGGGGGAGATCGGCAGAAAATGCCGCCAAAAAGTCGGTTACGCTGTCGCAAAAGACGTTCGAGGTGCGCCAGGCGCGGCACAGCGCCTCTGCCTTGGCAGGGGTGTGATCACACAGCAGCAGCGCCAAGCGCAGCGCAGCCTCGGGTGGGAGTGCCTCCAGCCTTTCAAACAGCTCGTGGCGCAAAGGCAGACCGTGGAACACCTCACGCTCACAGCCCGACTCGCAAAGAGCCGCTAACCCTCGCGCGGCGGCGGGGGCCACCAGCAGTCGTTTGATTTCTGAAAAAACACGTTCGGCCGAAATTTTAGAAAGTCCCTCCCGTTGCAAGCCTGCGGCGGCAAGGGTATCGGGATCAATGGCAAAATTCAACTGTGCCGAAAACCGAAAGGCGCGCAGAATGCGCAACGCATCCTCGGTAAACCGCGCCACGGGGTTGCCCACCGCGCGGATCACGCCCCGTTGCAGATCGTCACGGCCACCGAACAGATCCACCAGTCCCAGCTCCTGGTTCCACGCCATGGCGTTAACGGTGAAATCCCGTCTGGAAAGATCCTCCTCCAAGCGGCGGGTAAAGGAAACGCTTTCCGGGCGGCGGCTATCCAGATAATCCCCATCCACCCGATGGGTGGTGACCTCAATGGGATTCCCCTCAGACATCACGGTCAGAGTGCCGTGCTTCAGTCCCGTTGGAATGGTGCGAAAGGCCGAAAAGATCTCCAACATCTCGTCGGGGGTGGCATCGGTGGTAAGATCATAGTCGTGGGGCGTTTTGCCAAGAAGCAGATCGCGCAGACTGCCCCCCACCAGATACCCACGGTGCCCCGCTTTTTGCAGTGCATCGGTTACAGCTTTTACATAAGACGGAATTCGGCATACGATTTGCGACTCCATAGCGGTGCCCCCTTTCATCATTTTTATTAGTATACCACATTTTGGAACATCTGTAAAGCACACACGCAACAGCCGTTGCACAAATTTTTCCTTGTTTGCATCCGGTGCAATGAGCCAAACTAATGTTGAAGATCGCCGCTTTTGATTTTTGCGCGGTCTTGAAAGTGAGGTGAAGGCCATGAGAATTATGGATAGAATTGCTTTGATCCTGACCATCATCGGTGCCCTGAACTGGGGGGCGATCGGTCTGTTTCAATTTGACCTGGTGGCTTGGATCAGCGGCGGCATGGATACGCTGATGGCACGCATTATCTATACCGTTGTCGGTCTTGCGGGAGTATGGTGCATTTCGCTGCTGTTTCGCCCCGACGAGGTACGAGACGAGGCTTAAAGCGCGTACGCGAGAAGCCGAGAGTCCGTGGCGGCATGGTCGCCACGGACTTTTTTAGCGTTCCCCACTTGCTTTTTCGCCATACGCTTGCTATAATGATATCAAATCCTTACCATATCCCGAAAGGAGATTTCCCCATGAGCAAGCTCCCCCTTATGATCGACGGCGGCCGTTGGAAAAACGGTCATGTCCAGGGCATTGCCATTGACACCGAAAAGGGCTATGCCTATTTTTCCTTTACCACCGTTCTGGTCAAAACCGACCTGCTTGGCAACCTCATCGGCACCGTGAAAGGCCTGGTAGGGCACCTTGGCTGCATCGACTTTAACAAAGAGGACGGACGTGTATACGGCTCGCTGGAGTTCAAAAATGACGTGATCGGTCAAGGCATTTTCAAAAATGCAGGCCTGGAGGGCGTGCCCGTGGAAAACGCCTTTTACATTTCTATTTTTGACGTGGATAAGATCGACCGTGTGGATATGGATGCCGAAAAGGACGGCGTGATGACGGCCGTTTACCTGCCCGAGATCACCGAATACTATGAAGGAGTCAGCCACGACGGCAAGCCCCACAAATACGCCTGCAGCGGCATTGACGGCTTATCCTTTGGCCCCGATTTCGGCGCGCCGAAGGATTCCCCCACCCAGCTGATGGTATGCTGTGGCAATTACGGCGACGTAAACCGCGAGGATAACGACCATCAGATGCTGCTTTGCTATGATTGGCGCACCTTCTCTGCCGTGGCGCAGCCCCTTTTCCAAAGTCACCCCCACCACAGCGGCCTGCACCCTGATAAGATCTGCTTCTTCTTTACGGGCAACACCACCTGGGGCGTGCAGAATCTGTGCTACGATGCCTATACAGGCAACTGGTTTGTATGCGTTTACAAGGGCGAAAAGCCCCAGTACCCCAACTATCCGATGTACGTGATCGACGGCTCCGCGGCCCCCACTATGAGCGAATTGAAGGGCCTTGGCGGTGAGCTGGGCTGGCTGCTGAAAATGGCCGACGTGGGACTTGTGCACGAGCCAAGTGGCGTGCGCGGCTTCCGCTTTCCTCTGGGCTCCACGGGCATCCATTCGCTGGGTGACGGACGCTTTTATTTCTCACACCCCGGCTCGATCAAAGGGCTGAAGACCACGTACCTCAGTGAAGCCCACCTTTACCGTTACACCGGCGCAGCTCCCCTCGGCTTTGAGGAAATCACCGAGTAATCTCGATCCCATCATTTTTATATTTCAAATATCGTTTGGGAGGAATATGCAATGGCTGATATCGTCAAGCAGTACACAAAATTCATTTTCCCCTTCACCTTTGTTCCTGAGGCTCTGCTACCCGAGCAGGCAAAGATCCAAAGCAAAAAGAACAAGCCCCTGCCTCTGTTTACGCCCTTTGCCCAAGGCAACGAGTCCTTGCGCGAGGGGTTGGCAGATCTTTTGAGTAACAGCGGTTGCTCCGCTCAGATCGCCCGATGCCTGCAACTAAACGTGGATTACCGCAAATACATACATCTCCCCCCTCACCCGGAGGACACGCTGGAATTTCACCCAAGGCAGGCCGATGTGGCCCCTCAGCAGGTGGCCATCACCAACATCAAGCTGTATTTGTTTGAATCCCAGGTGGGCTTTTTAGAGCTGGAATGCGCTTACAGCAGCACGTCCATCGAAATGTTC
This sequence comes from Clostridia bacterium, assembly GCA_017461945.1. GTDB lineage: Bacteria > Bacillota > Clostridia > Oscillospirales > CAG-272 > Firm-07. The sequence goes on along the minus strand of JAFTSB010000042.1, from coordinate 17,113 downwards.
TCCACACTCAATTACTACATCGGTGAGATCAAGAGCAAGAAAAATCATTTTGCTTTACAAGAAAAAAGTTGGGATGCAGAAACCAAGCAGGCCACTTGGACCCCTCACGAATTTTCGGTAAAGGAGCTGATCGATCGGATTCTGCAGCAGATCTGCTTTGACCGCAAGGACGGGGAGCTGGTCCCGGCAGAAGACCCCCAGCAATATGTCGCCTTCTCCTATGACAGGGAAAAACCCCTGGTCTATTCCTATCTGCTGCTGAGTGATAAGCCGGATAACATCGGCGATCTGCTGTTCCACCTGAACAAAAACTATAAGGAGACCTATCTGTACGATGCCTCCTGCACCAAGGTGGATACCCTGCACCCCTTTGAAAACTCCTATTGGACGGCCTCGCTCAACGGGGCTTCCAACATCAGCTACCTCACTGAAAACGAGACCACAAACGCCTTTTTCAAGGGTCAGTTTTATCAAAAAACCAAGGACGTATACTACTTTTTGTTCCTGAACGTGATCCACCAGCGCCACGCCATTGCACGGACCATGGGGGAGATCGGTCACCTGGACAAGCTGGGGAAGGACTATGCCATCATGCACGAACAGCTGCGCCGTGCGCGCACTTGCGAGGAAAATGCCGTCAATTTGAAATTCCGCGCCTTTTTCAAATACCCTTCCACGGTGATTCACGTCAACGAGTATTATGACCTACTGCAAAAAACCTTTGCCATCAATGATCTTTACAACAACTTCACCCAAGAGATCAAAAATCTGACCACCATCTGCAACACCTACGTAGAGCGCATCAAGCAGCGCGAAACCAAGCTGAAAAAGCGCAAGGCTGCTTGGACTGAGATCTTTGTCTCTCTGTTTGGCACCATCGTGGCTGAGATCACGCTGTTCAACAACTCCTGGACGCTGATCGAACGCTTTTTCGGTCACCCCTTGGAGATCTGGTCGGTTCCCTTCTTTATTCTGGTAGTTGCCGTGATCTCGCCTTTGTTCGCAGTCATCACCAACATCAAAAAGCAATGGGATGAGATCAAAGTTTTAAGCGAGGCCCTGTATCTGGAGGAGAACGACGGCCAGGTAGAGGACGACAAGACGCGCCGAAAAAAGGTGCGCGCTTTTATGAAAGAGATGCGCAAAAACCATAAAAATCGCAAACCGTATCTGTATTTTTAAAACAAAAAGGGTGCCTGCCTTGCAGGCGCCCTTTTTGTTTTATCAGATATTTTGCTGCCATTTGCCGCTGATATAGGAAATGGAAGCATCGATATCGTCGCTGCGGCTGATGACGTATTTGTCGCCGCGCTTGACCAGCTGCATACTCTCACTTTCACCAAACATATCGGTGAGGATCTGCTCTACCCGGCTGAAATCAAAATAGGCGCAGGAGAACAGGTCAAAATACAGCACGTCGTTTTCGATATCGTAGTACAGCGAAATGTGACTTTGAGCAATGACGATGATCCCTTGCACAAAGTGCGGATCGCGAGAGCTATCCTTGATCACGGCTGCACGGCAAATAGGGGTCATATTAGCGGCCTCTACCAAGCGCTCCAGCGCGTGGAAAGCGCGGTCCAGCGTCAAGGGCTCACGGGGGCGCAGGCGTCCCACCAGATGGGGGCCGAAATCGTCCTCGGTCACAGTCTCGCTGCTGTGCTCGGTGATGCGGCGATCGCTGACACAGTAATTGGAAATGCTCTTATTAAAGGGCAAATGGACCTCCAGATAATTGTAGACCATTTCCGCATTGAAAAAGCTATCGGACATGATATCCACAAAATAACATTCTCGCTTGGAGAAGGTGTGAATGGTAATGTGTCCACCCTTTAAAAAGAGATATGCACTGATGCCCACGTCGTCCTTATCCTCGCAATAGTAGTACGGAATCAGGGTAGGGGGTGCCACCGGCTGCAGCTTGGCGTGATGCGCAATGCCGTTGAGCAGGTCGTAAATGCCGGTCATATCATCCAGCTTGAAGTTGATTGCCCCATAGCAATCCATCATCATATGCTTCATGACTTACTCCTCGCCTGCGCCGTCATCCCCATCGCCGTTGCCTCGCTCCAGCAGCAGCTCGTCAAAGCGTCTGCAGCTGATCAGCAAGGGGGAAACCCACCAGTTTTTGGTGGAGGATTCAGCATTGGGAATGCAATAATACAGCTCGTTCATCACATAGTCGTATTCGGTCAGCATCTTGATCTTGGTATCCTCAAAGCCACCGTCGGTATTGATGATGTACTGACAAACGCTGCAACGGTCACGATTTTCGTTGCGTTCGCTATACCGCACCACATAGGGGAAGATGGGGTCGAAGATGTTTTGCACCGGCAGTCTGTTCTTGTTTTTGAAATCGTCGTTGAGATTCAGGAACTCGAACAGATCCTTGATGTAGTTGATGTAGTTATAGATGATCTTGGGGTCGTCAACATTGACAGTGGGATCATCGTGCTTGAGGACCTTGTTAAAGAACGCGGTCAAAGTCAAGGGCGGATTTGTCACGCCTTGGAAATCGGACTCGGTGGCGCTATGCTCGGTGATTTTGCGGAAGATCGAAAGATCACAGATCTTTCTGCGCCCGATCACCGAATGCAGCAGCATGCCGTCCTCGTTATAGGTGGTCGCCTTGCCGCGGGAGGAATCCATCTTGCGGCAGAGCTCACAGAACTCCTCGATCAGAATACCAAGCGATGCCTTTTTGATGGGCGGTCTGCCATCAACGGTGTGCTTTTGCGCCAGACGCTCCTTAACGTAGGTAAAGAAAGCATCCTCGCTGGCCTCCTGAATCTCCTTAAGCACACCCTCGCGGTGACGCTCGTTCAGGCCGTACTGACTCAGCTTTTCCTCTCGGGCCTTAGCATATTCCACAATACCGTTATAGAACAAAATCAACGTGCGGAACACACGCTCCAGGGTTTTGTTGATCATGCTGAGAGAGGCGACCGATCCGTTTTTCTCAATGGCCGAGTTGATCTTTTGCAGCTTCATGGTAATGCTTTCGGCATAGAAAGCCTCGTTTTTCACCTCGGTCTCGGCCACCTTGGAAATGATGAACTGCGACATCAAAAAGATGCGGGCGTTCTTGATCCAGGTGCGCACCTTGCGATTGCGGGAAATACCGCTTTGCATAACCTCCTGATAGGCCAGCTCCAGCCGTTCGCGGCGCAGGTACTCATTTTTGAGATCCTTATAGGTGATCGGCTTGGCCGCGCCGTCCTCGCCGGTGATCTCCACATTGCGGGACAAAAAGCGCACCATTACGCTCTTTAAGATGTTTTCAAAGGCGTTGATATCGCTGCGCAGCACCGTTTCAATGATCTCGCTGGGACCATCCTCTAGCATCAGCATCACCAGCGTGTTATCCCAGTTGATCTCCTCAATATCCTTATTGCGGAAGTTATCGCGGTACACATCCTTTTCGTTGATGCGATCCAACAAATCACGCTTGGTGCCGGCGCCCAGTACATCGGAAATGCAAAGGGCAAGGCGATGGATATACTTGAAATCGTTGATCTGCAGGCTCATGGAGAGGTCATCCTGCTTGCCACGCTCAAAGCGATTGCACGTCAGCGCCAGAAAGGTTTCGCGATCAATAACAAATTGACCGCTCTCATCCTCCTCATCTTTATAGATGGTGCTGCCACCAAAGTTCATATACTCCAGATACACACGGCCGCGGCGATGGTCGGCCTTATACAGATAGTACTTATCCTCCGAGCCCTCCACCTCGATGCGCTTGACAAACAGAGACAGATCTGCCTCCAGACCCGTGCCATCGGGGGCGGTAATGGTGCAGATCAGATGGCCGTCCTCATCCTCCAGCTTCATGTACTTGAGAATGCTGAGGGATTCCAACAGCTCCTGATACAGCGACACCAGCAGATCGTTATTTTTCTCCGATCTCTGATAGCTGATCTTCCACACGCGAATGATCTCTGCGATCTTGGAAAATTTAGAGCCGGTGACGGTGCCCTTGATATAGGGGCCAAAGGGCGTGTCGGGGTTTTTGCGTGCCTCCAACAAGATCTCGGTAAAAACAAAGGAAATGGTCTCTTGCGTAAGAATATTGTTGCAATAGATCTTTTCCATCACATCGTTGACACGCTTGGCATGCACTGCCGAGCGCTGCTCCTCGCCCTCTCCATCCTCCATACGGCGAATGTCGCAACGGCATTCCTTCCAAATGGCGAACAGGCTGAAAAACGACATGAGCATCATATTGTTCATGGCAGAGATCAGCACATTGAGAATGTTATTGCGCTTGGGGTTGGCTATGCCGAAAATATACCGGCGCAGCGTAGGATCCGGTATATTTTCCATGGTCAGAGTATAAAAATCTCTGACGGGGGGCTGTGGCTGATTGGGTGTTTGCATCATCACACCTGCTCTCCTTCTTCAATGATGGTATCCGCCAGCTTTTCATAGCGAGTCAGGGCCAGCTGTGCATCCTGCTCCGAAATGAGCTTATCCTCCAGATCCAGACGGAACAGCACATCCTCGCACCACTTAAAGCGCGCCACCTCGGGAATACCAAAGCACTCCTGGTGCATAAAGGCCTGATTGATCTCAAAATTTACATCCATGCAGTTGCCAACGATCTTTTCCAGCGCGGCCTTGTGCTGGTCCTTGCCGTCGATCAGCGTCTGCTCGCGGGGAACGGCGGTGGGCAGCACGATCACGCGTCTGACCTGCATACCGCCCTGGGTGATCCATTCCTTGCTGATACGGTCCAAGAAGCTGAAGGTACCGGTGGTGAACTGGGTGGTGGGGCGCATGCAGCACACCAGCACATCGGAGTTCTTATTGGTGGCACCGGCCGAGAACTGGTCGCCGGAGGCCGTGTCGTAAACGATGCCGCAAAAGCCGCGGTCGGTCAGCTCGTTGAGCGCCTCATCCACTTGGCCACCCTTGTTCTGCGCCACGAAGGTTTTCATATCGTTGACACCCAGGAAATAAACGCTTTCCTTTTCCAAGCCCAGCTTATCACCAACAGGCAAGCAAGCCTCACGGAAATCCTTGGGCATCTTTTTGCTGCTGAACAGCTCCTTGGCATCATACAGCTTATGATAACGGAAATCCTCCTCGGCGCGGAACAGATAGGTCAGGCCCTGGCTTTCCAGGTCGGCGTCGATAACAAGCAAGGGGGAAACGCTGGAAGCGTTCAGCTTTCTGGCCAGAAAAGGCAAGGTATTAAAGCAGGTAGAGGTACGGCAAGAGCCGCCCTTATAGGAATGAAAAGAAACCGTGATCATTGTCTTACTCCTTACATTTTCAAGTTGTTATTGGCGCTGTTGCCTCCGACCGTGTTCGCTTGGCTGGAGGTAGCCTCCTGCACGTGCTTTTTGTCAAAAACGGTCTCCAGAACGGGGATATCCAAATCCCCTCTCTTATAGCTGTTCAGATCCAGTACACGCCCAAGCCACTCGATGGCAAAGCGGGCGGCATCCTTTTGCATGGTTTCGCTGATGCCATCCAAATGCTCGTCCCAATGTTGATTGGCAGCACCGGGGTTATTGGCACTTCTGGTATAGGCCAACAGATAGGACATGACAAAGCCGCCAATGGCATCCTTGATCTGCTGATCGTGGGCAGACAGCTTGCCGGAGCCGGTGATATTGTGCTGGGCAATGCGGCCCAGTACACCGATCAGCTGCTCGGCAAAGACCTCGGCGGCCTGCGTGCCGATCATATCGCGTACAACGCCCTCCAGCTTATAGCTCTCGCGCACGCCCTCGACCTTTTTCTTGGTCTCCTCTGCGTATTGCTTTTTCAAGGCTGCCAGCTGCTCCTTATGGTTGCGCTCGGCATCCTCCAGGTTTTTCATCAGGTTCTGGTACTTCTGCTCGTAATCCTCGCGCAACTCGCGCAGCTCCTGATTATCGTTTTCGGCACTGGCCTTTTGATATTTTTCATAGTAGTCGTAGAATTCACGGATGGCCGAAATACTACGCTCGGTCTGCTGCAGGTCATAGCCCATCTCGCTCCAGAGCCAGCGGTCATTGGAGCAGGTATCCTCCACGATATCCAAAACCTCACCGATCTCCTTTTCGGGATATTTGGATACATAGGTGATGATCATAGCCTTAGCCTTGATGATCAGGGTCTCCAGCACCGCCACGTTGATGCGTTCGCCGGAAAGGCGCTTGCCGATCTCCTTGTTGGGGTGCGTTTCGGAGAAGGTGGCATACTCACGGTTGACCAGATGCTCCTTGCCACGACGGCGCAGCTCGACATAAGCCTCATAGGTCATATCAATGGCGTTCTTCAAAGCGGCACCCAGGTCACGATAGGCGTCCTCGCCCTTTTGCTTGCGCACACGGGTGTGATAGTTGACGTAAACCACGCAAAGCACGGCGTAGATCTGATTGAGCAACACGGGCGACTGCATCGAATAGGAGATCTGCTCCAGATTCTCCACAGCAGAGCCGTCGGCATAGAAGAAGCGCTTGCCCAGATGGGGGGCATATTTTTCGTAGGTGTTTTTACCCACGTTCATACAGATCTGCTTAAAGGCGGTTACCACTTGGGGTGCCTTGGTCTTGAACAATCTTGCCTCACACAAGCGCTGATAGGCCTTTTCTATCTCATCGATATACTGCCAGTCCTCGGCGATCTGCAGCTCGATGTTACCCAGCATGGTATCCTCTACGTCACCAAAGGTCTCACACACCGAGTGCGTGAAATAGAGCGAGACCTCGGTGTTGCCGGTCAGGGGGCCCCAGCCGATGTAATCGTCACATTCCTCCTTATAGCCCAGATCGCCGTTTTTGTGAATGACATTGTCCACCAGGATGCCAAGGCTTCTGGCAACCCATTCGGTCATTTCATTTAGCATTTCCTCGCTAAAGGTCAGCATGCCGGCATTGTGCATCCGGCGGCCGTACAAGAAGCAGGACATGGTCCAGGTCAAGGACTCGATAAAGGAATATTGGTTTCGGTTCCAGCCAAAAAAGCGTGCATTGACCTGATCATTGGCAAAGGGAGAAACATCAAAGCCCTGTTCTTTGACGTGGCGCAGCAGCTCGGCAAAGGAGCCGATCAGCTTTTTCTGTTCGCTCTGCGTAAAAGCAGTTTTCAATTCAAAGCGATCCATCAGCGTGGCAAGCAGGAACACACCGTAGGAAAGGCCCAGAATGCCCTCCTCCTTTTGGGTCTCGCTCAAATTGAATTTAAAGCGGGTCGCGTGCTTGGCCAGGGTGAGCTCGGAGGTCAGGAAATCCTGCTTCATTTCCGCACCGACGGTGCTGGCATCGCGATACAGCCAGAATGTTTTTTCTTTCGAGCCGTTCAGCAATCTTCTTTTGTTAGCCATGCTGTTTCTCCTTTTGATCGATGATATTTAAAATTTCCAAAATATATTTCAGCGCAAGCCAGGTGGTGACGTTGTTCTGATCCAGCGGCGGCGCCACCTCCACCACATCCATTACCGTAACCGGCAACGACCGGACAATGCCCGTGAGCAGCGTCCGCACCTCCAAGGAGGTGAGCCCGAAATGCTCCGGCGTGCCGGTGCCCGGCGCATAAGCAGGATCCACCGCGTCAATATCAAAGCTGAGGTAGATGCGGTCATAGCCCTTGAATTTTTCGGTCAGCTCGGCCACCACAGCGGCAGCACCCAACCCACGGACGGCATCGGCGTCATAAACCTTGACCGCCGCATCCTTGAGGAATTCCACCTCCTGCAGCTCGTAAGAGCGGATACCCACCATGGCAATATCCTGCTGGTCATAGCCGTTTTCCAAGGCACGGCGGTTGACACAGGCGTGAGACTGGGTGGAATTCTGATAGCTGTCACAGATATCGGCATGGGCATCCACATGAATGATGCCGATCCGGCCCCAGTGCAGACTGCGATAGGCCTTTTGCGAAAGGATGCTTACCGAATGGTCGCCGCCCAAAACCAGGGTAAAGGGCTTATCCGCACAGGCTGTATGCTTTGCCAATACCTCGTCATAGCAATAGCCATTGACATCACCGAGATCCCACATACAGGGTGTCAAAGGTGTGCCGCCGGCGGTGGCGGGGGGCAAAAATTCACTGCATTCCCGCATCACACGGGGTGCTTCACCGGCACCGCGGCCGATGGAGCAATTCGCATCGCTTGCAATGCCAAACACCGCAACGTGCGCGCTATCACGGTCGCCCGTTAAAAGGCCTCTCCACATGGTCCGTTTCCTCCATGTCGTTTTTTATATAAACATAGTTATATTTATTAAATTATAAATGATTTCGTTACATATTGTCAATACTTTTCGCAAAGTTAGGCGTGTATTTTGCCGATATTGGGTATCTTTTGAAAAAGAAAAAGCCCTTCCCGGCCGGGAAAAGCTTTTTCTCTGCACTTACAGCGTGATTTCGTCGCCATCGCGCGTATAGCAATGGAGGAATTTTGTGGGAGCATCGGGATCCACATTGGCGGTATCGGGCACGCCGTGGAACACGCAGTCGGTGAGCATCACCAGCCCCTTACCGCGCACGGCAATCACGGTATCACGGCCAAAGTTCATGGCGTTGAAGAGGATGCCGGGAGAATTGTCGATATCAATTTTGGAATAAAACATCTGGCAGCCCGTGAACACATAACCGCTTTTGGCGTTCAGGATCTGAATACCGATTCCCTTATTGTTGTCGTTGTGGTTGAAGGTACACCCCACGACCGATCCGTGGGAGTTGTTGGGCGACTGCCCGGTGGAGTTATCGATCACAAAGCCCGTCACGTTAGCATCAAAGCCACAGCTGACAAACACGTTGTTTCCGCCATTGTTGATGCATCCATAACGGTTTTCGCAACACTGTATATTGGTGAATTTGTGATACTCGCTGTAATGGGAAATGTTGATGCCCGCGCCGCAGTTGACAATGTGACAGTTTGTAACCGCCAGCGAGGCGCGCACGTAATAGCCGGTGTCGCGGCAGGTAAGGCCACCCCCTGTATAACCGCTGATACGGCAATTCTGGACCACCGAATTCAGCTTGAGATCAGGGCCCATCCACTCCTTGGTGGTGGCGGTACCCTCATACAAAATGCCGTGGCGCTCCCCTACTGTCTCGGGCAGGTCGATCTTCTCCTCGGCGCCAAGCAAGGTCAGATCCTGCACGCAGCAATAGGAGCCCATACGCACGGTATACCCATGCTCTATCTCGGGCAACAGGATTAGCTGTGTAGCGCTGGCAAGACCCGTTAAGGTGGTGTGATCGGGCATATCAATGCCACTGACATAAAATTTACCGGGGCCCAGCACGCAGGCGCTGTACCGACCCAAGCAGGCCTCGATGTCGGCCTTTCGATCTCGGTTATCTCCCGTGCTTTGCAGAGTATAGCACTTATTTGTTTCCATTTTTCTCTCCTTTTTCGCAAAAATCAATGCACGTGTCACTGTTTTTTGGTATACAGATTGCTATAACGACAAAGGGTAAGCTCGCCCAGAATGTCCGTTGGCGACAGCTGGATCTGTTTGTAAAGTATATCGCTATTCATTATAGCACACGGCCAGCGTTTTTGCAATCATAAAAAGCACGGCGGCCACATGGTGGCCGCCGTGCTTTGATCATTTCAGCAGCTCGTCGGTGAGGCGCAGGATCTCAGGGGTCACCTTGGCACGCTCCTTTTCCAGCACCAAGCGGTAAATGGGATATGCCATGGCCACGGGGGCACAGCCCACAAGACCGACGATAATGCCGATCACCATCGCAGCCACGCGGCCCATTCCCATTGCCGCGCCCAGATCGGTCATGGCAAGGCTCATGCCAAAGCCCAGCAATAAGGCGCCCAAAATGCCTAAGATCAAGGATGCGGCCTGGGCTTTTTGCATCACGCTCTGATCCAGACGGCGCAGGCGCGCCATCTTATCCTCCTCACGGTGGGTATACTTTTCCCGAATGCGCTTGATCTCCTCCTGCTCTTTGGCGGAGTAGGTATAATAAAATCGATTATTCTGGTTGTTGTCCATCTGTTTGCTCCTTATTTTTCAGGGCACGCGAGGCCCGAACGATCATAAAAATAGCAACGGTAACGGTAAAAGCCGTAACGGCGGCACCTGTGGCGGCCTGCAGGCCTTGGCGCGTCAGGGCATCGGTCTCTGCCCCAAAGGCATTCAGCATCGCACTTTCCAAGGTCAACATCGAAACACAAGCAGCCACAAGACGAACGGTTTTGACTGCCGCATACGCAGGGCTGTGATAGGCACGATAGCGCACCAGGTCCACAATGGCTACCGTAAAGGCCGTAAAGGTATATGCTGCCATCGCAATGGTCACGATGGGATGATGCACAAAGCTCCTGTTCCAGTACACCATAAAAAACACCATCAGCGCAAGGGTCAGATTCATCAAAAGTAAAATCCAACCGCAGGTGCGGTATTTTTTCAGTTCCAGCGTCATTTGCTCACCCGGGCGGTGACACTGAACGTACCGCAGCAGAAAAAAGCGCATCACGGCGATCAGCACGTAATAGCACGCCAAGGAATAGTACCAAAAGGATCGGTTTACAACGGCCAGCCACAGCTGCAGAAAGCCGTAAGCACCGTTCCAAAAAAGCGAGCCGTAAAGGGAGACGTTCATCCGAAAGCGTACGTCCTCCACCCATCGCTTTACCAAGGGATTTTGGTGCCGTAACGTGCGAAAAAAGTGCACGATGCGCGGGATCCTGCAGCACCACGTCGTCAGCACATAGGCCGCTAACACATAGCACACGCAGGCCGCGACCGTGTTATCCTGTGCCACAGTGAAGGTCAGGATAAGCCCCGCCATAGCTGTGGGAGTCAGCAGCCACAAAAGCACGATGGGGGGATACAACAACGCTCTTATCCCCTTGCCAAAGCCTGCCATATCAGCCTCTCCCAATGGTAACGGTAAAGGTGCTGCCCTCGCCGGGCACACTCTCTACCCCGATCTCGCCCTGCAGAATATCCACCACGCGCTTGACCAGCGCCAGACCAAGACCGTTGCCGTGGGTGGCACGGGAGGTGTCGCCCTGATAAAACTTTTCAAAAATATGGGCGCCCACCTGAGGCGTCATGCCACAGCCGGTATCGCTGACCTGCACCACGGCGTGCTTGTCGGTGGCCTGCAGGCTGACGCGGACGGCACCGCCGGCAGGAGTAAACTTAAAGGCATTGGAAAGCAGATTGCTCCACACCAGCGAAAGCAGCTCGGCATCGGCGCAAACGGTCACGCCCTCGGCAATATCGGTTTCGATCTCAATACCCTCTCGCTCCCATACATGCTCGTACTGCAAGAGGCACTCGCAAAGCTGCTCGCCAAGGTCAAAGGCCTCGGCCTTGGGATAGATCTGCTGGTTTTCCAGCCGATTGAGCTTTAGAATATTGGTCATCATATGGGTCAGCCGCCGGGAGGCATCGGTAACCGCCTTGGCATACTCCAAGCGCTTTTCCTCCGAGAGCCCCGGAGCCTGCAGCATGGTGCCGTAGTTCTGAATAACGGTAAGCGGCGTTTTCATTTCGTGAGAAACGTTGGCAATGAAATCGGTGCGCAGGGTCTCTACACCCGAAAGCTCCTGTGCCATTTGATTGATGCACTCGATGATCTCGTTGAATTTTTCATCGGAGGCAAATTTACTGACCGTGGGAATACGGACGCTGAAGTCGCCCTGAATCATACGTTCGGCCGCCGCGGTGATCTGTCGCACGGGGCGATCCACCGTCCACTTGCGGCGCAGAGCGTCGATCACCGAAAAAAGCAGGCTGATGAGCAACACATTTACCAGCGTCATTTTGGCGGCAACCGAAATGTTTTCGGAGGTCAGCTCGATGGCAAGGCTGCGGGAAAGCGCGGTGACGAACAGCATCAGGCAGCAGGTGATCACAAAGGCCACGGGCACAAAAAAAGTGATGTAATGCCCGATGGCGCGCAGGATCGCGCGCCCATAGCGTTTTTCGCTCATTTGATCACCGCCTTATAGCCAAGGCCGTGGACCGTTACAATTTCAAAGTCGGTACAATCGGCCAGCTTGGCGCGCAGCTTGGTCATATACACATCCACCGTGCGCGTGCCCGAGGAGCTGTCCACATCCCAGAACTCATCCATGAGCTGGGTGCGGGTAAAGGTCTTTTTGGGATAGGACAACAGCTTGTAAAGCAGGTCAAATTCGCGTACCGTTAGTGAAATTTCTTCACCGTTCAGGGTTGCGGAGCGCTCATCGGCATCCATGATGAAGCTCCCCACCTGCAGCCGACGACTGGAGGCGATTTTGGCACGGCGCAGCAGCGCACCAATGCGCAAAAACAGCTCGTCCAAATCAATGGGCTTGACCATATAATCGTCAATCCCCACCCGAAAGCCCCGCTGCTTGGAGGCAAAATCGTCACGGGCAGTCATAAACAAAATCGGGATCTCGCTGTTCAGCGAGCGCACGGTCTTGGCAAACTCAAAGCCGTCGATACGGGGCATCATAATATCCGACACGATCAGGTCAAAGGTGGTTTTATACATTTCGTCATAGGCCCGCTCGGCATCCAGGCACCCTGTGGCCTCATAGCCGCTGTTGTTCAAAAACGAGCAAACGCTGCGGTTGAGATCCCGATCGTCCTCTACCACCAAAATTTTAAACATACCGTTTCCCTCCATGATCTGAAGTGTTATCATTATAACACACAAATGTTAACGTTTTGTTTGCGCGATGCTATTATTTAAAAATATAGCACATCTCCCATTTGACAGATGTGCTATACTTATTTTTTACTGCTTGGGGTTCTGGGCAGCGGCGATGCGAGCCTCGGCGGCAGCCTTGCGCTCCTCGGCCTTGGCGATCTGCTCATCTCTTTGTGCCTGCATCACAGCATCGCGTCTCTTGGGATCGCCCATAGCCTTGGCCTCCTCCCACTGGGCCTTGGACTCTGCCTTGGCGGCATTGAGGTTGGCCTTATCGACCTCGTGTTGTGCCTTGGCACTCTTTTTCATATCCGAAAATGCGTTCTTAAAAAAGCTCTTGATTCCCATAACTGTTCTCCTTTTCGTCTATTCGTATTTGTGTTTTATAGATTGACGATCTTGTCGCTCAGCTCCAGGATCTGGGGGGCGTATTTCTTTTTGCGGCCCTGCAGCAAGCGCTTGTAAATGGGATAGGTCACCAATGCCATTGCCAAGCCGACCACGCCAATGGCAATACCGGGCACCATAGCCGAGGCCAGGCCCAACGTGGCACCGATATCTGTCATCACCAGACTCATACCTGCGCCCATCACAATGGCACCGATGCTGCCGAATACATAAGCAAAAATGTTTGCCGGGCGCTTGACCTTGGCATCCAGTTCGCGGAGAGCATCCAGCTCGGTGGACTGCTTTTCCATATACTGTGCGCGAATGTTTTGTGCTGCAAATTGCTGATCGTTGTGGTTCATATGCTCAAATCTCCTTTTCGTTGTGTGGGCGTTGCCCTTTTTCATGTTGTGACTGTATTGTACCGCCCATTTTTTTGAGATTTGCTTTTAAATTGTTTGCGAAATGTTAAAAAACATTTTTATTACAGCATTGGTGCAAAAATACGTACTACAGCCCGTAGCATCCGCCGCAGGAGCCCTCTCTTCAGCATTTGAGGCTGGATCTCCACACATTGCGCCAGCGTATCGTCCAGATCCTTTTTGATCTCCCGGATGCAGTCACACTCGTACATCCAAACACCGTTTTCAAAGTGATGTACCAAGCTGCGATAATCCAGATTGATGGTGCCGATCATCGCGTATTTTCCATCGGCCACGTAGGATTTGGCGTGAATAAAGCCGGGCTTGTACTCATAAATGCGTACGCCCGCCCGAAGCAAGCGCGGATAAAAGCTTTGGGTCATACCAAACACCAACTTTTTGTCGGGGATGTGCGGCACAATGATGCGCACATCCACCCCACGCAAGGCAGCGTTCTCAATGCTTTGGCACATATCGTTATCAATGATAAGATAGGGGGTGGTCATATACACATAATCGGTGGCGCCATTGAGCAGATTGCTGATAACGCTCTGCCCTACCCCACGCTGGTACAAGGGGCGCGGACCATCGCCAAAGGGAATGACATAACCACCGGCTGTTGCCTCGCCACAAGCGGGATACAGATCGCTTGGCAGGTCGGACATTTTTTTCACGCTCATACCGTAGTCGGTCAAAAACAGACGTGTCAGCTCCCAGACGGCCTCGCCCGTGAGACGGATGCCCGTATCCTTCCAATGGCCAAACCGCACCACCTTATTGATATACTCGTCGGCAATATTCACACCACCCGTATAGCCGATCTTGCCATCGATCACCAGAATCTTGCGGTGACTGCGGTTGTTGAATTCGCTATCGGCATTTCCGCGCAAGCGGGAAAAGGGAGCGGCCTCGATGCCAAAGCTGCGCAGGGTCTTGGCATAATTGCCGGGTAGGGTGTTCATGCATCCGATATCGTCATAGATCACACGGACGTTGACCCCAGCGGCCGCCTTGCGCTTTAGCACCTCCAGAATCGAATTCCAGAACTCCCCTTCTTCAATGATGAAATACTCCATAAAAATAAAACGCTCGGCCTGCTCCAGATCGGGGAGCATAGCGGCAAACATTTCCTCACCCAAGGAAAAATAGGTTTGTGCCGTATGGGTAAACACATCGGTGCCGGCAATACGGGTCAACATTCGCGCCTGAGAAGCCGCCACGGGATTTTTTTCGTGCAGCTCCCCCAGCAAGGAGGGCTCTTTTTTGGTATAAGCACTTTGCTTTAGCTCTGCCAAGCGCTGCAGCAGCTTTTTTTGCAGCTTGCGTGAATAAAAAATAAAGTAAAGCATAAAGCCGGCAATGGGCAAAATCAGCACAAACAGCAGCCACGGCACCTTATAATCGGGGTTGTCATCCGAGGCGATGATACCCACCACACAAAAAACCTCGGTGACGAATGCCGCCACATAAAAATAAGGAACGTAATAGCAAAGGGCCACCACAATGCCGATGATGGCCAGCACCTCCAGAATGGTCAGCAAAACGGCGATGATATAGCGCACGGGGATATAGCTATACTGCCGTTCAACCGTTTTGCCATTGACATTATACGCAATGGTTTTCTTCATACCGTCCTCCAAGCTATCGTATCGGATTTTACTGTTATAATATAGTGTACTCCTATTTCTAAAAGTTTTGTGAAATGTTTGTGTTTTGTTAAGGAAACCCAACGGAGCAAACAGTTCCCCCGAAAGCATCCATGCTTTCAAAGCAGTCAGGGGCCGCTCCGACGCAGTCAAAACCACGCGCTTCGCGCGTGGTTTGCACCCATCCTTCAAGGCTATGATGTCGCCCACATTTCACGATGTATCAAAAACACATCCATAGCAATTGGCGCACCATCGTCGAAAACCCGACAAAGCCTCGCCCTTTGGGAGAGGTGGCGGCGGTGCCGACGGAGAGGGCTCCCTCTCACCCGCTATCGCGGGAGCTCTCCCATAGGGAGAGCCTATGGCTAAAGCATTTCCACCTCAGGTGGTCTATTTTCGCGAAAGCTACAAATAATAATCCACCCGTCAAACGGGTGGTTTTGCAGATGCGGACAAAGCCCTCTGCTCCCCGCGGTGCGTCAAACGCACTTCAGATCTTAACTTTAGCGACAATGTAACAAGAGCCTCCCTACAAGGCATAGCCGGAGGTTTATTTGTGGATACAACAAAAACCGCCTGTGGCTTTGCCACAGGCGGTTAATGGTTGGGGATCAATAATTGACCTTGCGAACCTCGAAATAGCTGCGAGGATGTGCGCAAACGGGGCAGGTTTCGGGAGCCTTTTTGCCCATCACCAGATGGCCGCAATTACGGCACTCCCACATGGTCTCCTCGCTCTTGCTGAACACGGTCTGCATTTCCACGTTGTTCAGCAGGGCGCGATAACGCTCCTCATGACTGCGCTCGATGGCGGCAACGGCACGGAACTTGGCGGCGATATCGGCAAAGCCCTCCTCCTCGGCCTCTTTGGCAAAGGTGTCGTACATATCGGTCCACTCATAGTTCTCGCCCTCGGCAGCGGCAAGCAGGTTCTGGGCGGTGTTACCCAGCTCACCCAGGAGCTTGAACCACATTTTGGCGTGCTCCTTTTCATTGTCAGCGGTCTTGCTGAAGATCTCGGAGATCTGCTCATATCCTTCCTTCTTCGCAACGCTGGCAAAATAGGTGTACTTGTTGCGTGCCTGGCTTTCGCCTGCAAAGGCAGTCATCAGATTTTGTTCGGTTTTGCTTCCCTTCAGTTCCATAGTAGTATACTCCTTTATAAAAATCAAGCTTCTGCCTTTTCGGCATGGCATTTGGGACATTGTGTATGCACGATCAGATCGTAAGAAAGGATCGGCAGATCGGTTTTGGTGGCAAACTCTTGCAGCAGGTCGCCCAGCTCCAGATCCAGCATCAGGCCGCAGGAGGTGCAGATAGCATGCTCGTGTGGGGTGGGGGTCTTATCATAAAAATCGGCCCCGTCAGCGGTCCGCACGCGGCGGATCAAGCCGGCCTCGCACAAAGCGTGCAAATTATTATATACCGTGGCCAGCACCATACCGGGATAAAGCTCTTTGGCACGGCGATAAATTTCATCGGGCTGCAAATGCCCTTCTGACTCTCGCAACACCTGCAAAATCGCGGCACGTTTGGTTGTCATAGGTCACCTCCGTTTTGGAATGGTTCTAAAATAATTATATCTGTTATAGGACGATTTGTCAATGGTTTTTTAGAAATATTTTAAAAAAATAAAAAACCGTGGCCCACATCCACGGTTTTTTATGGATTGGCATCGTCCTCAAACGAAAGGATGTCTGCCACATCACACTGCAACGCTTTGCAGATGCGATCCAGAATAAAGCTATCATAGCGCATAACTTTATTCTTATAATATTTATCAATAATAGGGTAGCCGATCTCCGCCTTTTTCGCCAGCTGATATCGACTGATGCGATGTGCCTTCAAATAGACATCTAACGTTAATTTTACCATGTGCATACCCTCCCTTCTTCTATATTTTAAAAAATATATATCTCATTGACAATTGTATTTTTTGAGTATATAATCATATAGGAGTATATTGCAGGAGCTTTATAAAATGAGTTATGAACACTTTGACCATCAACAGCCGCCCACTACCATCATCGGGCCCAATGTGAT
>JAFTSB010000041.1 GCA_017461945.1 Clostridia bacterium | reverse complement strand
GGGCTGTGCTTTTCCATCATCGCCAAAAAATTGCCGATCTCGGTACGCTGGGTGTAACCGTCTGCAGGGCAGGGGGCTTTGTAGACGGGCAATCCGTTTTTGTTGGTGAAATAGACCACCGATTTTTCGGGCATGTACAACAGGGGGCGGATGACCTTTACCCCTACCCTGGAAAGGTAGGAGACCGGCTCAAAGCAGCCGATGCGCCCCTCGTAAAAGAGGTTTAGCATAAAGGTGTCGATCACATCGTCCTGATGATGGCCAAGCGCCACCACGTTGCAGCCCAGCTCCTTGGCGGTGTTGTGCAGCACGCCGCGCCGCATTTTCGAGCAAAGGGCGCAGGGGCTTTTCTCCTTGCGGATGTTGAAAATGATGTTATAGATGTCGGTTTTTTTAACGTGAAAGGGCACGTTCAGCTCTTGGCAAAAGGCCTCGATCTGACTGTAATCGTGGTTTTCTTCAAAGCCCATGTCCACGGTGATGGCGACCACCTCAAAGGGCTTGGGGTAAAAGCGACGCAGACCGGCCAGACCTGCCAGCAGCGTGAGGGAATCCTTGCCCCCCGAAATGCCAACGGCCACGCGATCGCCTGCCTCGATCATCTGATAATCGTCCACGGCGCGGCGGACATAGCTAAGTACTCGGCGCAGATCCATGAAAGCTCCTTATTTCTTCTTTTTCGCAGTCTTTTGGGGCGGCCCCATCAAAAAATCACGGGCTGCCTTGTACTCGGCAATGGCGCGCACCTCGGCCGGGGTATTTTCACCGGCGGTGGGGCGACGGATGGCACGGAGCATAATATTTTTGGGGGTATCATCGGGGTCGATCAGCTCCAACGCGGTTACATCATAGCCGTTGGCCTCCAACCACTTCAGGCGTAGCGCATCGGTGGCGGCATCGCAGAATTTCTGGCGCAGCATTGAATGCTGGGCAATGAAATCCAACGCAGGGCAGTTGAGATTGTGATTGAGCTCGTGGTGACAGCAGGGGGTGGCCAGAATGACCTTGGCCTCAAAATCCAGCGCGCGCTCCAGCACCAGATCGGTGGCGGTATCGCAGGCGTGGAGAGAAATGACCAGATCGGGCTCGTCAGCGGTCTCATATGCGCCCACATCGCCGCACAGGAATTCCAAACCGTCAAAATGGAGATTTTCGGCCACATCCTGGCAGTAATCGATTACGTCGGGCTTGAGGTCCACACCGGTCATCGAAACCGAAAATCCCAATACGTTTGCAAAATAATGGTACACGGCAAAGGAAAGATAGCTTTTGCCGCAGCACAGATCCACAATACGGATCTCCTCCTTGGGCAGGGCAGGGAGAATGTCCGCGATCAGCTCCAAAAAACGGTTGATCTGGCGGAATTTGGCCTGTTTCTTGTCATAAATGCGTCCATTGGCATCGGCAACGCCCAAATGCATCAAAAAGGGCTCTTTGCCGGTGAGGATGCGCTTCTTTTCCTTGTCGTTGCCGCCAATGGTCACGGTTTCCAGATTGATGTCGTCCAGCAAGCGGCGGCGCAGCTTATCGGCACCCAGTATTAGCTCGGCGCCCTTTTTGGTGCGGCGGAATTCACAGTCGCCCCCTGTGGTCAGCAGATTGATCTGTGAAAAACGGGTAAATCGCACCGACAGAATATCCTCGGTTTCGCGATTCAGGGGTAGATTTTCGTGGGTGGCCTTGTGATCGCTGTGCAGGGTTTCGATCTGCAAAACCACTTGACCGCCAACGCGGCACAGCACGCCCGTGGCGCGATTGATATCGCCGTCATTGGGTCGGGAAAAGATCAATTTTTTTAAGGTTTCGGTGCGCGCTGCCAGCAGGCAAAGCGACGCAAGTTCAGCATACGTATTCACTTTTTTCTTCCTTTTCGTAAAGGTTTGCACCCACTTGGGGGGCGGGTCATTGCTTGTCGTCGGTGTTGTCTTCGGTGCCAGCGGATGTGTCGGGCTCCTTGTGCCACAGCTTGATCTTTCGCTCGTTGCCGTGATAGATGCGTTTCAGATTTTCGCGGTGTGCCCATGTAACAAGGGCGGCGATCAGCAACGATACAAAGGTGGAGATGCCATATTGCACCGTGATGCTGTCAAAGCTGGAAAGCAGAATGGGGTAAAACAGGGAAATGATGACAGAGCCCAGCGAGATATAGCGAGTCATGGCGACCAATGGGATATAGATCGCCAGCAGGATAGCGGCGATAAAGGGGTTGAGCGCGATAACCGTCAGCGCGGTGGTGGCAAAGCCCTTGCCACCCTTGAAGTGGGAGAAGCAGGGGAACACATGGCCGAAAATGCAGAAGAAGGCCGAGAAGTAAACGGCGGTAACGTAGTAGAAATAATAGGGCTCGCTCATGGGGTGTGCAAAGATAAGGCAGGCAAACAGAATGGAGATCACGCCCTTGAGACCGTCACACAAAAAGGTGGCCACAGCGGCCTTTTTGCCGTAGGTTCTTGCCATGTTGGTGGCACCCGCATTGCCGCTGCCGTATTTGCGGATATCGTCGTGATAAAACACCTTGGAAATGACCAGGGCAAAGTTGATACTGCCCAGCAAATAGGAGAAAAGAATACAAAGCGCAAAGGAAAGACCAATGGCCACGGCGTGTCCGGTCTCGCCGGGCTGCCAGGCGGCCAGCAGTGAGCGCAGCAGACCATTTTTGAAAAGATTATAGATGCCCCATACCAAAAACATAAGGCTCCTCCTTTTGGATGGAAATGTGTGGGGGAAACATTCTTACAGCATACATTATACCACAAAAATGCGGCACAGGCAATACCTGTGCCGCATTTTTTCTGTTACATCGCATCGTCGCCCGGACCGGTATCGGTGGTGCGAGGGACGACGGTTTTCTTGCCCCGTATGCGCTCCACTAAGTCAAAGTGCAGCACAAAGCGAGAGACGGGGGCGTTGGGGTGCTTGGCGATCTGCCGGTAAATCCATACCGTCAGGCCATAAGCGGCGGCGGCAGCCAGGCCACCGGCCAACAAGCCCCCCAGAATGTCGGTGGGATAATGCACCACCAGATACATACGGGAAAGGCCGGTCAATACCACAAAAATATAGGCCGTCCAGCTATATTTTTTGTTTCCGTTTAAAAACAGGGCGGTCATTGCCGACATGGCGGCGGTGGTGTGACCGGAGGGGAAGGATTTTTCGCTGACCGTTGTTGCGCCGGCATATTCCCACCACGCGCGAAAGGCTTCCACATCCTCCCGTTGAAAGGGGCGCACCCGCGCCACGGCGTTTTTTAAAAAGATGTTGGTGATAAACAGACCGCACAGCAGCCCCAGCAGCACACAAATGCCCGTGCGACGGGAGGGGCGGAACAGCAAAAGGAGCAGCCCCATGATCATAAGTCCGATGCCCTCCTCACCCAGCAGACTGATCAACCGCAAAAACCACAAAAAGGCATGATCGGTGGTGACGGCAAAGCTGTGGATGGCCTCTAATATGCCGAGGTCAAAGGCAAAGCAGACCGTGTCAAGCCATTGTGCCATACATCCTTCTCCTTACACAAAAATAGGGATACGTAACGCGATTTTGCCTCTTATTGCATTTCCTCGGGCAGCAAAAGAGACAGCTCATTTTCGTAAATAAACTGAATCACGACCTTGGGGGCGGCGGCAGCAAAGGTGCCCGGATCCTCCTCCAAGTCCGTCTGATAGGTCACCATGCCAAAGGTGTTAGAAAAATAGGGTTCGATCTGCAAGCGGTCCCACGTG
The DNA here is from genome assembly GCA_017461945.1 of Clostridia bacterium. Lineage (GTDB taxonomy): Bacteria > Bacillota > Clostridia > Oscillospirales > CAG-272 > Firm-07. Next base: position 54,013 of record JAFTSB010000041.1, on the reverse strand, counting down.
TTGGAAAACTGCAGCAGCAGCTCGGGGGAGGCGGTGTTTTCCGACGAAACGTAAAAGGGCAGCAGAATGGTGGTGGCCGCAAAGCCGGCATTGTATACATAGCGATAGTTCAGCTTGGTGGAGTTGGAAAGCGATACGGTGCGGTTGTACACAACGTCAGAGAGCCCTGCCTCCCTTGCCACGCTTTTGCCGGTGGTGCGGTGTTGATAAAAGTGAAGGCTCTTGCGCTGTATCAGGTCGGTGTTGGCCAAAACATCATCGGAAAACCGCTGATATATGGCCCGATACACGTGATAAAATCCCAGGGCGTTCAGCGAGCTTTCGGTGTTGTTGTACAGCAGCCCATCCGATTTTGCTTCTCGCAGCTCGTCGGTCAGATCAACAAAATAAATGTAGCCGTGGTCGTATAGGTACTCATTCAGCATCCGCAATCGCGTCTGTTCGCTGATAGGACCGTAATAGGCAGGCATACACTCGCTGTATACGGTCTGGGCGTTGGGAAGCACCACCAGCAGGTATTCGGCACCCAAGGCCTCATATGCGGTACGCCGCCGCTCCAGCTCGGCCAGAATCGCGGCGGATTGCCGGGCAGTAAAGGCGGATTTACCGGTGAAATCGTCCACATAAGAGTAATGGTGTGCCTCATCCCAAACGGGGAAAAGGAAATCATCCTCTCCCGCGATCACCGTGTTGCCGCTGACAATACCAAACAAACGGTATTGATATTCCCGTATCAGCGCAAGCGAGCTGTCGTGCTGATAGACGGTGCGCTGAAAGGCGGAAAGGGGATCGGTCCTTTCAAAGACGGAGCCGTCATAGCAGCTGGGGGCAACGGTAGATTCGCCCTCTACCAGCAGATTGGTGAAATAAAAAATGGAGCACGTTAACAGTATACCCACAAAGACCGTCACCACGATCAGGTGAAGCATTGAAGATTCTTGTTTCATCACATCACCTCACAAACGAAAGGGGCCGTGGACATAGTCGGCAAGCCACGGGAACTGGGGCATGAAATAGATCAGCGTCAACACAAAGGCGGCAAACAGCAGTATGGTGCCAACGATGGCGGAAACGCGTTGCAGGGCCGTGTGTGACGAGCGGCGAAGCAAGGGGGCGTATCGACCCATCAGCAGGCAAAGGATCATAGGAATGGCCGCGAGAAGAAGATAACGAGTGTCCTTTACCATGCCGAAAATGAAATAGGAGGGATAGGCGCTGGGCGCGGAAAACGCATCTCGCAGCAGGGAAAAAACATCCAAGGGGTTTTTCATCAGCAGTGCCAGCGTTACGGGGGCAACCAGCACCACCGAGGCCATGGAACAGAGGATATTCAAGGGGCGCGCGCGCAGCTTGCTGCGCCAACGCAGGGGCAAAAGCGAGAGCAGCGTGAACAGCAAAATGGGCAACGCCACCACCAGAAGGCGGAGATCCGTACGGTAAAACAGCGTGGTCAGCAAAAAGGTCAGTAATGCAAACAGCAGAGGGCCCACTCGCTTGCCGCACAGCCGGCAAAGGGGGCGGTACAGATAATCCAGTAAGTAGTTGCGAAGCGAGAGCAAAATGCCGTAAAACATCCGACTGGGCGTGGTAGCAAAGATCACATTGCCACGGTCACGGGGGAGAACAATACCGTACAAGGCGCAAACACCTCTGGCCATGTCGGCACCGCCGGATACAAAAAAGTAAAAATACAGATAGGAAAACAGCAGCAGACACAAAACTGCCGATAGGGGCAAGGCAACCGCACGGTACGAAAGCACCTCGGCAATGGCGCGCAGCAGCACAGCGCCCACGGCAATGCGTTTTACAAAGCCCATCATGTACAAGCGAGCCCCCTCGCTGAAGCGTTCGGTAGAAAGGGAAATATCCTCGGTCAGGTCAAAATATTGCTTGCATCGCAGGATGGGCCCCACCGCCAGAACGGGGAAAAACAGCAGATAGCCGATCAGCTCTAAGGCGTTTTTGGGGCGTACGGCGTCGCCTCTGGCGTTGTCAATGGCATAGGAGACCGCCCCAAGAGAAACGATGCCCATACCGGTGGGGTATGTGTAAAAATGGGGGAAATACTCGCCTAAAATACGGGCGGCGATCAGCGAAAGCAAGGGGACGACTACGCCCAGCACCGTGCGGAGACGGCCACCTCCCACGCTGTGAGGAATGGGGAGATAGGCCAAAACGGTAACGAAAAACAGCAGCAACGCAATGTGGATCATGCCCATGGGATGGTTGCGATTGACCACGATGAAAAAGAGCAGCGACAAGAAAGACAGGGCCAAGCGCCGTTGCGGCTGCTTGAGCAGGAGAAGCGGGAGAAGGGAGAGGGGGAGAAAAACAAAAAGAAAGAGCGGACCTGTCAACTGCATAAAATCCCTCCCTTTCCTTTGTGATTATTTCTATTGTAACATAAATGTGCTCTCTTTGCAAGAGTTGATGCGGTTTCCTTGGTATTATGGGTGCAAAAGTCGCAAAAAAAGAGGCAGGGATCGGGGGTCAGAGGCGTTCAATACGGTACTGCCCACAGCACCGGTTGATGCGGAAAGCCCTTTTTGCTCCAATACTCGCTTTAATTGAGCGGCGGCGCCGGCGGCACCGTCCCAAAGAGGAATATCCCCCAAGACCCGGTGCAGGGCATTGGCGGCAAAGGGAAAGTGCGTACAGCCCAGCACAACGGCATCGGGGGGTGTGGGCAGATCGGCAAGGAGAGTGCGCAAATAGGCGTCGGTCTGCGGCGAATCTCCATGGCCGGCCTCTACAAGACGCACCAGTCCCGGAGCCGGAATCGACCACACGGTTGCGTTTTTTTCGTACTTTTTTTGCAAAAGACGGTATTTTTCCTGGCTCAACGTGGCCGCCGTGGCCAGTACAAGCACTTTGGGATTTTTCAAAGAATGTACCGCGGGGCGCAAAGCGGGCTCCATGCCAATGATGGGCACGCCCGGGTACCGTTGCCGCAGCGTGGCAGCGGCAACGGCGGTGGCGGTGTTGCAGGCCAGCACCAGGGCCTTGGCGTTTTTCAAAAGCCGCTCTCCGTGAAAAAGCACCAGCTCTTTGACCTCCTGCGCGGAACGTTCCCCATAAGGGGCGTTTCGACTGTCGCCAAAATAAACAAGCTGCTCCCGGGGGAGCAGCTTTTGTACTTCTCTCAACACGCCAATGCCACCGGCGCCCGAATCAAACAGGGCAATGGGGGCAGCGGTTCGGTCATTCACGATTTGGCAGCAAAGTGGTCGTCTGCCAGATGCGCCAGCGAGAGGACCAGGCCGCGGAGATTGGAAACGTCAGAGGTGTTGTAGGCGTCCATTGCCGCAGAGTCGATGGAAAAGGAATAGGTCTTGCCATCCTCGGTAAAGGTCAAGGTATAAAGCACGTTATCGGCAGGAGGCGTTTCGCCGCCCGAAAGGGTGGCGTAGGTCAGATCTGCGGGCAGATTGTAGATGTTGTGTTCGGTCATATCTATATAAAGCTGGCGCAGCTTGCTGCTGAAATCATAGGCCTCGGAGCGGTTGCCTTGAAAGATCTGGCCGGTACCGGTGTCAAAGCCGCTGTCGCCCTTGGTAAAGCGTAGGGTAAAGCCCAAGGGATAACCGTAACGGTCCAGATGCTGCTCGGCCTCGGTGGCACCGTCGTTATCGGGCTCTTGGGGCATGGAGCTACCCCCATCGTCATCGGTCGCAGGGGGAGTGTCGGGGGGCGTATAGGCATCCTTTTTGCAGGAGCAAAGCAAAAGCGACGATAGCAAAAGCACCATCGCGAGCAGTAGCAGAAATGACGTTTTTTTCATACCGTTACCTCGTTTTCGATCCATTGATACCCCTTTTGCCGCAGCGTTTTGATGCGCTGAACACCGTCCTGCGAAAGCTTGCGCCGCAGGCGGTGCATAAAGACGGCCAAGGTGTTGGTGTGGGTGGCGCTATCGCCTAAAAGGGCGTTCAGCTCCTCGTTTGTGACAGCGCGGTGGCGATTGTCATACAACAGCCGCAGCAGGGCGGTCTCGGTGTCGCTGAGATGGATGACGGAGCCGTTGAGCCGCAGTGTATGACCCGTGATTTCTATGGTGTCTTTGTGTGGGTGGGGGAGTTGCATCAGCACCGATTGCAGGGCACGTGCCGAAAAGGGCAGAGAGAGCAGAGCCGTCAGCTTTTCGATGGTGGGGGGGGTCAACCTGCTCCGGGGTGCGGGAAAGGCCAATGATATAGCCTTTATGGTGGAGGGGGAGCGGATGACGGTCCAGATCCACCAGGCACAGATCTAACTTGCCTTGCTCAGCAATACCGTGGCGCTTCAGCTCCAAGGTCAGCATTCGGCAAAGCAGCTCGTCGTTGGTGATGATCAGGATTCCCATTGATTTCTCTCCAATAATTCGTCAAATACGGCGCGGATGGCGGCCAGACTTTCGGCGTGGGTCAGCGCTTCACGTGCCGTAGAAGCGCCACGCAACCCCTTACAATACCATAGCATATGCTTGCGCGCCTCGGCAAGTCCCACACGCTCGCCCTTGCGGGCCACCATATCAGCGGCGTGCACCATAGCCAGCTCCAGCCGTTCTTCGTCGGTGGGAGGGGTATAGGAAAGTCCCTCATCCATGGCAATGATTTCGGCAAACAAAAACGGATTGCCCATAGCGCCCCGTGCAATCATCACGCCGTCGCAGCCGGTCTCCTCGCGCATCCGTTTGACATCGGCGGCGGTAAAGAGGTCACCGTTGCCCACTACGGGGATGCGGACGGCGCGTTTCACAGCGGCTATGACGCGATTATCGCTATACGGTGCGTAAAATTGTTGACGTGTTCTGCCGTGTACCGTGATCAGATCGGCACCGGCATCCTCCAGCCGCTTGGCCAGCTCGGGGGCGTTTTTAGAGTGCTCGTCCCATCCGGCGCGGATCTTGACCGTCACCGGCAGGTGGATGGCATCCTTGATAGCGCGCACGATGGCGGCGGCGGTTTCCGGGGATTTCATCAAAGCGCTGCCTTCTCCATTGCCCACCACCTTGGCCACAGGGCAGCCCATGTTGATATCAATGGCGGCAGGAGGCAGCTCACTGCTTGCCCCCAAATAGGCACCCGATTCCAGCAGGATGGCGGCCTCACGCATGAAGGCGGGGTCGGAGCCAAACAGTTGGACGGCCATTGGCGCCTCCTGGCAGGTGACGGTAGCAAGGGGGGCGGTTCGTACCGCCCCCGCCTTTTTCATTTTTTGCTCAAAGCAAAGAGCCTTGGCCGATACCATTTCACTAACGGTATATTCCGCACCGGCCCGGCGGCACAGAATGCGAAAGGAGGTGTCGGTTACGCCGGCCATCGGCGCCAGCATCAATCCGTGCTTTAAGGAGACGGAACCAAATTTCAAATCCGGCATTATCCGTTATACAGTCGCGTCATGCGGCAGGCCTCGGTATGAATGCGTTGGCAAAGCTCGGGGGCAAAGCCCTGCTCTATGCCGGGATCCTGCAGTCCCTCGATATGAAGGATGCGCTTGCGGCCGGTCACGGTATAAAATACGGTTACAGCGGCAGCGTAACTGCCAAGAGGAGTGGCGTGGTTGCCGTCCTCGCGGTAAAGGGTATCGGGGGCCTCGGTCAGCAGCAAGCGGGAAAAGACCTCGCCGGCAGGGGCAAACAAGCAGCCGTTGTTGCGGCAGAACTGATGATAAGCCTCGGTCATAGGGCGCTGTGCGGCGCGGTTGTCGCGTGCAGCCCAGGGCATATATAAATAAAAGGGAGTGCCGGCCTTGTCGGCCATTTCCTTCAGCGCCTTGGCACCGTCGCGAAAGGCCACGGGGTCAAAGCCGGTGGCTTTATCCTGCACGATAATGGCATCGTATTTTCCACAGCGGATATTAAAGGCCACAGCGGGGGAAACCACATGGTGCCCCAAGCCCTTTCCACCCTCGGTCAGCATCGTGACGTGTACCTTTTGGCCGCTGGCTTCCAGCAAACGCATCACGGTCTCGGGCATGGAGTTATAGTATGTATGGCTGTTGCCGATAAACAGCAGTTTCATGGATTACCTCTCTGTATTTGGATTTGATCCGGTACGCTCCCTATATCATACCAAAAAAACATCCGAATGTCAAGGTGGCCAATTTTGCCGCAAGGATATGCAGGTCTCTGCTTGAAAATGTATGGCGGCCATCAAGTTTTCATCGCAAAAACACCCCTTGTGCCCGATGCTTCCGTTTCCTTCGACCAAAAAATGGGCAATCACCGCTCTTTCTTGGCATCTCCGTCGTTTTCGGGCGAGCGATTGGGGCTTGACCGGTTGCTTTGCGTGTGGTAGTATCGGAACACCCCAAACCGGGAAAAGGAGGAGAAAATATGAAAATTTGGAAAATGGCCGGCAGCTTGCTGCTGCTTTGCGTGATCATCTGCGGATGCGTGATCCTTGGCAAAAGCACAGAGATCTCTGCCGCCGAGCAAGAGGATGTCAGTGGACAAGAGAGCACGGATGCCACCAAGAACGAGCTGAACGCTCCCACGCCCGAGGAGGGCGATGCTGCGACAGAGGAAAACACCACGGCCGTCAAAACCTACAGCGAAGGGCTGTATTTTCGCAGTAACGGTGACGGCACCTGCGCACTGGCCGGTATGGGAAGCTGCACGGCCGCCTGCGTGTTGATCCCACCTCAAAGCCCTGCAGGAGACCGGGTCACCGAAATTTTACCGGGTGCTTTTGCGGGTAGTATCGTGGGAGCGGTGGAGATCCCGACCACCGTGGTCAGCCTTACCGCCGCATCCTTTGCCGATTGCCCCCGGCTGGCCTATGTACGGGTGGCGGCAGGGAATACCGCCTTTCTGGAGTCGGACGGCGCTTTGTATACGGCTGACGGCAGCACCCTTTTGTACTGTCCCACGGCGCGCAGCTCCCGGGAACTGACGTTGCATCGCTCGGTAAAGCGCATTGCCGCAGGGGCGTTTGCATCCTGCAGCGCTTTGGATACCGTGGTGTTTTACGGCACTACCGCCGAGTGGCACAATGTGATCGTGGGTGACGAGAATAACGCACTCTATGGGGCAAAGCTGACCTTTGCCACGGCCTGACATCATGCATCGAACAGCGTTTGGTGTATCGGATGTTGCGTGCCGCACCTGTTTGTGATATAATAAAGAAAAATCACAGGGAGGAAAGGGATATGTTTTGTTTGGATCGCCATACGCCTGTTTGCATCAGGGGAGCGGTCGCACCGGCTGTGAAATTGGCCGTCCGTGATCTGGAGCGCGACCTGGATCGTTTGCTGGGCATGCGAGCAAAGGTGTTGTCTGCCGCCCCTATTGAGATCCTCACCACAGGAGAGGGAGTTCCCGAATCCTTTGCGGTCACGGTCGATAAAAACCGGATACGTATTGCCGGCTCTGATACATTGGGCACGGTTTACGGCATTTATGATTTTGAATACCGTCTGCTGGGTATTGATCCTATGACACGGGTCAGCGGACTGTTTCCGGCCCCCTTTGATCAAAAGGATCTGCCCGATACTTCCTATACCGATGCCCCTGGGGAAACGCGCTTTCGCGGTTGGTTTCTCAACGACGAGGATCTGCTCACCGATTTCAAAGCCGGTGGCGGCAACCGCGATATTGACTATCCCTTTTACGACCATGTGATGCACCCCGACGTGCTGGAAATGGTCATTGAAAGCGCTCTGCGCTGCAAGATCAATTTGCTGATCCCTTCGTCCTTTGTGGATATTATGAATCCGGCCGAGGAGCAGCTGGTTCGGGCGGTAACGCGCCGGGGCCTGTACATCTCGCAGCATCATGTCGAGCCTCTTGGCGTTTCGTGGTTTTCGGCGGCGAAATATATGAAGGGGCAGGGACTGGAGGAAAACGTTTCCTTTCTTGGCAATCGCACCAAAATGGAGGAAATATGGCGCGAATACGCCAAACGGTGGGCGAAATATCGCACCCACGTGATCTGGCAGCTGGGTCTGCGCGGCAAGGCCGATCGCGCCGTTTGGAAAAGCGACAGCACCATTCCGATGAATGAAGCTGCCCGTGGGGCCATTATTACCGATGCCATTCAAACGCAGTACGATATTGTGCGCGAGGTGTTGGGCAATGAGGATTTTTATTCTACCGTAACCCTTTGGTTAGAGGGCGCGGAGCTTTACGGCAAGGGATATCTGAGGACCCCCGAAGGATCTACCGTGATTTTTAGTGATATCGGCATCAATCAGATGTTTGGGCAGGACTTTTTCACCACCGAGCGTTTGCCCGGGCGTACCTACGGCGTGTATTATCACGTGGGCTACTGGACCGAGGGCCCCCACCTTGCCGAGGCCTGCACGCCTCAAAAAATGGAGGCCGCCTACCGCGCCGCAAAAGAGTTGGGCTCGCTGTATTATTCCATTCTCAACGTGGCCAACCTGCGCGAGCTTCACCGCGGAGCCCATATGAACGCCGCACTGGTCTGGGCTCCTGCATGCTTTCAATTGGAAGAATATCTGAGCCAACGATATGCCTTTGTATTTGGAAAAGCAGGTGGCGAGATGCAGGTGCAGGCGCAACGCTATTTTGATGCCTTTGCCGACCTTGGCGAGGAGGCTTTGCGCGCATTTTGTCAGCGGCATGGCTTTTACTATCGTCATTACGGCCAACTGCACTTCAAAAACTGTGTGGCCAACGACGGTGTTTTGCGCACCGTTGCACGCTATTTGGCCCGTGGAAGCGACCGCCCCGAGATTGGCTATATAGACCGCTTTGTTGAAAGCGAACGGCGTTTCTCAGCTTTGTGCGAGGAATGGAAGGTACTGAAGGATCGCCTTCCCTCGTCTTCGCGCGAGTACTTTGAAATATTCTATCTGCTACAGGCCGAATATATGCTGCGGATGACCCGTTGGCTGATCGGCTTTTTGCAGGGCTGGAAGGGGGGCACCCCCGACGAGAAAAAGAAGATCGCCGCGCCCCTGCACGAGATTCTGGAGCTGCGGCGCGTGGCCGAGCGCGGCCCGTGGCAGGGATGGTACAACGGTGAGCGCAAGATTGGTGTTTCGCTGTTGATCCAGCTGACGGAAAAGGATATTTATTGATGAAAACCCCGATACGTGTCGAAAAAAACGATACGTTTCGGGGTTTTTCATATTTGAGCGGTGTCTTGCATACAGTAGACCAAAACCTTGCAAAGGAGATCGCATATGGAACGCAATGCAGAGCAAAACGAAAGGGTGCAGTCCGCGCTGCTTCATAAAACACAGCCCTTGGAGCTGACCTGTGAGATCACGCTCCCCGATTACCGCAGCGAGATCAGCCGCTTGCTGTGGGTCAGACCCGTGATCCTGCCCCCCAGTAAATTCATCGGCGGTGGCCGAGCCGAGCTGTCGGGTACGGTTCATTACCACATCTTATACGTGGGGCCCGATGGGGCATTGTACGGTGCCGAGCATGAGGAAAGCTATGCGCTTGCCACGCCACTGGAGCTGCCGGCCGATTTTGATGTGAACGAAGGGGTTTGCCTTACTGCCCAGGTGGTGCCGGATGCCGTGATCAGTCGCGTAGTGGCTCCACGCAAGCTGTCGGTGCGGTGTCGCGCTCACGTTCACACCGGGGCGTGGGGCACCAAGCAGATCGCCCCCCGCGTGACAGGGCCCGTGGAAGCACGGGAAAAGGCTTTTCGGCTGTGTGAAGCGGCGGATTGCGGCCGTTTGTTGGTGGGAGAGACCGAGCAGCTGACCCTGCGGGATACGTTGACGGTTCATCCGTCCGAGGAGACGGCCGAAAAAGGCGACCTGCGCTTGATTTTTGCACACGGTTGCGTGTTTTTTGATGAAACGGTGTGCAAAACCGAAGGCATTTTGTGCCGTGGGCAGGCGGTGATTACCCTGCTCTTGTGCCGGGAAAACACCGGAGAAACGGACCCTGCTCCCGTGATGCTGACTCATCGTATTCCCTTTGAAAAGGAGCTGACCGTCGAGGGGATGCACACCGATGCTGAGGGCAGAGTGCAGGGCACGGTGGGAGCGATCCGTGCGGATGTGAGTGAGGAGACGCTGGATCTGGAGGTCGAGGTGTTCCTTTGCCCCGAGGGGCAGACCGAGGAGCAGGCTATTGTGTGCAAGGATCTGTTTTCTCCCGGCGCAACGGCACGGTGCCAGCAGGTGGAGGAGGAGCTGTGGCGCCCCGTGATCTGTGATAACCGCAGCTTGCACGTTTCGGCCGAGCGCCCCTTGGCCGAGGTCGGTTTGCCCAACGGATGCGAGCTATTGCTGCGCCTTGGGGAGGCGGAGATCCGCGAAAAGAGCGACGAGGGTGGAAAAACCCTTCTTGCCGGAGAGCTTCGCTGCCATGTGCTGTACCGTTTGGCCGGGGAATATGGCGTGTGCGAGGCGACGGCCCCCTTCCGCACGGTACTGGAGGAGCCCTGCGACCAGGTGGAGCTGACCGCCACCGTGCCCGAATGTCACGCCGATCTGACTCGCGACGGTGCTGCCCTGCATATGGATGCCGAGGTGCAGCTGGCATTGCGCGGCACGCGTACCGATCGCGTCCGTATGCTGCAGGAGGCTGCACTGACACCAACCGAGGCTGCCGCGCGCGCCGATCTGGAGCTGTGCTATCCCACGGGTGAGGATACCCTATGGGCAGTAGCTAAGCGCTATGGCGTTGCCCCCGATGCCGTAGCCGATGCCAACGGCATCAGCCCAGATGCCCCCGGTGCCCCTGGGTCACTTGCGGGGGTGCGATACCTGCTGATTCCTTAAAATGCCACACCGTTGTCGCGTTTTTGCAACAAAAAAGCCACCCCGATGCATCGGGGTGGCTTTTATTAACGCAATCAGTTCTCCCAGGGGAACTTGTACTGGGTCAGGCCCAGCTTGTCGCGAACGGCACAGATCTCAGCCTGTACAGACTCGTTGATCGGAACGCCGGCCTCGCGAGCCAGACGGATCTCGTACTCCTTCTCGCCTGCGGTGTAGATGCGCTCTGCACCGGGGGCACGCTTAGCGGAGCGAACCTGACGGATGATCTCGCCGGCCTTCTTGCGGCAAACATCCTCGCCAAGGAAGTGATCGGTGTCGATGGCGATGAAGAAGTGACCCAGATGGAAGGGAACCTTCTCACCGTTCTCGCCCTTGCCGGTCAGAGCCTTGCCGTAGCTGCCATCCTGCAGAGCAGCGCTGAGCAGCTCAACAAACATAGCAAAGCCATAGCCCTTGTAGCCTGCCAGCTCCTCGCCGGGGCCGCCGAGGGTGCAAAGAGCAGCCTCGCCGCGAGCCATAGCCTTCAGAGCGTCGCCTGCCAGACCCTCATAAGCGTTGCCGTCGGTGGCAACCAGAGCGCCCTTGGGGGCATCCTTGCCAAGACGCTGATAGTACTCCAGCTTGCCGTTCTGGTAGGTGGAGGTAGCGGCGTCAAAGTTAAAGTCAAAAGCCTCGTCGGTGGGAACGCCCAGCGTCAGGGGGTTGGTACCAAACATACCCTCAACACCAAAGGTGGGGGCAACGGTGGGGCGGGCATTGGTGCCGGTCAGACCAATGCAGCCGGCCTTGGTGGCCATAGAGGTGTAGTAGCCTGCAATACCGTAGTGGCAGGAGTTGCGGACAACGACCATGCCCATGCCGTACTTCTTAGCCTTCTCGATGGCCATCTTCATGGACTTGTAGCCGATGACCTGGCCCATGCCGTCGTGACCGTCTACCACAGCGGTGGTTTCGGTTTCCTTGATGATCTCAAAGTTGGTGACGGGGTTCTGGATGCCGGCCTCGATGCGGTCCAGATAGATGGGCTTAAAGCGGTTGCAACCGTGAGACTCGATGCCGCGCTTGTCGCTCTCGAGCAGGACGTCTGCACAGATGATAGCATCCTCGCGAGGAATGCCGTAGCCGACGAAGGAGTCGACAACGAAGTTGGTGATTGTTTTCCAATCAACGATACTGGTCTTTGCCATTGCTTGATACCTTCCGTTCTGATTTTTATTTTGGAGCTTGTTCCAAAGGCCCCATGCAGATTTATTGTAACATAAAAGCCGTGGCAATGCAAGCCCCTTTGGCGAATTTTTCCTCCTTTAATATATTTCGCGCGCGCGGAGCCGTCACCTTTGGACGAGTTTGACAAAGAGCTCCGTAACCCGTAACGGCGCAAAAAGCGCTCTGTTTATTGCAAAACTGTAAAGAAACCGGCGTGCAAACCGTAATTTTGCATAATTTACACAAATGGAAAGGGCATTTTTTGAAAAACTTATTGACAAACGGCAGAAGTTATATTATAATGATGACACAATATGAAAAAAGGAAGGTGCTAACCATGCGCAAATTTCTTGCTGCCATTTTGGCTGTTATGATGCTTGTGGGTGTTGTGGCCGTTCTCCCTGCTTCTGCAGAGGATGTTGCCAAGTCTGCTTTCGACAATTCCACTGCCGATCAAAGACCCACCCTGATCATCACCGAGATGCTCCAAAACTCCAAGACCGGTCATACCGATTTCGACGACAAGATCTCCGGTACCGACGCCGCTGTCTGGACTTCTCCTGATGCCTTTGACTACATTGAGATCTACAACGCAGGCGAAACCGAGGTCAACCTCTATGATTACGCCATCGCCGGCACCAAGAGCAGCGGTTTCAGAAAGACCGGTGCTAATCCCGGCAAGTTCACCAACATGATCAAACTGACTGGCGGTGACATCTACACCGCTGAGGCACCTGCAAATGCAAAAGAGTACCAGTGCTACAACCCCTCTTCTGCATTGCTCAAGCCCGGCCAGTTTGCTGTGATCTGGTTCTGGACTGGCGATACCGACAAGATTGCCGGTAAGGTTGGCCCCACCATCGCTCCCACCGCAACCGATATTCCCTTTACTTACTTCCGCAACTACTACAATGTTCCCGATGAGGCTTTGGTTCTGGCTGTTTGCGGCAAGGGCGGCAACACCGCCGGCGGCATTGCTTCTACTCATATGTCTCTCAATGCTGACTGGATGTACGCCATTGTTCCCAACGATTGGAACCTTGATAACAATGCTGTTACCACTCCCGGTCAGAATCAGGCACAGCTCGACCCCAGAGTAGAGTGCATGGCCGAGTGGTGTGTCAATACTCCCGTTGGTATTCTGACCAACGAGTCTATGGACAACTTCGCTGCTTACTACGTTCCCGCTAACGCAAAGCCCGAACTGCTCAACGAGAACAGAAAGGTTGCTGGCGAGACTGAGTTCTATGACGATTACGTAGCTGCCGGTTACGTTAAGAGCTATATGGAAACTGCCGTTGTTGCTTATACCGAGGCTCCCTCGCCCGGTACCATGCCCGCATGGCAGTGGAACTACGTAGATCCCGTTGGTGCCAGCAAGGTTGAGGGTGCCATCACTGTGGCTCACGGTCTTGCTAGCCTTGAGGCAAGAATTTATGCCGAAGCAGTTGCTGCTAATGCGGCTGATGCTAACGTGGCTGTAATGGATTACTACAATGCCAAGATGGCTGGCCTGGTTTATGACTGGGTTGACCGTAACGATAAGAAGTTTAACGAAGGCGTATTCGACACCAAGGCCAACCCCGTTATCAAGGGTACGGATGGCAAGCTTCTGCAGGGTGGCGAAAGCACCTGGCAGACCGCCGGTGTTTCCGCTTGGCTGAGCGTAACCGTTCAGAAGCCCGATGAGGTTGAGGACAACCAGGAGAACCAGAAGGACTATTCCGAGGGCTTTGTTGACCGTGCCGAGCTGGAAGAAAGAAACAAGGACCGCAAGCCCGTTAAGAATAACACCAAGAAGGGTCTGCCTGTATGGGCTCTGATCCTGATCATCGTTGGTGGTGTTCTGGTGGTTGGTGCCATCGTTGTGGTTGTGATCATTGTGATCAAGAAGAAGAATAAGCCCGTCGCTGCCGACGACGTCTCTGCTGAGGGCGAGGTCGAGGTTATCGACGAGACTGCTGAAGAAGCTCCTGCCGAGGCTGCCGCTGAGGAAGAGGATAAGCAGTAATTTCAAAACAGACCCCGAAAGGGGTGTAACCTAAGAAAGGGTCACCGCCTTGGCGGTGACCCTTTTTGGCTTTGAAAAATCGCCCAATGCTTCGTTACTCCGTGACAAATGAACTCGACGAATGTATATTCGCCATCGTCCATTTTTCCCGTCGTGCCTCGCCTTGAACGATTTTTCTTTGCCAAATGGAAATGGTTTGAGCTTTGAAAATCGTCCAATACTTTGTTACTCCGTGACAAATGAACTCGACGAATGTATATTCGTCATCGTCCATTTCTCCCGTCGTGCCTCGCCTTGAACGATTTTTCTTTGCCAAATGGAAATAGTTTGAGCTTTGAAAAATCGCCCAATACTTCTGTTACCCAGCTTCGCCCAAGGGCGAAGCAGATGAAGCTTTCGCGGTGGTTGAACACCACCGATTTGCAAGCAAATTGCCGAAAGCTTCTCCGTGATGATGACGTACATACCATGACACATTTGGTTTTTGCTCGCCTGTTGCCCCTTACCATCAAAATCTAATGCCACTTTGGCAGAAAGGAATACACACTATGAAACTCAGTGTTCTTGCAAATCTGTACGGCTCCAAATCCTTGGATGAAACCCTTTCCATTCTTTCCTCTCTGGGCGTTCACACCGTAGAGATCGGTGCCGGCGGCTATCCCGGCAAGGCGCATTGCAACCCCGAGAAGCTGTTGGCGGATCCTGCCGCACTGGAGGAGTTCAAGGCAACCTTTAAAAAATACGATATGGAGATCTGCGCTTTGGCTGCTCACGGTAACGCACTCCACCCCAACAAGGAGATCGCTGCACAGTTTGATAAGGATTTCCGCAATGCTGTCCTGCTTGCCGAAAAACTGGGCGTAGACACGGTCATTACCTTCTCCGGTTGCCCCGGTGACTCCGAGGATTCCAAATACCCCAACTGGGTGACCTGCCCTTGGCCCGAGGATTTTCTTGCCATTCTGGATTGGCAGTGGAACGAAAAGCTGATTCCGTATTGGAAGGAGGCAGGTGCCTTTGCCAAGGCGCATCATGTTCCTCATATCGCCTTTGAAATGCATCCTGGCTTCTGCGTGTATAACCCCGAAACGCTGCTCCGCCTTCGCGCCGCAGTTGGTGATGTGATCGGTGCCAACTTTGATCCCTCCCATCTGATTTGGCAGGGAATGGATCCCGTGGCCGCCATCCGTGAGCTGGCCGGTGCCATCTATCACGTACACGCCAAGGATACCAAGATCGATACCTACAACACCGCCAAGAACGGTGTGCTGGATACCAAGCACTATGGCGATGAGATTCATCGCGCGTGGGTGTTCCGTACCGTTGGCTATGGCAATGGCGAGACCTACTGGCGCGATCTGGTTTCCAACCTGCGCCTGTGTGGCTATGATCGTGTGCTGTCTATCGAGCATGAGGATAGCTTGATGAGCATTGACGAAGGCTTGCGCAAGGCCGTGACCTTCCTTAAGCCCATTGTCATCGAAGAAGCAAAGCCCACCACTATGAGCTGGGCTTGATCCGTCTATATGAAAAGCGCTTGCGGCAGCTGCCGCAAGCGCTTTTATATATTAGATCGCCTTGATTTTTTCCATGCACTTGCTGCAGATGCGCTTGCCTTCAAACAATACAATGTCATCTGCGTGATCACAGAAAATGCAGGCGGGCTGATATTTCTGTAAAATGATGCGACCGTCATCGTCGGTAAAGATCTCAAGGGTATCCTTGACCTTCAGACCCATGGCGCGGCGGATCTCAATGGGGAGCACAAAGCGGCCCAGCTCGTCAATTTGTCTTGTCACTCCGGTAGATTTCATTATATCATTCCTCCTATTATATGCTTTCATTCTCGGGTTTTCGACCCTGACCCTATTATAGCAGGTCGAAAAATGGATGTCAATATCCAAAAATGGTAATTTATGGAATATTCACATTTTCTTCGCTCTTTTAAATTTTAATTCCCGAACCTTGTCGAATGGGGAGAGAAGCTTTTGCCGAGGCTTGTCGAAACCGCAAAAAATGTCGAAAAAACAGCATACCGTTTGCGTGTTTTGCGATTATTTTCACGCGCCCCTGGCAAAAATAGGGGCAAAAACAAGTTACAAGGAGGCTGATTTTGTGCTGAAAGGCTGTCAAAAAGAAATGTACGTATTAGAGACCCGCGAAAGTCCGCTGTTTGAACGGGCGTATCTCATCCTACGCCCTCAAAAAACGGCTTCGCTCCCCTCGGATATGGTGGTAGAGGCCAACCGTATCATTGGACACAAAAACGTGTTGCAACCGCCATCAAAACGCGCCACCGGTCGGTTTTCGACCTTCTGTTGGGGGTTTCTATGCGGCGCCCTGGGGGCGGTGATCATAATGTTGCCCCTGTTGCTATTCTAACACTTGACAAGAAGCGTATATTGGTGTATAATAATAAAATGGATGTATTTTGAGATCGGAAGCAATTTGTATAGGCTCCAGCAAACGGGCGGGGGACGTGGTACGCCTTGATGGGAGTCTGCTTTTGTGTTCCTTTTTTTAAGTCAATCAGAAAGGAGATTTTATGCCAAGAACCAAAAAAGAGAAAGGCAAGATTCGAATCATTCCTCTTGGTGGATTGCAGGAGATCGGCAAAAACCTGACGGTCATTGAGTATAACAATGACATGATCGTGGTGGATTGCGGCCTGGCCTTCCCGGATGAGGATATGTTGGGAGTGGATCTGGTTATTCCCGATGTCACGTATTTAGAGCAAAACAGTGACCGTCTGCGTGGTATTTTTCTCACACACGGGCACGAGGATCATATCGGCGCTATCCCCTATGTGCTGCGCAGTGTGCAGCCCCCCATCTACGGCACTAAGCTGACGCTGGGCATCATCAAAAACAAGCTGGAGGAGCATTCGCTCCCCTTTGCCCCCGACCTTCGCACCGTTAGTGCAGGGGATACGGTACGCGCAGGCGCGCTGAATGTGGAGTTCATCCGTGTCAATCACTCCATTGCGGATGCCTGTTGCCTGGCCATTCATACCCCTCTGGGTACCATTATTCACACCGGCGACTTTAAGCTGGATATCACCCCCATTCAGGGCGAAATGATGAATCTGACCCGCCTTGGCGAGTTGGGCAACAAGGGCGTTTTGATGCTGATGTGCGAATCGACCAATGCAGAACGGGCAGGCTTTACCCCCTCTGAGAAAACGGTTGGCCGCTCGCTGGAGTATATTTTTACCTCAAATCCCGATAAACGTATCGTGATTTCCACGTTTTCCTCTAACGTGCATCGCGTGCAGCAGATCATTGACATCAGCGCCCAGCACGGCCGCAAGGTGGCCATTACGGGGCGCAGTATGCTGAATATTGTAGGTGCCGCCGTTGAGCTTGGATATATGAAGGTTCCCAAGGGCCTTTTGGTGGATATCAACGATATCAAACGCTTTAAGCCCGAGCAGCTGACGCTGGTCACCACGGGCAGCCAGGGTGAGCCTATGTCCGCCCTGTACCGTATGGCCTATTCCGATCACCAACAGGTCACGCTTGGCCGCGGCGATCTGGTGGTGCTTTCCTCCAGCGCGATCCCCGGCAATGAAAAGCTTGTGGGTCGTGTGGTCAACGAGCTGTCTCGAAACGGCGTGGAGGTCTTGCACGATTCCGCCATGGAGGTTCACGTTTCCGGCCATGCCTGCCAGGAGGAGATCAAGCTGATGCAGGCCTTGACCAAGCCCCGCTACTATATGCCCATCCACGGCGAAAGCCGCCATCTGGCTGCCAACCGTGAGCTGGCATTGGAAATGGGTATTCCCGATCGCAATATTTTTATTTCCGAAATCGGTAAAGTACTGGAAATTGACGCAAACGGTGCGCGTTTTGCAGGGGTTGCCCCTGCCGGTCAGGTACTGGTAGACGGTTATGGCGTGGGCGATGTTGGCAATATTGTATTGCGTGACCGCCGTCACCTGTCTCAAGACGGCTTGATCGTGGTGGTTGCTACCATTGATGAGGAGCATAAAATGCTGCTCTCCGGCCCCGACGTGGTCTCCCGCGGATTTGTTTACGTCCGCGAGAACGAGCCCTTGATGGATGAAGCAAAGCAGGTGGTTCAGCGCTCGCTGGAAACCGGACTTCGCTCTGGCGATGCCCGTGACCGTATGCGGCTGAAAACCCGCGTGCGTGACGATCTTTCCAAGTTCCTCTTTCACAAAACCGGCCGCAAGCCTATGATCCTGCCGGTTATTATGGATGTGTGATATTCACAGATCCGTCATACAGCGGACACACGCATCCGCTATAATGATCAAAGTCCCCATCCGCGCATTCGCGCGGCAACGCATTGTATGAAAAAAACGCATACGGTGCAATAAAATAATAACAAAAAGGTGGTTCCAACAATGGGAAAAGGAAACAGAACAAGAAATGAAAGAGCCGAAACGGTTCTGACCGACAAGAATGTTGGTAAGAAGAACATCGGCAAGAAGAAGGCAAGCAAAGGCATGCCCACGTGGGTCGGCACGCTGATCGTGGTGGCCGTACTGGTGCTGCTGATTGCTGTGGTTGCTATCAGCGTTTTGAATTCTCGCGGTACGTTTAAGCGTATGCGCATCATTGCAGAATCTCAGAACTTTGAAGTGACCGTACCGATGATGTCCTATCTGGTCTATACCGAGTACCAGAATCGTGTTGCTATGTATGAGGAATATTCCGAGCAATACGGCACCAGCATTGCCATTGGCGGCGGTGAGGGCGGCAAGGCTCTGGACACCTCCTCCCCCCTGCGCGAGCAGGTTTACAGCTCTGTGACCGGCCCTGATGGTCAGCTGGTCACCACGACCTGGTTTGATTATTTTGCAGGTGTTGCAGAAAGCGACGTGCGCCAGATCCTGGCCTGCTGCGAGGAGGCCAAGGCTGCCAACTTCGCACTGACCGATGAGGAGCTGGAGGAGATCGAGAAAGAGCTGGATGCTTTGGAGCAGTACGCGACCCTTTACGGCTACTCCACCAACGGCTATCTCAGCCTGATGTACGGCGAAGGCGTGATCCTGAAGGACGTCCGCGCTATGATGAAGCTGACCGAGCTGGCTACCAAGTGGTCCAACCACAAGGCAGAGGAGTTCCTTGCCGGCGTGACCGACGGCCGTATTGACGAGTACTATAACAACAACAAGTCCACCTACGACGTTTACTGTGATTACATCGGCTATACCTTTACCGCTACCTTCGCTCCTGTTGATACGGGCGATGATGCCGCTACCAAAAACGAGGAGGCCGCTGCTAAGTATAAGGCAGAGCAGGAAAAGTACGCCGCCCGCGTGGAAGAACTGATCAAGTGTGTTTCCGCCATCGACTTCAACCAGAAGCTGTATAACTACATTCTGGAGGACGAAATGGCTGCCATGGCCGAGAAGAAGGAGACCACCGTGGATGCCCTGACCGAGGAGCAGATCGCCGAGTGCAGCGCTGCTGCTGAGAAGGCTTTGCTGAAGGCTGCTGTTGAAAACGCTGCGGATGGCGATGGTGATGACGATCTGGACGAGTGGCTGTTTGAATCCAAGAAGGAAAATGATGTAAAGACCTACCTGCGCAAGAACGGCGATACCAAGAAGCTGGAGGATGTGGTCAGCGCCATCAAGGGCGAGGAGACCGAGAAGAAAGAGGAATCCGATGGCCAGCCCGAGGCTCAGACCGAGGGTTCTGAAGGCTCCGAAGGCGCTGAAGGCTCCGAGGGTTCTGAGGAGAAGCCTGTGGAATACCAGAAGGCAACCTCCACCTATTCCGCTTATTTCTTTGTGACCGGCATGCACCGCAACGACGATCTGGTGCGCAGCGTTGGTCATATCCTGTTCAAGAGCACTACCTATGACGGCAAGACCTCTACCTCCGCCTTCACCGGCAAGATCAAGGAGCTGGCTGACAAGGTGCTGGCTCGCGATGGCAAGCTGACCGCTTATGCTATGGCAGGCGAGCTGCTGGATACCCTGTATGCCGAGGGCAAGATCACCGAGGCTACTCGCGAGAACGGCTCCAAGTACTACAAGATCGATCAGTCTGTGTTCGAGGAGTATGGTCTGGAATATACCGAGGACGGCAACGTATTCTACGATGATGTTTACGAGGGCCAGATGGTTGAGGAGTTTGAGGAATGGCTCTTCGATAGCACCCGTGTCGAGGGCGAGATCGGTTATCCCGAACCCGTTAAGACCACCTATGGCTACCACATTATGTACTACGTTGGCAACGAGAACGAGACCTGGAGAAGCGAGATCAAAAAGACCCTTTCCGGCAACGATAACACCGCTTACCTCAAGGGCATTCAGGAGACTCACCCCGTTACCGTAAACAGCGATTACTATCGCTACATTGCCGGCTAAGATCGGCACACACCGTTGCTATGACCATAGCGAAACGGTTAAAATGCGAAATGGCTCGGGTGCTTGCGCGCCCGAGCCATTTCGCCCCAAGAGGAGAAGGTCATGACCAAACAACACATATTGGCGCGGTTGCTGCTGCTGTTGCTGTTGCCGGTGCTGCTGATGGCACCCATCGGCTGCAAAAAGGGGAGCGATGCGCCCCTTAGTAGCGGACTATCTATGATCCAAGGGGAGCCGGTTTATGATAAGGATGTGGCGATGCGCACCGATCATTTCACCGTGACCCCGGGAATGATGGCGTTTTTCTTTTACGATTATGGCGGTGTGCTGATCTCCGAAATGGAAAAGCACGTGACCTATGACAAGACCAAAAGCCTGCACGACCAGATCTATGATGACGGTCTTTCCTGGTACGATGTGTTGATGAACGCCACGCTGGAGCGCGTCTGTGAAATGCTGATCTATTGCGAGGCTGCACAAAGCGAGGGTGTCACTCTGACTGAGGCGCACAAAAGCGCCATTGAGCAGGATATTTCCGGTATGCGCTTTGATGCCGCTGCCGGCTATTCCATCAGCTTAGATGAGTATTTGCAGGCCCTCTACGGCCCACTTGCCAACGAGACGGCGCTGCGTGCCGTACGGGAGCTGGAGCTGCTGGCCGCCACCTATTCCGCCACGTTGACCAAACGCTTGGAGCAGGGCATTACCACCGATGCGGCAAAGGCCTATGCTGCCGCAAACGGGCTTAACGATAATACCCCCTCCCGCAACATCGCCTATCTGGCCATCCCCTATGTAGGGGGCAAGGCGGATGACGGCAAGGTCAGCGAGGTGCTTTCCGCTTTGCAAAAAAGCAAAAACGCCGACACGTTTAACGGTTTTTCGGCCTATGGCACCGTGGGTGCCGAGCAAAATCTGACCCCCGATAACACCGGTCTTGCCGAAATTTCGGATTGGCTGTTTGCCACGGAGCGCACCCTTGGCGATCATGGCCGCGTGGAGATCGGCAGCTATACATATGTGATTTTGTATACTGCAAACGGCTATTCCTATGGGGAGGTCGAGGCACGGATGCGGCTCTACGATGTTGCCTTTGCCGATTGGTACAACGGATGGGTAGAAGCGCTGCATTTTGGGTATAATTATGACATTATCGACAGTTATGATATTTAACGTCGCGTGATAAAGGAGCTTTGACTATGGTTCTCGAATCCAAACAAACCACACTTGCTTATCGTTGCCCCCATTGCGGTGCGGGCGTAATGACCGCCGTGAATCTGTTTCATTTAAAGGGCTCGATGGTCCGATTAAAGTGCGATTGCGGCAAAAGCGCTATGGAGGTCAATCTGGCCGGTAACGGCAAGGTGCGGCTGACCGTTCCTTGTATCATCTGCCCCAACCCCCATCATTTTACCGTCAGCGAAAGCATCTTTTTTGGCAGTGAGCTGTTCTCGTTGCCTTGCCCCTATTCCGATATCAACATCTGCGTGATGGGTGAGATCAATCATGTTAAGGCAGAGCTTTCCCGCACCGAGCTGATGCTGCT
Organism: Clostridia bacterium; assembly: GCA_017461945.1. Lineage (GTDB taxonomy): Bacteria > Bacillota > Clostridia > Oscillospirales > CAG-272 > Firm-07. The sequence goes on along the minus strand of JAFTSB010000041.1, from coordinate 32,209 downwards.
GGAGCTGATGGAAAAGAACGGCATTACCGATTTCGGCGCTCTGCATGGTGAGGAGGCTGAGGAGCTGCTCCCCGATCCGCAGGTACTGGAGATCGTCATGTTTGTAATCCGTGATCTGGATGCGGAAGGAAAGATCCGTTGCCATTGTAAGGATGGCGAGGAACGGGAATACGATGCCGAGATCCTGCCCGAAGGCGTGAAGGTGACCTGCAAGTCCTGCGGAGCCAGCAAGGTGATCCCTGCCAATTCCTTGCTCCAGGCTCACGAATTCTTGCATTGCGATTCGTTGGAGCTGGAGTAACGGTATGGAAATGACGCGAAAAGAAAAGGCCATTCAGCTGTTTTTATCGGGTGCAAACTGTGCCCAGGCCGTGGTCGCTGCTTTTGCCGATCTGATAGGCATGGATGAAAAAACCGCACTGCGGTTGGCCGCCCCCTTCGGCGGTGGCTTGGCCCGTCAACGGGAGGTCTGCGGCGCCGTTTCGGGGATGTGTATGGTGGCCGGCGCTCTATACGGCTATGACGATCTCACCGACGACGCCGTCAAAGCCGCTCACTATCGCTTGATCCGCTCCCTTTGCGATGCCTTTAAGGAGGCGCACGGCACCTTGATCTGCCGTGAGCTTTTGGGCAGCAAGAAGGGAAAGGATACCGCGCCCGACCCCGATCCTCGTACCGAGGAGTACTATCGTACCCGGCCTTGCGCCCGTCAAGTGGGCACTGCCGCCGGCATTTTGGAGGCATATGTCCAAGAGCATTCGGTGAAATAAAAGCAATACCGTTTTACTGTTTTTGCGACAAATAAAAGAAAAAGCCGCCCACCGGGCGGCTTTTTCTTTTGCAATTCAGATCAGATCCACCGCAAACAAATGCACCTTTTTTGCACCGTTGGTGGATTCCCAACGGATCGAAAGCTCGCGGCCGGTGACGTTCAAGGGGATCTTGACGGCCGAGCGGTGGTTGTCGTTGGTGGTGAAAACCGCTTTGCCGTCCACCAGAACGGTAAAGCCCTTTACAAGAGTGGCGGCTACCTTCACGGGTTGGAAATCCTTACCCGTGTGCAGCTTTTGCGTAAATACCTTCATTTTTTTGTTGATAGAGATCGACTCTCTGGTATAGTCGGGGTCAAAGCGCAGGCGCAGCGTACCAAGGGCCGTTGGAGCGGGGAAAGTGAAGGTCAACGCCTCGCCCACATTCTGCCAGATACCGTTTTCGTCGCCCTCGATACGGGGGCGCTCGATACCATTGAACAGCGCGCCCTTTTGTGCATCGGTCAGATTGGTCTGTGCATCGGTCAGGGCCTTGTGATAGGAGACCGGCTTGCCGGGCAGGAACATATCGTCCTCCTGCAGGGCGCGCTGGAGCGCGGCAAGGTGATCTTCATAAACACCTCGCGGCGTGGTCTTGTGCTGTACTGCCAACGCGGCGGCGGTGCCCATGGCCTGCCCCAGCAGCGAGCAGGTGGCCATTACACGGGTAGAGGAAAGGGCCGCGTGGGTGGCGCTGATGTTACGGCCGGCAAAAAAGAAGTTGTCAAAATCCGGTGCATACAGCACGCGGTAGGGAATGCCATAGGGATTGGGAGTGGGGATGCAGACCGAGGGAGAGGTGTCCTCGCCCAACTGCCGCATACCGTGGGGATTGTGATCGTCCAAGGGCCATCCGCCAAAGGCGACTACATCGTCAAAGTGACCGCCCTCCAGAATTTCGCCCTCGGTCAGAATGTGGTCACCGATGTAGCGGCGACTCTCGCGCTTGCCGGGCAAAAAGCCCACAAATTCCAGATCCCAGTTCTCAAAGCCGTGATCACCACGGTTTTTGATGTGATCCCACACGCCGTAAATGGCGGCCAACAGCTCATCACGCAACCGATCGGCATCGTGAATGCTGTCCATATCGCCGCCAAGCTCTACCCACCAAAGATTACAGCCACTGGTGCCGATCTTATGGTCACGGCTGAGGGCATATTTGTTGTCGCACTTGCCGTTGGCAAAGGAATCATCGGTGGGATAAACATTGGCAAAGGTGGGGGGCGTAAAGGGAACGGGATGATCGGTCTCTCGGGCGGCCAGCAGAATCGACATGCCCATTGTGTAGCTGTCGGCCACATCGGGGGTCAGTGTTTCACCGTATTCCGCCTTTGCCTCGCGCCCGTGGCGGTATTTTGCACCGATCAAAGGAGCAAGGATACTGTCGCCGGAGCAATCCGCAAAATAATCGGCTTCAACGGTATACCAGGTGTAGGTGGTGGTCTGCCAACCCGTTACGCTGACGATGTGCCCCTTCTCGGCTACGGCATCGGCACAGGAACAGTTGAGCAATAGGCGGATGTTCTCATTCTCGCGGAGCATGCTGTAAAGGGTGGCATCAAATAAGGAAGGCACCAACGTGGGGTTGCGACGGATGTTGCGCTCCTCCAGCTCGGAGATCAGACCGCTTTCGCGCTCGAACTTTCCTTTGGCACCGCGCACCCACATACGAATCTCGGAGGATGCATTTCCGCCCAGCATGGGGCGATCCTGCATCAGAATAACTTTGGCACCGCGACGTGCCGCGGCAAGGGCCGCAAAGCTGCCCGAAAGACCGCCGCCTACCACGCAAAAATCACATTTCAAAACCTCGTGCTTTAGATGTCTGTTCATAAGGCTCCCATCTTTCTGTTTTCAAAACAAGGTAACGTATATCAATTTTATTGCATTTCAATGCCAAATTCCTGCTTTAGCAGGGCAAGGATCTCGTGGCGCTGGGGCATGGAGGAGGCGGCACCCAGACGGGTCACCGAAATGGCCGAGGTGCAGGTGGCAAATTTCAAAGCGGTCTCCACATCGCAGCCCTCTGCCAAGGCGGTCACAAAACCACCATTAAAGGCATCGCCGGCACCGGTGGTCTCCACGGCCTTCATCTTCAGAGCGGGGACCAGCAACTCGCGCTTGCCGTCGGTAAAAAAGGCACCGCGCACGCCAAGGGTGATGATAACATTTTTTACGCCCATTGCCATCAGCTTGGCTGCGGCAAGGCGGCAGTCCTCTACCGAATCCACCTTTACACCGGTGAACTCCTCGGCCTCGGTCTCGTTAGGTGTGACATAATCCACGCCATCAAACACGGCAGGGTCTATGACACCGTAGGGGGCAGGATTGAGAATAAAGGGCTTTCCGTATTTGTGTGCCAGCTCCTTGGCGGCCAGCACCGCCTCGGTGGTGGTTTCCAGCTGAGTCAGCACAGCATCGCAGTCGGCGAAGTCGCCCTCGGCTGCCAGCACGGCGGCCCGATCCACCAGCTCGTTGGCGGCAGGGATCACAATAATGCGATTCTGCCCGTCGCGGCCGTCGATCTCGATCAAGGCGCTCCCGGTTTCAAAATTATCGGATACGGTGATGTGTTTTTGCGACATTTTCTCGGTTTGATAGTGCTTTTTCAAAATATTGCCCAGCACATCGTTTCCCATAGCGCCGATCAACATTGCCTCGGCACCGGCGCGGTGTGCGGCGGTCATTTGATTGCTGCCCTTGCCGCCGGGGCTAAAGCGCAGAGAGGTGCCCTTGGTGGTTTCTCCGCCAACGGGGAGGTGGGGGGCGTAGCCCGTGATGTCTACGTTCAAGGATCCGGGACCGATGATTTTTGCCATATGCTCCTCCTTGTGTGTGCCATCGGCACACGAAGTGATACCTTCATTATAAAGCATTTTGGGCTTGCCGTCAAGTAAAAAAGAGGGCAGATGCGGTTTTTGTCGCATCTGCCGTTTGTGTTATAGTGCAATCCATTCCTCGGGCGTGTTCCGGGCCTTCAAGGCCCCCTCGCGCACCTTCATAACCTCCAGCGTTTCGGCAATGTCAAAGCTGACCTTGCCGGTTTCGTAAAAGCGGAGGATATCCTGGAGGAGCAGGGCAAAAAAGTCGGATTTGATCTGCCGCCAACGGGGCTTTTCGCCGCCCTCGCCAAGCAAGGTGAAGGGTAAGGCGTTGGGGGAAAAGGTCATAGTTGCGCGGCGATCGTCCGCATAGCCGATCTCAAAAACTGTCAGCAGGCCGGTCTGCATGGCGCGGGCCTTGGAGGCGCCCTCTCCCAGCAGCTTTACCAGCATTTCTGCTTGATGCACCAGATACTCGTCGGCGGTGCGGCCGCTGCCGGTCACGGCCAGCTGTCGACTGCCTGCAAGGTCGCCCAGCTCGGTGGCATACCGCAGGGCCGAGGTGCTGAAAAAGGGGGTGCCGTGCTGCTCTGCCAGCGCAAAGATCTCCTTGGCCGTGGCAAGGTCGGGGGCAAAGGTCTTGTCAATGTAGGTGGGCTTGCCGTAGGGAAGCGCGATTTTGGCATAGGGCAGGTGCTTGTCGGGGTCAGAGGGGGCAAGGATCAGCAGCACATCGCTGTTCTCGCAGACCTCCTCTATGGTGGCGCAGGGAGTCGCACCGAATGTTTCGCACCACTTGGCGGTGGTGATTCCATCACGGGGAGAGGTCTCCAGCTCACCCCAAGCATAGGCTACTTGATAATCGGTGCCCAGAACCGCATTGGCGGCCCGGATCCAAGCCGGGTAATTGTTGGCGTGCCACTCGCTTAAATAATAATCGATAAAACCGATTTTTTTCATATACACATCCGCCTTTTAGATCTCAGCACCGCGCAGCTCGCGCTTTGCCTCGGCCGAGCGGTAAAGCGCATCCAGCAGCTTGGCGCTTTCCAGCACGTTGTCAATGTGATTGCGGTTCTTTACACCGCTTTCAATCGAAGCAAGGAAGTCGGCATCCTCACAGCGGTACATATTGGGGATCGGATGCTCGCTTTGGGTGGATTCCAGCGTTTCGCCGTTGCAGAACACAAACTGCTTGCCATAATCCAAGCGGGCGCCGCCCTTGTCGCCAAGAAAGTCCACGTACATATCGCGCTGATCCAGATTCTGTGCCCACGCGCCGTTAAAGGAAATGGTGGCGCGATCGGTGCGGATGTGACCGGTAATAAAGTCGTCTACATCGTTGGTGCCGTTTTCCACGTCCGCGGTATCCTCGGCCCACATCTTGTGGTATTTATAGGATTTCATATCCTTTGCCATTTCGCTGTAAGCATCGCAGGTCAGAGTTTCCAGCTTGGCACCCCCCAATACGTACAGGATCAGATCCAAAAAGTGTACACCCCAGTCGATCAAGGCACCGCCGCCCGATTGCTCCTTGGTGGTAAAGGCGCCGCCAAGACCGGGAATGGAGCGGAAATCGCGGAAGGAGCAATAGACATGATAGATCTTGCCAAACTTACCCTCGCGGTTCATTTCTTCCAGCAGCTCTACCGACTTGTGATAACGGTTGCAAACGCCGATGTTCAGCATCAAGCCGCGCTTGTTGGCTTCATCGGCCATTTCCTTGGAAAGGGCATAGCTGATCGTAATGGGCTTTTCGCACATAACGTGCTTGCCGGCGCGCAGCGCGTCCATGGTCACGGTATAATGAGCAAAATTGGGGGTCAGCACAAATACAGCCTCCACCTCGGGGTCGGCAAGGGCAACATGATAGTCGGTGATGACCTGCTCTACAAAGCTATATTTCTCTTTGACGGCCAAAGCCTTTTCCCGGATGAGGTCGCAGGCATATTTGACGCGGATATTGTCCATTTTGGCAAAAGCGGGGAAATGGGCATTGTTGGCAATACGGCCACAGCCCACAACGGCAACGGTAAAGGTCTTCATTTTCAAGTCCTCCTTATTTTATGCGCGTCGGCGCACGTGTTGATTTCATTATAGAGCATACACCTTTTTGTGTAAATACCAATTCTTTCTCTAAAATTTTGCATTTTTTTGGATTTTTGAGAGAACAAGGGGGATTTTTGCCAAAAAGACGCCATTTTTATTGACTTTCCAACGGGCCAGCGTTATAATGAGAGCAATGCTGAAAAAAGGGGGGAACCGTGTGAGCAAAGCGGTCAATACCGAGACAAAATATCATTTGAATCGCTCTTATATTCAAGAGCCGCGTTTGATCGGCCAGACCCGCCTTTTACAGATCGGCCGATTGCATTGCGCCGGTGGCACGGTCATTCCTGTACACGGACATCTGAATTGGTTTGAGCTGACCATCGTCACCGACGGTGAGGGAGAGGTGCTGACCAATGGCGTTTCCGTACCAGTCAGCCGCGGTGATATTTATTTGTCCTTTCCCGGCGACTTTCATGGCATTCAATCGGATGTACAAAGCCCCTTGAAATACGATTTCTTTGCCTTTCATACCGAATCGCCCGAGCTCTCTGCCGCATTTGAGGAGCTGACGCGGTCTTCCGCACCGGCCGACCGCCGTGTCTTTCGCGATGAGCGCATCCGCGCGCTGGTGGCCGATGCCATTGCAGAGGTGGATGGACAAGAGCCCTACGCCCAGCGTATTTTGTCGACCTCTTTGGAGCAAATTTTGCTATACGTATTGCGAAATTTCCACACATTATCCCGTGGAAAAGGCACCGTTGGTGTCGGAAAGCAGGAGGAGCTTTGCTATCAGATGATGCACTATATCGACACGCACATCTATACCATGCAGGGCCTTTCCGATCTGTCCAATGCGCTGCGCTACAATTACAGCTATCTGTCGGATGTGTTCTGCAAGGTTACCTCCGACACGCTGATGCACTATTACCGCTCGCGTCGATTGGAGGCTGCGCGATTGCTGCTGGCCGAAGGGAAGCTTTCGGTGGGGGAGATTGCCGACCTGTTGCACTATGCCTCCATTTATACGTTCAGCCGCGCCTTTAAGGCTTCCTATGGAGTGGCACCGGCACATTATCGTCGCAGCATTATAAGAGAAGAAGGAGAATGGAAAACGGTATGACAAAAGAGGGCTTGATTTTGGAGGGCGGCGCTATGCGCGGAATGTTTACCGCCGGCGTGTTGGATGTGCTGATGGAACACGGTATCACATTGGATGGCGCCGTGGGTGTTTCTGCCGGCGCGGCCTTTGGATGCAATTTCAAATCCGGGCAGATCGGACGCACCATTCGTTATAATATGCGGTTTTGCAACGACAAACGCTATTGCAGCCTGCGCTCGCTCTTACGCACGGGCAATCTGTTCAATGCCGATTTTTGTTATCGGATCGTACCTGAGCTGCTGGATCTGTTTGACGCAAAGGCTTTTGCCGAAAACCCCATGGAATTTTACGTTGTGGCCACCGATATCGAAATGGGACGTGCCGTATATAAACGTATGCGAAAGGTAGAAGGCAAGGACTATGAATGGTTCCGCGCCTCGGCCTCACTCCCTGTGCTGGCAAAGCCGGTGGAAATAGACGGACACAAATATCTGGATGGAGGTATTACCGACTCGATTCCGCTACGCTTTTTTGAATCCATTGGGTATGAACGCAACCTGGTGATTCTGACGCGCCCTGCTGATTATCGCAAGAAAAAAAGCGGTGGCGGTGGCTTGATGCGTTTGGCACTTGGAAAATACCCCAAAACGCTGGAGGCTCTCCACCGCCGTCATGAAGACTATAACCGTACACTGGATTACATTGCCAAGCGCGAGGCCGAGGGGGCGGTGCTGGTGATCCAACCGGAGCAGACCCTGGTGATCGATCGCCTGGAAAGAGACCCCGAAAAACTGAAGGCGGTATATGAGGTGGGCCGCAAAATTTGCGAGAAAAACCTGACACGTATCCGTGATTTTTTGCGATAAAACAGAAAAATCGTGTTGTTTTGTAATCAAGGAGATATGCTATGACGCTTAAAAAATACATCGGAGACAAGGCTTTTTATCGCACGGTCTTGGCGGTGGCGGTACCCATTATGATCCAGAACGGTTTTACCAATCTGGTCAACCTGCTGGATAATATCATGGTGGGGCGCCTCGGTACCGAGTCTATGTCCGGCGTTTCTATCGTCAATCAATTTATTTTCATTTTCAACCTGCTGATCTTCGGCGCCATTTCGGCGGCGGGAATCTTTACCGCCCAATACCACGGTATGAAGGATGTAGAGGGCGAGCGGTATACCTTTCGCTTTAAGCTGCTGATCAATTTTTTGGCGGGCGTGATCGGCGTGCTGGTGTTCGGCTTTTTCAGTGAGGAGCTGATCCATTTGTTTTTGCATGACGGCAGTGCCGAGGGTGATCTCCTGCTGACCCTTTCCGAGGGCAAAAAATATTTGTACGTGATGCTGGTTGGCCTGATCCCGTATGCGATTTCACAGGCATACGCCTCTACCATGCGCGAGGTAGGGGAGACCGTAATGCCTATGGTAGCCAGCATTGCCGCGGTGGTGACCAACTTTGTATTCAACATCATTCTGATCTTTGGCTTGTTGGGGGCACCTGCTCTTGGCGTAGTGGGTGCTGCTGTTGCTACGGTGCTTTCCCGATTTGTGGAGCTGGCCCTCTTGATCGTATGGGGGCATACCCATACCGAAAAATGTAAATTTTTGATGGGCGCGTACCGCTCCTTCCACATTCCTCGCGCTTTGATGGGCACCATTGCGTTGAAGGGTCTGCCCCTGATGATCAACGAATTCTTCTGGTCGCTGGCGGTGACCATGCGCAACCAATGCTATTCCACCCGTGGCCTGGATGTGGTGGCCGCCCAGAATATCAACGCTACCATCGAAAATCTGGTCAGCGTGGTCTATATGGCTCTGGGCACCTCGATTGCTATTGTGGTGGGCAACCTGCTGGGCGCAGGAAAGCTGGAGGAGGCCAAGGATGCCGACCGCAAGATGATGACCTTTTCCGTGCTTTGCGCGGTAGGCATGGGCGGTGTTCTGGCAGCCATCTCTCCTTTCTTCCCACGGATCTATAATACCGGTGAGAGCGTATGGCAGCTGGCCGGCTTTATGATGATCGTCACCGCGATCGCCACTCCCTTCCGTTCCTTCGCCCACGCCGCATATTTTACGCTCCGTTCCGGGGGAAAGGTGCTGATCACACTGCTGTTTGACAGTATCTATATGTGGGCCGTTGTCATGCCCGTTGCCTTGATCCTCACCCATTTTACTGGGCTGGATATCCATTGGCTATTCGTGATCTGCCAGGGGGTGGAGTCCGCCAAATTTGTGCTGGGTGCGCTCCTTTTGAAAAAAGGAAATTGGGCCACCCAGCTGGTGGCAGACGAAAGCCTGAAGGCTTGATCCAATGCCAACGCAGGATATCCGCTGCAATAAAATGCAACTCACACAGAAAAATCCCGACACGTGTCGGGATTTTTCTGCTTTTTCAAAAGGTCGTGGCCAAACTCAAAAGCATTGTGTCTAATCTTGCACTTGCAAAATGCAACAGAATATGGTATACTGATATCAATCCACATCATTTGATGAAAAGGAGTATGCTATGAAGACCAGTCTTGTCATTATGGCGGCGGGCATTGGCTCGCGCTTTGGGGGCGGCATCAAGCAGCTGGAGCCCGTGGGCCCCAACGGCGAGATTATTATGGATTATTCCATTCACGATGCATTAGAGGCCGGCTTTGACCGTGTTGTGTTTATCATCCGCCGGGATCTGGAAAAGGATTTTCGCGAGATCATTGGCGAACGCATCGAAAAGATCTGCCCCATCGCTTATGCGTTTCAAGAAAAGGACGATCTGCCCGAAGGCTTCACCTGCCCGGCCGATCGCAAAAAGCCTTGGGGAACCGGCCAGGCTGTGCTTTCCTGCCGCGGTATTGTAAACGAGCCCTTTTTGGTCATCAATGCCGATGACTACTATGGCAAGGAGGGCTTCCGTCTCGCCCACGACTTTTTGGTGGAAAACGCAGGCAAAAAGGGTAGCTTCTGCATGCCCGGCTTTATTTTAAAAAATACCTTGAGCGAAAACGGCGGTGTTTCCCGTGGCATCTGCCGTGTGAGCGCCGAGGGCTATCTGACCGGCGTAACCGAGACCCACGGTCTGGTGCGTGACGGCGAGGGCGCTGCCGTGGAAAAGGACGGCGTTCGTACCCCTATTGATCCCGATTCCATCGTTTCGATGAATATGTGGGCCCTTACCCCCGAATTCCTGGATGAGCTGGAGACCGGCTTTGCCGCATTTCTTGGCGGATTGCAGCCCGGCGACATCAAGGCCGAATATTTGCTCCCTGCCGTTATCGACGGTATGGTGCAAAAGGGAAGTGCCACGGTGCGGGTGCTGAAAACCGGCGATAAGTGGTTTGGCGTGACCTATCGGGAGGATAAAGAGGCCGTGGTGGCCGCCTTTGAAGAGCTGTATGCCACCGGCGTGTATCACAAGGAGCTGTACCAAAAGTAAATAAGCAAGGACTGCTTTGTACCATTTGTGTAAAAAAGCAGTCCTTTTTGTTTCTTTTTTGTGACGCTTGCCCTGCTTTCTTGACAAGCGCGTATAAATATGATAATATAAAACATATATCGGAGAAATCCTGCGCGCCCCGGCGCGCGTGTCGCGCATGTCGCGCGAGAGAGGAGTCCAAATGAAACAAACAAAGAAAAAGCCTACGGCACCGTCACGGGTGGCCGCCATCACCACGGCGGCGATCCTGATGCTGGCGGCTGTGGGGGCAGGGGTGCTGTATTTCACCACCGCCTATCTGCCCCTGCTGCTGGGTGCCATCGTGCTACTGCTGCCGGCGGTGATCAATTTACTGCTACTGATCCCACTTGGGCACGCCGTTCCCCCTGCCGCTCCTGTAACGGAAACGGAGGAGCTCCCCCAAAAGGGTAGGCTCAAGCGTGCAGTGAAGGAGCTGCCCCATCGCATCTTGACGGGCATAAAAGCTCTGTGGCATCAGCATCGCGGTGGTATTCTGGTCACGCTGACCTTGCTGCTGATCATCGGTGCCAACGTTTATTTCTGGCTGATGGCCCGCACCACCGTAAGAGCATATGCCTTGGGATATCACATTCCCGTTTTTCTGGTGGCCGCCTTTGTGCTGTTCATCGTGCTGGAAAAATGGTGTAAGCACGCCGGTGACAGCGACCGTCAGAATTTGAGCGAGGAACGCGCCGAACACGAGGAGAAAAACGCCGCCGACGTGTATCATCAGGCCATTCTGCACAGCCTGCGCGGCGCCCTGACCGCAGGACGTCTGGCACAGGGTGTGATCGCCGTTGTGATGATGATCAAGCTGATGGGCTTTGCCGATCTTTGCAAGGTGGCCACGGTGATCATGGCGGTGCTGTTCGCTTATGAAACGCTGTTTTTGGTGATCTCGCTGGCGGTGCGTGTGATCCGTCACGAGATGAATACCGCCCCCGAGCTGTCGATCCCCATGCCGGGGCTTGGCGGTGAGGACCTTGGTGTTCTTTCTTACCTGGAAAAAAATACGGGTATTACGATGCGCTCTCTTTGGAGCATCCGATTGATCAAAACCATTCTGCCCTATACCCTCATGGGTGTGGTGCTGCTGCTGTGGGGCTTTAGCGGTATGGTCAAGATCGAGCCCTATCAGCAGGGGGCCCACTACCGCTTGGGGCGCTTGCAGGATGAAGCGCTACAGCCCGGCTTACATATGACTCTGCCCTGGCCCTTCGATACCGTTGAGGTCTATGATACGCAGGTGGTCAGCAACGTAACGGTGGGGTATTTGTCCGATGAAAGCACCGACAATATCTGGACCGAATCCCACGGTAGTGAGGAATACAAGCTGCTGCTGGGCGGCGGCAAGGAGCTGGTCTCCATCAACCTGCGCGTTTCCTATCGCATCGACGATCTGCACGCCTATTTGAAAAATACGGCCGCCCCTGAGCTTTTGCTGCAGGCGGCAGCCTATGAAACCGTTACGGCCAGAACCATCAGCACCGATCTTGCCACGCTGCTGGCCACCGACCGTGCGGTGTTTGCCGAGGAGTTTAAAACCGAGCTGATCGCGCGGATGAACGAGCATCAGACCGGTCTTGCCGTGGTCAGCGTGGTGCTGGAAAGCATCCATCCCCCCGTTGACGTGGCTGCCGTTTATCAGGAGCTGATCAGCGCCGAGATCCAAGCCCAGCAGATCGTGCTGGATGCCGAGGGCGTGGCGGCAGTCAAGCTGGCCGACGCGCAAAGCGCTGCGCTGACCATGGTGGGTGCGGCCAATGTAAAACGGTTGGAAAGCATTGCAACGGCCACCGGTGCCGTGGCCGAGTTTATGGCCAGTGTGGAGGCCGATCAGGCTTATCGTGACGAATACCGCTATTACAAATACCTGCAGGCCATTACCGCGGCATACGCCAACGGTCGTGTGGTGATCGTGGGTGACGGAATTGATGCTTCCAACATCTACATTGGCAGCATTACCGGATCCAATTAACGGAGGACGAAATTATGAGTAAAAAGATAAACGAGATGGAGCAGATCCAAAACGGCTCTGCCCCGGAGAAGGGAGCAGGTGCCCCCAAGGTGCGCTCTGCCTTGGGCGTGCGCATTGCCAAATACGCCACGGCACTTGTTGTGGTGCTGGTGCTGTTTTGGTTTGGCTTCACCACGGTGGTGAAGGAGGGCAACTGCGCCGTGATCCTGCGCTTTGGCGCTGTCCGTGAGGAGATCACCGACGCGGGACTGTACTTCAAGCTTCCTTGGCCCTTTGAGAGCGTTGTCTCCTATGACAACAGATTGCAGTACCTGGAGGCCAACCGCCTGGAGACCACCACAAAAGATAAGCGTAATATCATTATCCAGTCCTACGTGGCTTGGGAGATCAGCGACCCCGTGCTGTTCCACAACAGCGTGGGTGCTAACGGGTCGGTCAATAGCTACATCAACGATCAGGTGTTCAGCGCCACCAACAGTACCATGGGCTCTTACGAGCTGACGGCACTGGTTTCTCTGGAAAAGGAGCAGATCAAAATCGATCAGATCCAGCAGGAGATCTACACCCGTGTACACGACAACTGCCTTGCCAATTACGGCATCCATGTGGTGGATGTCAGCATCCTGCGCCTTTCCTTGCCCGATGCCAATCTGGATGCCGTGTTCGAGCAGATGCGCGTAGATCGCCAAAAGGATATTGATATCATCATTGCCAACGCTTACCTCAAGGCCAACGAGATCAATACCGAGGCCGATTCCGAGGCTGCCGAGATCACAGGGCAGGGCACCACCGAGGCGGCCAAGATCAAGGCCGAGACCGAAACCGCTGTGGCCAAGATCTACGCCGATGCCCAGGCTGCCAATATCGAGCTGTATCAGTTCCTCAAAAATCTGGATACGGTGGTGGCTTCTGTTAACAACAAGACAGTGCTGGTGGTCAAGGCCGATGAGTATCCCTTCAGCATTCTGACCGAGTATTCCAAGTATATGACCGATGAAAACGGCAATCAGACCGTGATCAACGATCTGAACTACATTCTCTCCCACCCCGATCTGGCCCCCGAGGATCGCACCGCCCTGATCAATGCCATTGCTGCTTTGATCAACGAGGCCGCTGCTGACAACGGCATCGTGACCGAGGAGCCCACCCCGTAAGATCGCTTATGAAAAAGCAGAAGACACTATTTGCCGACGTCCTTGAAACGGTAACCAAATATTTCCTCATTTTGGTTGTTGTCGTCGTGCTGTTTATCCTTCTTTCCGGCATCCGCGTTGTGGAAAGCGGAAACGTGGCCTTGGTGCTGCGCTTTGGCAAGCTGGTGGGGGATTCTTACGAGGATCAGGTGCACGAGCCGGGTCTCTTGTTTGCCTTTCCGTATTTTATTGACGAGGTGGTGACCATCCCCTCGGAAAAGGTGATCGAGCAGAGTGTAACCACCCATTTTACCGGCGAGGGTGCCATTTCCGCCACCAACGGTGGCTATCTGATTACGGGAGACCAAAATATTGCCGTGGTTGCGGCCTCTGTGAAATATATGGTTTCCGATCCGGTCCTGTATGCCACGCACGTGGCAGATGTCTCCCAGCTGATCCATGCAACGGTCAGCTCTGCCATGGTCAACGAGGCTTGCCACATGGATGTGGATGAGCTGCTGACCGACGGCAAGGATGATTTTTCCAAGGCTGTGATGGCCTTTGCCGCCGGAAAGCTGGATCAAATCGGCGCAGGGGTCACCATTACCTCGCTGGAGCTGACGCAGGTGGCAATGCCCGAGGAGGTGCGGGATGCCTATGAGGCCGTTAACGCCGCTAACGTGCAGGCCGAGACCATCGTCGAGCGCGCGTATCAGTACCGTGAAAATCTGTTGCCCGAGGCACAGTCCATTGCCAATACCACCGTGGGTGCTGCCAGAAGTCAGCAATCGCTGGCCATTGGTGCCGCCAACAGCGATCTGGCCGAGTTCTGGGGCGTGCTGGCCGAATTCCAGCAAAATCCCGATGTGGTGCGTACCCGTATCTATGCCGATAAGTTTGCACAGGCCATTGCCAAGATCGGTACCGTGCGCGTGGTGCAGGACGGCGAGACCAAGATCTTTCTGGATCCGTAAGGGAGGGCACTATGGAAAATATCAATAACATGGGGCAAAGCTCCCTGCAAGCCCTTTCCCGTGACAATCTTACCAATGCCGGCCGCCGCAAGCTGACCAAGGATATCATTTGCGGCGCTGCTACGCTGGCGTGCCTGGCGGTGGGCCTGATCTACACCTATGTGTTGGGCAACGCCTATCCCATCGTCCCCCAGCTGCTGTATTTCATTGGCTTTCTCATTGAGGGCATTCCCGTGATCATCACCGGCGTAAAGGGGATCTTTACCAAAAATCTCACCAACGCCATGGAGATTCTGGTGGGCATTGCCATCATTGCCTGCGTATTCAATCAGGAGCTGATCCTGGCGCTGCTGATCCCTCTGATTTTGAATGTGGCACACATTCTGGAGGAGCGTAGCATTATGGGTGGCCGCGATGTCATCGACGGCTTGAAGCGGATGCAGCAAAGCACCGCCGTGCTGTTGGTAGACGGCGAGGAGCAGGTGGTAGATGCCAAGACGCTGAAGGTGGGACAGCAGATCGTCATCAAGCCCGGATCGGGCATTCCGGTGGACGGTGTGGTCATCGCGGGCAATACGCACGTGGATCAGAAGTCCCTGACCGGCGAGCCCCAGCCCGCACACGTTGAGGTGGGCGAGGACGTTTATGCCGGTACCGTCAACCTGGATGGCCGCATTGTGGTGGAGGTTCGAAAGGAATACATCGATACCTCCTTCTCTAAAATTTTGCAGCTGCTGGAAAATTCCGAAAACATCTCCGCTCCCGAATCTCGTATTCTGGATCGTTTTTTGGGCTATTACATTCCCTTTGTGCTGGGCGTTGCCGCCGTGGTGGCGCTGATCTCCCGCGACGTGGCGCAAGCCATTGCCGTGTTGGTGGTTTCTTGCCCCTGCGGTCAGATGCTGGTCAGCTCTGCCCCGATGATCGCCGCTTTGTCGGTGGCCACCAAGCGCGGTGTGCTGATCAAAAACTCTAAGTTCATTGAGGAGCTGACCGAGATCGACACCGTGGTCTTTGATAAGACCGGTACCGTGACCAAGGGTGAGTTGGGGCTCACCGATGTCATTCCCTTTGGCGATACCGCCCCTGAGGCCTTGATCGCCGCGGCTACCTCTGTGGCGATTGCTTCTACTCACCCTGTTTCCCGTGCTGCCGTCGCATATGCGTTGACCAACGGATTGGAATACCAAAAGGATCTGGAGATCCGCGAGGTTTCCGGTGGCGGTGTGGAGGGAACCGCTCCTGACGGGCGCGTGGTGCGCTTTGGCCGCCGGGAATGGCTGGAGCAAAATGGATGCGCCGTTCCCACCGATTTCGCCACCGATGTCATGGGCAGCATCAGCTATGTTGCCGTGGATCAGACCCTGCTTGGCTGCCTGTGCTTTAACGATACCGTCCGCGAGGATGCGGCGCGGAGCGTGGAGGCCTTGCGTGAGCTTGGTGCTGAGCGCACCGTGATCCTGACCGGTGACCGCGAAGAGCCTGCCAAGCTCATTGCCGAAAAGGTTGGCGTGGATCAGGTATATGCCCGTTTGTTGCCTCAGGATAAGCTGGACCGTCTGCGCGAGCTTTCCGATGACGAGCACGCCGTGCTGGCCGTTGGTGACGGCATCAACGATGCGTTGGCTCTGCGCGAGGCGGACGTGGGCATCGCCATGGGTGCCATGGGATCGGATCTGGCCATCGAATCGGCCGATATCGCCTTGATGAATAACAATTTGATGAACATTCCCTTTGTGGTGGAGCTGGCCAAAAAGACCCGCCGCACCATCTATCAGAACCTGGCCCTGTCCATTGGCATCAGCGTGGTGATGATCGCTCTGTCTGCCTTTGGCGTGATCAGCTCGCTGGCGGGCTCGATCCTGCACAATGTGGGCGCCTTTGCCGTTCTGATCAACAGCTCCCGCATCCTGCGCGGCGAGCAGAAGTATTAAAACCAAAGCCCGATGCGTGCCAAGAACGTATCGGGCTTTTCAATATTATGAATCTTTTGATATCAATTAACAATATTTACAGAAAATATTGACAACTGGATGTTAATATTGTACAATAAAATTGGGGGTGAGGCCTATGTATTTCCAAGTTAAGCTTTCTAATAAATGGAGAGCGCTGCCAAAGCTAATTTTATGTTTGTTATTGATTGTCTTGGCGGTTCTTGGTAATTCTTGCAGCTCCAACATTGCAATCTCGGATTATACGGGTAATGTGTCAATCAAAGTCGTGGGCAAACAACGCTCTGATCACGGATCCGCTTGCTTGCCGTTTGCCACAGAGGAGGAGCTTTTTTCTGCGGCAGATTATATATTTTCGGGTAAGATCACGCGTATACAGAATATAGAAATTGATTGTAATGGTGTTAAGCTTTATAAATCCTTGATCAAAATGTCGGTGGATCAATTTTTAAAAGGGAATTATGATACTACCGATATCACGGTGATGGCAGGCCCCGTAGGCGGTAACCGCTCAGGTGCCGACCTGTTGGATGGCTTGAAAAAAGGGGACTACGGCATCTTTATGGCCGAGGCTGTGGCGGTAGATACCTACTATGAGGAAAATAACTGCACTTGGAATGTTGCCGAGCTTTGTCAAGCTATGTTTGCTGATGATGATCGGTTTGGATTTATCAAAGAAAGCGGCAAGAATGCTGAATGTCGTACTTCCAAATCGGCATATTCTTCATTAACCTCTTATGATTGGGAAAGCGTAATAGAATATACCGAAAAAATGATTTCACAAAATGAATTGGAGGAATACAAATGAGTTTCAAAAAGATAGTTTGCCTATGTGTTTTTTCATTTTCGCTTTCGTTAATGTTATGCCTTTCTATTGGCGCATATGCCTACACACATAAAGGGTTACAAACAATTCCTAGTCAAATTTATATATCAACAACCTTAACGGATGATCAATTAGCACGCACTCAAGATGCTATGAGCACATGGAATACTACTTGCTTTGCTTATGATCATTTGGTATATGCAGGCAGGACAAATATTTCTAGTTCCCCAGTTGAAGACGATACGAATACGATTACTTTTCTCAACTCTAGTGAATCATATTTAGGATACACATATTATGTGAATAAAAAATACACATTCTTATGGTTGAATTGGTATTTGGAAGAATTTGATATGAATATAAATGCTTCTAAAACGTGGTACACTGGGGAGAGCGAAAGCGATATTAGAAGTATTCAATATGATTTTGAGTCTGTGGTGCTTCATGAATTGGGTCATGTCTTGGGCCTCGATCATACCGATGAATATAGTTATGCACTACCCGATGGCACATTCCAAGATATTGTAATGTATAGCGCTTTGCCATCTGGTTCTGTCGTGCGAAAGTTATCCGAAGACGATCGGTTGGGTATAGTTAATCTATATTAAGAAAGGAGACACCAAAATGAAAAAATATAGCAAGAAATCTGCAATACTTTGGATCATATTTTCTTGCAGTATGGCCATTGTCGTTTCTGTTATAATATTCCCACTACTATTAGAAAGTGAGACTGTAGTATCTGTAGGGCATATGTACCCAAATTATTCTTTAACTGAACTAGCAGAAGAAGCAGATGCCATAGAATGTTGCAAGTTGTCGAAAATTATGCCTTCCAAATTGACCACAAATGACACGGGAGGGGAAATTGTTACCACGGATTATGTATTCACTTCTTTGGAGAGTGATCGGCAGATTGCAGTTAGAGTTTTGGGGGGAACAATGGGAGATATAACCGTGATCAACCAAGATGGCATATTAGAATGTTTTAATAGCGAAGAAAAATATGTACTTTTTCTCAATGAATGTGTGGAGTCCGATGAATCATATTATACTTTAGTGACAGGAAAAGCATCGGTTTTTTGTATTCAATTTGAAAGTAGCGTTTCTGATGATACAATGATAATTTATTCTGCTGACAATCAATATGCAGTGCAATATAAACAACTCGCTGAATTGATCTTTTCAAAGTAACATATTGGTGTTTAGTTCCTATACAATAAGTGTAAGCTATCCTAATCGAATCCTCTGGCCACGAGAAGTGGCCAGAGTTTTTTGTAATGTCCCTCACTTTTTGTTGTTTTTCACAAAAACTGCCACGGTCACGATATATCGTGACCGTGGCGTCTTTTTTTATTTTCTGCCGTATTCCACAAAAAGGGGAGAAACGGCAAGGGAGATGGCTGTAATTCCCAAATTGACCAGTACCGTCAAAAGGGCAAAGAGCATCAATTTGTTCAGGGCAAAGCCAAGAATGATCAATACCGCAGCAGGTGCAAGACCGAAATAGATAAATAGGATCTGTACCAGCGATTTCACGGTTTGCGACAACCCCGTGGAAAGGGAAAGGTCAATAAACATTCCAATGCTGTCGGAGTATGCCCCGAGGGATACCACCAGCAAAAACCAAACCAGCGCGCTGAGTGGATCTGCCCGCAGCAAAAGGGCAGAGATCACAAAGCCGGGCAGCAGATCCATGGCGCTGTTTGCCACACCGCCAAGAAAGGAGAAAAAGACCTTGCGGTGGGCGCTGTCGGGCACCAGAAAGAAGGTTTCCTGCCCGATATCCTGCGCGATGGGGTTGCCAAGGGAGCGGAAAAAGGCAAAGCCTGCCAGCACCAAGGGAACCACCGGGAAATAGGCATTTTTCACGATCAGCAGCAGAAACAGACACAGGCCAAGCGATACCAGCAGATAGGTCTCGGAGGTCTTGGTAAACACGCGCAAGTGGGCAAAGCGGAATCGGTTGTACATGGCCTTGAAGAAGTAGACCGTTGCGCCGTTTCCGCGCTGTAGCCCATCGCGACGGAGCGTGTCGGCACGCTCCTTTTTTCGTTGCTTTAGTATGGGCTTTTCGCTTTGCGCACGGGCCTGCTTTTCGGCGGTTTCTGCCGAGCGAGCCATGGCATCCTCATAAAAATCGGCCTTGATGTGCCAAATGATCACCACCAGCACGATTGCCAGCAGCAAGAGGGCGACGGCACAGAGCAGCGCACCGGAGGGATTGCCCTCTACAGCGTAAAGGAGCATTCCCTTCATCCAACCCCATATGGGGATATAACGGGTGTACGGCCCATTGAAAAAGCCCGTGGCTGCGGTAAAATAGTCGGGGCAGGTGCGCGCGTACAGGTAATACGCAACGCCGATCAGCAACAGTCCACCCCACAGCGTGGGGCGCACATAGCGCTTTAGCTGCTCTTTGGTGGAGCTGACCGTATAGATCAGCACCGAGATCAGCTTGGCATAGATCATCAAAAAGAACCACGCCCCCAGCAGGGCCACCACCGTGCCGCCGCCAAGTCCCAGATTCAGCATCAAATTGGGAATTTGAAACAGGAGATACAGCGTGGCTAAAATGGAGGTGCCGGCCTGCATGATCAGACGGAAAAGCAACACCGTTTGGGGCTTTATGGGGGCGGGGAACAGCAAATTCACATCGGCCATCAAAAAGATCGAACCACCGCTTTTGTCGGCCAGCGCAATGCTAAAGGCCAGAACGGCCAAAACAATACCGCCGGCTACCAGCTCAATCACCCCATTTCGCTGCTCCTCGGTCAGCGTGTCCTCGGGTGCGATCTCCTCCGGTGCCACCTCGGTGATCTCCTCCTCGGGGATCTCCTCCTCAAACAGCGATGCCAGTCCTGCGGCGGCAAAGCCAAAGATCAGACCCATGCCAAGGCATACCGCCAAAAAGATGGCCACCCACGTGCGAAACAGCTTTTTGATCTGATTCTTCACGGTGTGGGTCATATAATACAGCGTCATGCGCATGGCATCACACCTCGCCCTCGGTTACGGTAAAGAACAGATCCTCCAGGGTGCGGCCGCTTTGCTCTAGCTCCTCACGGGTCACATTGGCGGTCAGCTCTCCCTTTTGCATGATCAGGGTGCGATCCCACAGCATATCAATGCTGTCGATCATGTGCGTGGAGACCAGCACCGTGCAGCCATTGGTGCGCATTTCGTCGATCAGAACCTTCAATTCCTTAATGGCGTGGGGGTCAAGACCGATCATGGGCTCATCCATCAGCAACAGACGGGGGCGAGGCAGTAGTCCCAGACACAAATTCAGCTTTTGCTGCATGCCCTTGGAAAGCTCGTCGCCGAATTTGTTGCGCTTGTCGTATAGTTCAAAGCGTTCCAGCAGCTCATCAGCAAAAGCGCGGTAATCGGTCAGCTTATAAGCTCTGGCGATGAATTCCAAATGCTCATTGACCGTCAGATTGGGGTAAAGAGAGGGGATCTCGGGCACGTAGCCCAGAATCCGCTTGGCCTCGGTGGTCTTGTTGGCAAAGCCGTCGATACGAATGCTGCCTTGATGACGCAAAAAGCCCGTGATGCACTTGAGAAGGGTGCTTTTACCGGCGCCGTTGGGGCCGAGAAGCACCGTCACGCTACCGTGATCCACGTGAAAGGAAAGACCGTTACAGGCTTTTGTTTTACCATAGCTTTTGGTCAACTGATGAACCGTCAGCATAACATCACCTCGTTTGATTTGATGCCATCAGTATAACACAGATGTGACGAATTTACAATACCGTGTGGCATATTTTGGTCTTTTTTTCTCTCTTGCCGCATAAGATGAAGGGAATATCCGGCAAAGGAGGCGTTCCCATGAAAGACCCCATAAAGGAGCTACCGCGCGGTCTGGAGGAGAGCGAGGTAGAGGAATCCAGAAGGCGGCACGGTGCCAATGTGCTGGGCACTGTAGGTAGAAAACGGATATGGCGCGTTTTTCTTTCCAATCTGGGTGACCCGGTGATCAAGGTGCTGCTACTGGCGTTGGCCATACATCTTGTGCTGCTGTTTCGCAATGCCGATTGGCTGGAAACGGTGGGCATTGCCGTTTCCGTTCTGCTGGCTACGTTGATCTCCACGCTATCGGAATATGGGAGTGAGAACGCCTTTGTCAAATTAAACGAGAGCTGTGGCGCAGATCGCTGTCGGGTACGGCGTGTGCAGATTCGGGAGATCGATGCCACCGAGGTGGTGGTGGGCGATATCGTATTGCTTGGCGCAGGCGAGCGTATCCCTGCCGACGGTATCCTGCTTTCAGGGCAGCTGACGGTGGATCAATCGACCTTGACCGGCGAGAGCCGCGAGATGGAAAAACGCCCCTGGAGACGTGGAGAGGGCGTGACCCCCAATGCCCCCGGGGCGGTACTGGCAGGCTGCACGGTGCTATCCGGCGAGGCGGTGATGCGCGTTTGCGCAGTGGGGGATCACACCGTGCTGGGGGGCATTTCGGGCGAGCTACAGGGCGACACTCGCGAAAGCCCTCTGAAGCATCGGCTTACACGCCTGGCACGGCAGATCAGCGTGGTGGGTTATGTGGCGGCGGCGATCTGTGCTTTGGCATTTCTTTTTCATGCCTTGGTGCTGGATGCCGGCTTTGACCGCGCAGAAATGCTGATACGTCTGCGTGATTTTTCGTATATGGCCGATACGCTGCTCCACGCATTAACGCTGGCGCTGACCGTGGTGGTGGTGGCCGTGCCCGAGGGGTTGCCGATGATGATCGCCGTGGTGCTTTCCTCCAATATCCGCCGCATGGTACGGGATCACGTGTTGGTACGCAAGCCGGCCGGCATCGAGGCGGCCGGCAGTATGAACGTGCTGTTCACCGATAAGACCGGCACCTTGACCGCAGGCAAGCTGACCCTTTCGGGTATTTTAACGGCCGAGGCCGATTTTTCGTCTGTGCAAGAGCTGTCACGCATCGCGCCGGAGCTGTTCTCGCGCTTGGCGGTGGCGGTCTATGGCAATTCGGGGGCGGTGCGTGGCCAGCGCGACGGTGCGGCGGCTGCTCTTGGTGGCAACGCCACCGATCGGGCCCTATTGACTGCCTTTCTGGACTATGATGCACCTGCCTTTGAGATCGTAGCACGTCAGCCCTTTGATAGCGCGCGCAAATTTGCCGCCAGCGCACTTGCCGATGGCCGCGTACTGGTTACGGGAGCCCCTGAACGGCTGGCACCCCATTTGCAGGATGCTTTCGGGGGTGACGGTGCCGTTCGCACCTTCTCCAAAAACGGCTTTTTGGCTCGGGTCAAAAGCCGTATGCAGGCAGGGGAGCGCTTGCTTTTGCTATGCGAGTGCCCCTCGGGGCAGATGCCCGGGGAACGCATCGGCGAGCGGCTGACCCTTCTTGCGGCCATCGCCTTTACGGATCCCGTTCGCCCCGAGGCCAAGGTCGCCGTGCGTACATTGCAGGGGGCCGGAGTGCAGGTGGTGATGATTACGGGAGACGGAAGAGAGACCGCCGCCGGCATCGCGACCGCCTGCGGTATTCTGGGGCATCACGGCGTGGTATTGACCGGCGATGAGCTGGCCGCCCTTTCCGATGAGGCTGTCAAAGCCTTACTCCCACGCCTTGCGGTCATTGCCCGTGCGTTGCCCACCGATAAAAGCCGCTTGGTGAGGCTGTCCGAGGAGCTGGGGCTTGTGGTGGGTATGACGGGGGATGGTATCAACGATGCACCCGCCTTAAAGCTGGCCGATGTGGGCTTTGCCATGGGCAGCGGTACGCAGGTGGCCAAGGAGGCCGGGGATGTCGTGATCCTGGACGATAATTTGGCCTCTATTTGCCGCGCGGTGCTCTACGGTCGCACGGTGTTTAAAAGTATCCGAAAATTTATCACGCTGCAGCTGGTGATGAACTTCTGTGCCGTGGGCGTTTCCATGATCGGCCCCTTTATTGGCTTCGAGGCCCCTGTCACCGTGGTGCAGATGCTTTGGATCAATATGATCATGGATACCCTTGGCGGCCTGGCCTTTGCCGGAGAGGCCCCCTTGGCTTATTATATGAAGGAATCGCCCAAAAAACGGGATGAACCCATTTTGACGCGCGCGTTAGTGGGGCGGATCACGGTGTTGACCCTGTTTACCGTGGGGCTGTCGGTGTTCTTTTTGAAATCGGAATGGGTGCGCGGCTTGTATCGGGCAAGCGAAGGGGATCTTTGCTTGCTGACAGCCTTTTTTGCGTTGTTTATCTTTGCCGGGGTGTTCAACTGCTTCAATGCCCGTACCGATCGGGCGCGGATGCTGGAGGGGCTTGGGCGCAACCGCGCCTTTTGCCTGATCATGACACTGGTGGGCGCCGTGCAGCTGGTAATGGTCTATCTGGGTGGCGCCGTGATGCGTACCGTGCCGTTGACGGCACGAGAGCTGGCCGTTACGCTGGGGCTTGCTGCCCTGGTGCTGCCGGTTGGATTTTTCCATCTGGTGGGCAGACGGCTGTGGGGCAAAAAGGGATTGTATTAAAAAATCGGGTCTGACCTGGTCAGACCCGATTTTTTCATTGTAGCCTTCAGGGTACATAAACCACCACTTGGAGTGGTGAAATAAAAATGCTTTAGCCATAGGCTCTCCCTATGGGAGAGCTCACGCGAAGGCGGGGGAGAGGGCAGACAATACCCCCTCTCCGGCGGCTCCGCCGCCACCTCTCCCCAAGGGCGAGGCTTTGCCGAATCTTCGACAGTGGGGCGATAATTACTAATGTTTATTGTTCAGGACGTCTTTCGATGTCGTTAGCACTTTTGCCTTGAAGGCACGGTGCATACCACCACTTGAAGTGGTGGTTATGATTACAGCTCGATTTCTACTGTGCCTTCAAAGGTTTTATAAACCGTGTCGGCATTTTCCTCGGCCCACAGATTCCAGCCGCGCTTGGCATTGCCGGCATACTGATCGGAGTGCATGGCACGGTCACCGGCAATACAGGTGGGGATCAGCACCGTTTTCGCATCCACCTCTTTGTAAAAATCCAGCAGCCCCGTGTCGCAAAGAGCGTGATGAGGCATTTGCAGAATATCGCATTTCAGCTGCTTGCGATATAGCCAGACCACCACCTGCAGGTTACGGGTGTAGGCATCGCCCGTAAACATCACCTTTTTCTGCTTGCCCTGTACCGTAAAGACCAGCGAGCAGACGTTGCAGTTGGCGGTGCGGTTGACGATGCGACAGTCGTAGGTATAGTACAGGAAATGGAGCTCCATACCGTCCACGGTCAGCTTTTGATCCAGCTCGGGATGTAGCACCTCGGCATCCGCCAGCGCGGCCAGCGCATACATGGTACGGTTGCCCTGTACGTTCACAGCTACGCCGTTCGCATCCAAAAATTCCTCGGGATAGCGCCACACCAGCTTCTCAATTTTGACCCGTGCCAGCAGCGCGGGGGTTTCGCAGATCCGCTGCAGGGCGCCCATATGGTCGCCATGGTGGTGGGTGATGATCCACAGATCCACCACAGGCACGCCATTGGCGTTGGCCTCCAGCAGGGCAAGGATCTCCTCGGCGTCCTGAGGGTGGCCGCCGTCGATCACGATCAGATGCTTTTGCTCGGTTACGATCACATACCCCATTCCGGCGGCGTGCCAGGGGGCGCCGTTTCCAAAGGGGCCGTCAAACAAAGAGGCCTTTGTGCCATATTGAATCAGCTTTTCCATCACGATCTCCTTTTCGGTGGGCTTTGATACAACTATAGCATTTTACTGCTTAAAAAGTCAAGAGGTGTGGCAAAAATAATAGCAATGTGCCTTGCTTTTCAAAAGGCGAGAAAAAGCAGCCTGCGCCCTTGAAAATGAGACTTGACGATAGAAAATTGCCCAAAAATCGCCCACCGTTTGCTCTATTTGGCGCTACCGCACTCTCTTTCGACTTGACAGCCGGGCATTGGAAATGCTATACTGTAATCACAGGTTAACGTCACCCATATTGGTAAAAAGGAGGTATTGCTATGCTGTATGTGTGGATCGCGGTTTTGGTGCTGGCTGTGGTGCTGGAAGCCGTGACCAGTGATCTTGTGGCCATCTGGTTTTTTCCAGCGGCATTGGTTTCTTTGGTGCTGTCGCTGTTTGAAGTGCCGTGGTGGGTGCAGATCCTGTTGTTTGTGGTGGTGGGCTTGCTGTTGGTCATTGCCACGCGCCCTCTTTGCCGCCGGCTTTTGGCAGGCAAGGCAGTGAAAACCAACGCCGAATCCTTGATCGGCAAGGTTTGTATCGTCACCGAGGAGATCCGTAATATAGATGAGGTAGGAGAGGTCAAGGTGGGCGGCCTTTGTTGGTCGGCACGATCGCAGGATCCGACCCGTGTCATTGCCGTTGGTGAGCAGGTCACGATTCTGGAAATCCAAGGTGTAAAGCTGATTGTAAGCTGAACAAAATAATAAATAAAAAGGAGAAATAGTTATGGTTGGTGCAGTCATTGCAATTCTGGCGGTTTTGATTATTGTTTTGGTGGTTCTGATCGCCAACATTCACATTGTGCCCCAGGCACATGCCTATGTGATGGAGCGTCTTGGCTCCTATCACACCACGTGGGGCAATGGCCTCCACGTTAAGATCCCCTTTATTGATAAGGTGAGCAAAAAGATCAACCTGATGGAGCAGGTGGTGGATTTTCCGCCCCAATCGGTCATTACCAAGGATAACGTACGTATGCAGATCGACACGGTGGTGTATTATCAGATCACCGACTGCAAGCTGTATGCTTACGGTGTGACCAATCCCATTTTTGCCATTGAAAACCTGACGGCCACCACCCTTCGTAACATGATCGGTGAGTTGGATCTGGACGGCACGCTGACCTCTCGCGATACCATCAATACCAAAATGCGTTCGATCCTGGACCAGGCCACCGATGCTTGGGGCATCAAGGTCAATCGCGTGGAGCTGAAAAACATCATTCCGCCCCGCGAAATTCAGGATGCCATGGAAAAGCAGATGAAGGCAGAACGTGAGCGTCGCGAGGCCATTCTGCGCGCCGAGGGTGAGAAGAATTCCGCTATTCTTGTGGCCGAGGGTCGCAAGCAGTCCGCTATTCTGGAGGCAGAGGCCGAAAAGCAGGCCGCGATCCTGCGTGCCGAAGCTCAGCGCGAGGCACGTATTCGCGAGGCAGAAGGCGAAGCCGAGGCGATTCTGAAGGTGCAGCAGGCCACCGCCGAGGGTCTGCGTATGCTCAACGAGGTGCCGCCCTGCGCCCAGGTACTGACACTTAAGAGTTACGAGACGCTGGCCAAGGTAGCCGACGGCAAGGCAACCAAGATCATCATCCCCTCCGACCTGCAAAATCTGGCAGGGGTGGCCACCACTTTGGCCGAAACCGTGCGAGAGCAGAAATAAGTGCTTTGACACAAAAAACGGCACACCGTTTGCCAAACGGTGTGCCGTTTTTATATACGAAAAGAAACATCTATGATATCAAGAAAAGGGTTTTATCAAGCGGCGGTCAATACTTGTTTTTTCTTGCAGCTCCGAGGGCAGAACGCCTCGCAAGCGATAAAAGACCTTGGAAAAATAGGAGTGGCTGACAAAGCCGCAGGCATCGGCCACCGCCGCCACAGAAAGCTCTCCTTCTCGCAGCAGTCGCTCAGCCTGCTCAATGCGCACGGCATTGATATAGGCTACCACCGTTTGCCCGGTGGCCTCCTTGAATTTGCGAATAAAGTGATACTTGCTTAAATTGACCTCGGCCGCAAGGCGATCCAGGTCCAGTGTGTCGGCGAAATGCGCACGGATGTAGGCAATGGCCGTGCGGATGGCAGAGCTGCTATCCTTGCCGGGAGGGCGCGAAGGTCGGCTGAAGCGCCGCATTAGCGTGACCATCAGGGTCAGTGCCGCGGCGCGGATTTCTGCCGCACGATAGGGGGCGTTGGATTCAAAGGCCGCCGCAACTTTGTTGTATTGATCGGTCAGCTCCGGGCATCGGATACAGCGCTGAAAGGATGCCGCACCGGGGAAAAGGCCATTTTTTTGGCAAAAGTCGTCATCCACGATCAAGCAATCATAAAAAACCGTATCCTCGCTTTCCACGCGGTGTAGCAGGTTGGAGTCAACAACGCAAATGTCGCCTGCCATAACGGGGGTGCGCTGTTCTTCGCAAACAACCACGCCGTTTCCCTTGGTGAATAGCAGGATCTCAATGTTTTCGTGCCAGTTGGCGCGTTTGGAGTGGCAGGCAACATCGTGATGAAAGATCACGGGCACCTCCCCCAGAGTATGGATCTCATAAATATTTTCCCAGTGTTTTTCCATTTTTCACATAACAGCAATATTGTTTTATAAAATCGCAAGATTTTCTATTGACTGTTCCTTATGTTTTATTATAAAATGAATGCGAGAAAAAATCAAGCCTGATCGGCAAGGAGGAGCAACGATGTATCAATTTCCCATTGGCGCTATTGTAGAGTCCTTTAAGCAGGAGACCCACGAGGCCATCAAGACCGCTGCCGCAATCGGCGTGCAGGGTCTGCAGCTGTATTGTACCAAGGGCGGCCATTCCCCCGAAAATTTCGGCAAAGAGGAGCGCCGCCAGCTGTTGGATTTTGTCAAATCTCATGGTCTGTGCTTTTCCGCCCTTTGCGGTGACCTTGGCAGGGGATTCGGCAATCCCGAGCTGAACCCTGGGCTGATTGAAAAATCCAAACGGATCATAGATCTTGCCAAGGACCTGGAAACCGATATTGTCACGACTCATATCGGCGTGGTACCCTCCGATCCCAACCATCCGCGCTATCAGATCATGCAGGAGGCCTGCTATAGCCTTGCCCAGTATGCCGACTCCATCGGTGCGCACTTTGCCGTAGAGACCGGCCCTGAAACTGCCGCTACCCTAAAGGCGTTTTTGGATTCTCTCGGCTCCAAGGGCGTTGCGGTCAATCTTGACCCTGCCAATCTGTGTATGGTGACCGGCGATGACCCCGTGCAGGCCGTCTATACCCTCAAGGACTATATTGTTCATACCCACGCCAAGGACGGCAACCTGCTAGTCAAGGGCAATCCCGAATACATTTACAAGGCTGTGCATCCCGTTCCCGAAGAATTCCAGGGCATCCGCTACTTTGAGGAAGTGCCCCTTGGCAGCGGCTCGGTGCCGTTCCCTGCGTACCTGAAGGCATTGGAGGATATCGGCTATCGCGGTTACCTGACCATCGAGCGTGAGTGCGGCGCCGACCCTGTGGCAGACATCAAAACGGCATATGACCATTTGATGACCGTCATGGCCGAAAACTAAAAAAGAGGAACCGTATGATGAAAAAGTTGAAAATTGGCTTGATCGGTGCAGGCAATATTGCCCGTACCCATCTGAAGGCTTATGCCAAGCTGGAGAACGCCGAGGTGGTGGCCGTTTGCGACATCAACCCCGCCAATCTGAAAAAGACCTGTGATAAATTCGGCATTCCCGAAGAACACCGCTACAACAGTGTGGAGGCAATGCTTGCTGCTGAGCCCGAGCTGGAGGCCGCCGACGTTTGCGTTTGGAACATCAACCACGCCCCCTGCGCCATTGCGGCCCTGCGCGCAGGTCTCCACGTGCTTTGCGAAAAGCCGATGGCATACAACACCAAGGAGGCCGAGGAAATGATGGCCGAGGCCGAAAAGGCAGGTAAGCTGCTAATGGTGGGCTTTGTGCTGCGCTTCTCCCCCGAAAACACCATGGTCAAGGAGTTTATCGATAGCGGCGTGTTGGGCGAGATCTATTATTCCAAGGCCACGTATCTGCGCCGCCACGGCAACCCCGGTGGCTGGTTTGCCAATAAGGCACTTTCCGGCGGCGGCCCTGTCATTGATCTGGGCGTGCATGTCATTGATCAGACCCGTTATCTCATGGGTAGCCCCAAGCCTGTTTCGGTGTATGCCATGACCTCGGATAAGATCAGCGGTCGCAAGCTCAAGGCCGATATCGAATGGCGCGCTTCGGCCACCGGCGAGAACGTATGCGATGTAGAGGACTTCGGTGTGGCACTGATCCGCTACGACAACGGCGCTACCACCTTGCTGGAGACCTCCTATGAGCTCAACGGCCCCAATAACACCTCCAAGGCGCTGTTCGGTACCAAGGGCGGCGTGACCATTGACAGCAAGTCCACCCGTGTCTATACCGATATCAGCGGCTATATTGCCGATGTGGAGCCCAGCTTGCCCAGCGGCGATTTCGATGTGATCTTTGCCAACGAAATGGCACACTTTGTGGATTGCGTGCAAAACGGTACCCCCTGCCGCGCTACCGCCGAGGACGGCATCGTTGTGATGAAGATCCTGGATGCCATTTACGAATCCGCCCGCACCGGCCACGAGGTTATTTTGAAGTGACGCAAAAAAAGAGCGGCCTTTTTCAAAAGGCCGCTCTTTTTTGATTTCGTTTTGTGAGAACAATGCAAAGCGCTTGAAAAGTGCTGCAATAGTACCGCTTTTCACAAGGTGTACGTTAAAATACGGTTTTAAGCGCGGCTAACTCGGGCAGCTTGTCGGAATAAAAGATCCACAGATCGGCATTCCAGAACATAGATCCGACATAAAATGCGTTAGAATAGTAGTCTTCGGTTAAGGTTCCTTGAATTTGACCAACGTTGCCGACATTTTTGTTGTAATAGCAGTCCAGTACGGTGAGATTACTGATGAGTATATAAGAAATGGTTGCAGTCAGGTCGCCTTTCACACAAGCATAATTGGCGCATTGACGAATGATCCCACCAAGCATAATACCTGCAATGCCTCCGGCATATCCCGTACCCGTGACTGTACCACTGTTATAACAGTTTTCAAGCGTTATACTTATCAGTCCGTTGCCGACCGCCCCCAAAATGCCTCCCGCTTCATGTGCTCCGTTAATACACCCTGTATTATAGGAATTCGCGATTACAGACGGCGTTTTATAGTGATCGGTGGTGAGGAGGCTTATTCCACCGATCAAGCCACCGGCAGCCTCATATAAGGAGGGGTTTGTAGAAGTGGTGGAGACATTTCCGGTGTTGACGCACTGATTTATGATAACAACGCTATCACTGCGTCCGATCAATCCTCCCGCATAAGTGATGCCATTGATGTCACCTGTGTTTTTACATTGGGTTGCACAACACAGTATACCGTCACCAATCAATCCTCCTGCAATATCGGCCGTTATTTCACCATTGTTGATGTTGTATGCAAATTGAGTCGAAGCGGCGGTGGCGGTTTTGTAACCGATAATGCCGGCAGCTACTGTTTTGGCAGTAACACTTGCATAATTGGTACAGGAAAGAACAGAATCGCAAGTCGAATATCCAATCATTCCTCCAGCATAGCTGTTGTACGTTGAACTATGATTGGCAAGACCGATCGTTCCGGAAACCGTAATGTTTTCAAGGGTGGTGCCGTCGTTATACGCGATGACACCGCCAACATATACTGTGTTGGATATAACAGGGAGATTGATATATACCAGCGAAAGTGTTAAATTGAATATTTTACCTCCTTGAGCTTTGCCGATAAAGCCGTAATAGTTTTGTTCGTCTTGCAGCGCAGAAATGCGCAGGCCAATAATTGAATGATGATTGCCGTCTATGATGCCGGTGAATGGCATTGAATCCGTTCCAACCGGAATCCACTCGTTATCTGAAACAATGATGTCATTTTGTAATTGGAAATGGGCATGGGGGTATTTATATAGTTGCTGGAGATCCTCGACAGTGGAAAGTTGAATAATCCATGGTACGGAGACTTCTATATTTTCGAGATACGACCAGATTTCCAAAGAGTGTCCATCGGCATCCGTGATCAGCTTATCATTATAAATCCAACCGAAAAACATGCCATACTCATTGGTTGGAACGGGTAGAGTGAAGGATTTCCCGTATTCCACATTAACGCTTGCTTGGGTAATCGCTCCTCCGTTAGCGTTTAGCGCAATCGTATATGTATTGGCTTTCCACTCCGCCTTTAAATTGCAATTTGCGGCAATGATCCATGGCGAAGCATCAATTATGTGCTCTCGATATTTCCATCCCATAAATGTATATCCGGTTCGAGATGGTTGCGGCAAAAGCGTGCTTTGTCCATAAGTGATCACAAGAGGAGCTATGACCTCATCCGTGCCGGTGTCAAAGGAAACTGTGTAATCTAAAGGTGCCCATTTTGCTACAAGTGTTGTGTCGCTTAAAACGGTGTCGGAGTTGAAGTGCCATTCTTCGTTGTTGCAGTACCATCCTACAAGAGCGTATCCTACACGTTCCAACTGTGGTTTTTGTGCCTTATTGCCGCTTTTGACGGTTTGAGAGGCAACGGTAGCTCCATATCCGCTTTTGAAATTGACTTGAAAGACATTTGTGGCTATAATATCGGTCTCAATGTCGTTTAAAACGTAGAAACCGTTTTCAGAAATCGAGATGGATTGTATGGAATCGGCAATAGCAGACTCTGACGGTTCAAACTCACCTAAATTTTCAGATGTGCCATCGTCGTACTCAATAATGAGATTTCCTGCTTCGTCTAAATGGTAGCCGCAAACTGTGGGTTGAGAAGAACATGAAGGGAATAGGGCAATCATGCACAATATGATCACAACAGTTAAGAGCTTCTTCACGGCAGTCCTCCCTTAAATAAGTTCGCTTCCGTCCAGAATGGCAAGGCGCTCCTGGTTCATCACATATGGAAAGACGAAGGGAGCAATAATGAGACCGATGGTAATGCCGATTATGCCAACGACCACGGCAAAAACCAAGCCGATGGCCCAAAACAGCAGCTTCATGCCAATGTACCACAGGCATCCGTCAATATCAAAGGTGGTGATTAGGCCGGGAGCTTGAAAGGATTTGGCCATCCAATCCAGCACCACGTCCTGTACAGCGCAATCGTGAAACAGACAGCAGATGAAAGAAAAGACGACATAGGTACCGATCACCGTCCCCACCAACAGAGAGCCTTGGAAGGCGTTGACCATATTGATGATATTAACAATCAAAAAAATTGCAGCAGCCACGCCGGCCACACAAAGGCTTAAAACCAGATGCCGTTTGCGGCGCTTACGATTGTATGCCTTCATTGATTTTTCAACGGCTTCCGCGCGTTCACGTTCTTGCTTTTGCTGCTCTTGGCGGCGTTGCTTTTCTTTTTGCTCTTTTTCTAAACAAGCTTTGCATAATACCGTCGGC
>JAFTSB010000040.1 GCA_017461945.1 Clostridia bacterium | reverse complement strand
GGGAATCGAACCCATGTTACCGCCGTGAAAGGGCGGTGTCTTAACCGCTTGACCAACGGGCCTGGTAGCGGGAATTGGACTTGAACCCATGACCTACCGGGTATGAACCGGTTGCTCTAGCCAACTGAGCTATCCCGCCATTTTTGAACGCTCGTATATTATACCACATTGCAGGGGGCTTGTCAACACTTTTTTTCGTCTTTTTTGATTTTTTTTGCAAGCCGCGCAAATGCCACAAAATAACTGCACCGGAGCAAGATTTATTTTGTAATTTAACACAATGCCCTTGAAAAATCATTGTAATTCATGTATAATATTAGTATAATGTTATAATTCTATCTCATTTAATACATTTGTGCAAGGAAGGTCAGATATGTATACATTTAAAGGTGGCACGCATGTGCGTGAATATAAGAATACCAGCAGTGCCCCCATCGAGCGTATGCCGGCGCCTGCCACAGTGGCGATTCCCCTATCTCAACACATCGGTGCCCCTTGCAAACCGTTGGTATCCCCCGGCGATCACGTGGACTATGGTCAGTTGATCGGCGAGGTGGAGCAGGGGCTCGGTTGTCCAGTCCACGCCAGCGTTTCGGGTAAGGTGCTGAAAATCGAAAAGCGCCTTAGCGCCCAGGGCATGCCCGTGGATGTGATCGTGCTGGAAAACGATGGGCTGTACACCTGCTCTCCCCAGATCAAGCCCTTTCCCAAGCCCTTGGAGGAGGCTGCGCCTGAGGAGATTGTAGAGGTAATTCGCGCCTCCGGTATTGCCGGCATGGGCGGTGCGACCTTTCCTACATATGCCAAGCTGCAATCGGCCATCGGCAAAGCCGATACTCTGATTATCAACTGTGCCGAGTGTGAGCCCTTTATTACCGCTAACCATCGTATGATGCTGGAGCATCCCGAGCGTATTATGGGCGGTACTCAAGTACTGATGAAGGCCTTGGGCCTGCGAAGCGCCCTGATCGGTGTAGAGGATAACAAGCCCGATGCCATTGCCGCTCTGCGCGCAAAAGCGCCGGACGGTATCCAAATTTGTGTGCTGAAAACCAAATATCCTCAAGGCGACGAGCGACAGCTGATGTACGCTCTTTTGGGTAGAGAAATGCCCACGGGTAAGCTCCCGGCCGATGTGGGATGCGTGATCTTTAATACCGAGACCGTGGCCGCGATCTGGCATGCCTTTTTCAACGGTACGCCCCTTTGCAAGCGTGTTGTCACCATTGACGGCGATTGCATCGGTCGCCCCGCTAACGTTAAGGTGCCGCTCGGTACCTCCTACCGCGATCTTATTGAGTATTGCGGCGGTCTCATCAAGCGCCCGGAGCGTGTGATCAACGGCGGCCCCATGATGGGCAATGCCCAATGGGATTTTAACGCTACCATCACCAAGGGCAGCTCGTCGATTTTGGTGCTTTCTCACGATTTTTGTGAAAAGGGACACAGCAAGCAACCCCCTGCTTGCATTCGCTGCGGTCGGTGCGTCAAAAATTGCCCGATGCATTTGCTGCCCAATATGTTGGTCAATCTGGCAATGCGACACCGCTATGACGATGCTGCGGCCTATCACGCTATGAGTTGTGTAGAATGTGGCACTTGCTCCTATAATTGCCCCGGCGGTATGCAGATCGTGCAGCACATCCGTGTGGCGAAAGGGGCCATTCGTGCAGCGCAGATGGCGGCAAAAGCGAGGGCTGCCGCTCAAATGGAAGAGAAGAAAGGAGAGGTCAAGCAGTGAACGAGCAAAAAAATCAAGCTACCGTGACTGAAAATTTTTATGACGGCTTGTTGACCGTTACGCCTTCTCCCCATATCAAGCACACCGCTACCACCACAAAAGTGATGGCCGAGGTGCTGATCGCCCTGATTCCAGCCTTTGTTTGGGGCGTGATCGTATTTGGTCTCAACGCCTTTTTGATGCCGGCGATCGCCGTGGCGGCCAGCGTCCTATTTGAATTTCTTACCCAAAAGCTGCTGAAAAAGCCGGTGACCGTGGGTGACCTTTCTGCCGCCGTTACCGGTTTGCTCCTCGGCTTCAATTTGCCTGCCAGCGACTCCTATTTTCTCCCTGTAGTGGGGGCAGCCTTTGCCATTGTGGTGGTCAAGCAGCTTTTTGGCGGCATTGGAAAGAACTTTGTGAACCCGGCCTTGGCGGCTCGCGTTTTTCTGTTTTTATCCTGGCCCGATAAAATGGCCGCTTTTCCGGCACCCTTTGACCGTGCCGTTGTGGATGCCGTGGCATCGGCAACGCCTCGTTCCGGTGCAGCGGTCAGCTTGATGGATCTGTTCCTTGGCAAATGTGGCGGTTCAATTGGTGAAATTTCGGTTTTGCTGCTGCTGATCGGTGGCATCTATCTGATGGTCCGCGGCATCATTACGTGGCACATTCCGGTGGCTTATTTGGGCACCGTGGCATTGATCACGCTGCTGTTTCCTCAGGGTGGGGGATTCTTTGACCCTTCCTTTATGTTGTTCGAGCTTTGCTCCGGCGGCCTTGTGCTGGGTGCCTTTTTTATGGCAACCGATTACGTGACCTCACCCATTACCGGCAAGGGTCGGCTGATCTTTGGTGTGGGATGCGGTCTGCTGACTGTGTTCCTCCGTTATTTCGGTGCTTACCCCGAGGGCGTTTCCTTTGCCATTTTGGTAATGAATTGTCTGGTGTGGTACATTGATAAGCTGACACGTCCCCGTGTGTTTGGAGGTGCGCGCCATGGTCAATAAGAAAACTGCTTGGCACGTTACCAATATTGCATTGCGCTTGCTGGTCATTTGTTTGGTGGTAGCGGCACTAACGGCCTTGGTTTATGCCGTTACCGTGGATACCATTGCCAAGGGAGAACAGGAGCGAAAGGAAAATGCCATTCGTCTGATTTTTACCGAGGCGGATAGCTTTACTGAGGATCCTTCTATTGTGGGGGAGGGCGTGAACGCCGTTTATGCCGTGGCGGATGCCAACGGCGCTCCTCTTGGTTGGTGCGTGGATTATACCGGTGTTAGCGAATACGGCGGCGATGTGGGCATGATGATCGGTGTTGGCACCGACGGCCGCGTTCTAGGACTGCAGGTGATCAGCCACGCCGAAACCTTTATCGACCGTTATCTGGATGGTGAAAATCGCTATACGGGTGTCGAAAAAACATACGGCGTGGATCTCAGCGCCGGTGCTACCATGTCCTATAACGCCATTCGCAATGCCATCGCTGCGGTAGAAAAGATTTTTGCAACCCGCAAGGTGGCTGAGCTTGATGGGGACGATGGTGTTTTTCAAAAGGAACAGATCGATCTGCTGTTTTCCGGTGCGGCTGACTTCAGCCAGCGTGAGGATGTGATCGACTCCAATGTAAACGGTATCTGTTTGGTGAAGAATGCCGATGGCGTGTTGCTGGGGCGGTGTGTCAGTTACACCTCTCTTGGCTACGGCGGCGATATGGAGCTGCTGCTGTCTGTGTTGCCTACGGGCAAAGTCGACGGCGTGCTGGTGGCCGCTCATCTGGATTCCGAAATGTTTCATTATACCAACGACAATGGTTTGTATAACGGTGCAGATGCGGTGGCAGGTGCCACGCGCTCTCACCGGGCGATCCAAAACGCCATTACTGCCGTTGAAGCCTTGCAGCTGGGAGGTGCCCAATGAAAGGTTTTTTAAAACAACTTAAAGAGGGGATTCTGGATAACAATCCGACCTTGGTTCAGCTACTGGGCATGTGTCCTACGCTGGCCACTACTACCTCGGTGAAAAACGCTATCGGTATGGGCCTTGCAGCCACCGTAGTGCTGATCTTTTCCAATCTGTTTATTTCCTTACTGCGTAAATTCATCCCCAAGCAGGTGCGCATAGCCGCATTTATCGTGATCATTTCCGGTTTTGTGACAATGGTCGAGCTACTGATGAAGGCCTTTGTGTACTCGCTGTACCAATCCCTTGGTATCTTTATCCCGCTGATCGTGGTAAACTGTATTATCCTTGCCCGTGCAGAGGCCTACGCCTCCAAAAACAAGGTCCTGCCCTCCGCGGTGGACGGTCTTGCGATGGGCCTTGGCTTTACCTTTGCTCTTATTCTTGTGGCCACCGTGCGCGAGATCGTCGGCAACGGAACCTTTATGGGTCTCTCGCTCTTTGGCGATGGGTATGCTCCCGCATTGCTGTTCATTATGCCTGCCGGTGCATTTCTGACGCTTGGCTTTGTCATTGCCGCTGT
This sequence comes from Clostridia bacterium, assembly GCA_017461945.1. Classification (GTDB taxonomy): domain Bacteria; phylum Bacillota; class Clostridia; order Oscillospirales; family CAG-272; genus Firm-07. The sequence continues at coordinate 14,052 of JAFTSB010000040.1, read as the reverse complement.
GCAAAAGATTCGCAATATGGGGCAGGATAAGGAACGCATGGAGAAGCTTTCAAAGCTGGAGGAAGAAGCGGAAAAGGAGGAGACGGTATGAGCTTTACGGATATTTTGCTCTTGATGTTCGGCGCCATTCTGGTAGAGAATTTCATCTTTTCCAAGTTCTATGGCTGCTGTCCCTTCCTCGGTGTTTCCGAAAAACCCGATACCGCTCTTGGAATGGGCATGGCCGTCACCTTTGTCATGACCCTTTCGGGAGCTGCCACTTGGGCGGTCTACCACTTTTTGCTCAAGCCCTTTGGCCTGGAATATTTGAAAACGGTAGCGTTTATTTTGGTGATCGCCGCTCTTGTGCAGTTCATAGAAATGTTCTTGCGCAAATTTATTCCGGCATTGTATGCCTCTCTTGGTATTTATTTGCCGCTGATCACCACCAACTGTGCGGTGCTGTCTGCGGCGCTGCTGGCCATTCAAAACGAGTATAGCTTTGTGTCTGCCGTGGCCTTTGGCTTTGCCTCGGCGTTGGGCTTTACGCTGGCCATCGTGGTGTTTGCGGGCGTGCGCGGCAAAATGGAATTCTCCAAGCCACCTCGCGCCTTCCGTGGCTTTCCTATCACCCTGATCGCCGCCGGCCTGCTTGCCATGGCTTTTGCCGGCTTCTCGGGTATTCGCTTGTAAGGGGGAGAGTATGGAATTTTCAATGATTTTGATCCCTGCGGCGATTCTGGCAGGGCTGGGACTCTTTTTCGGTATTTTGTTGGCCGTTGCCTCCCGTGTTTTTGCGGTGAAGGTGGACGAGCGGGTACCCCAGATCTGCGAGGTTCTGCCGGGTGCCAACTGCGGTGGATGTGGCTATTCGGGCTGTGAAGCGCTGGCCACCGCCATTGTGGAGGGGAAAGCGCCCTGCAGCGCCTGTACCGTGGGCGGCCATACGGCAGCCAAAAAAATTGGCGCCATTATGGGCGTAACGGTTGTGAAACGGCATCGGATGCGGGCACAGGTCATGTGCTCGGGCGGCGAGGAATACGCCGTTAAGAAATACGCCTACGAGGGCGCGCAGGATTGCCTTGCGGCCGCACGACTGGCGGGGGGCGACAAGCTTTGCCCCTACGGATGCATTGGCCTTGGTACCTGCGTGGCGGCTTGTCCCTTTGAAGCCATCCGTGTGGAAAAGGGTGTTGCCGTGGTGGACTATCGCAAATGCGAGGGCTGTGGTGCCTGCGTAGGTGCTTGCCCCAAAAAGCTGATTCGTCTCATTCCGTTTAAAAGTGCCCATTGGGTGGGATGCATGTCCTCGGAAAAGGGCGGCGTTGTCACCAAGCAATGCAAGGTGGGCTGTATCGGCTGCGGCATCTGCCAACGCGCCTGCGAGGAGGGTGCTATCACGGTGAACGGCTTTTTGGCCGAGATCGACTATAGCAAATGCACCAACTGCGGCAAGTGCGTGGAGAAATGTCCGCGCCACATCATTTGGTCAGCCGAGCGACAGGAAAACGGTCTGTATTTACACCGCCTGTGATGCAAAAAGAACCCCGTTATCGGAATTTTCCGACAACGGGGTTCTTTTTTATGGATTCAGAGCCTCGAATGACGCCTTAAATTTGGGGTATAGCAGGCGGTAAACATCGTAAAAATGGCGGTATTGCAAATGGCGTGCAGCATCGGCCTTTACCGTATGTCTCATGCGCACCGTTTTATGGCAGCCCTCCTCCACCGAGGCGTAAATGCCTGCGGCGCAGCCACCCAGAATGGCGGCTCCAAGGCAAGCGCTTTCACCCGATTGACCCAAGTGAATGTCAATGCCGTAAATGTCGGCAAACATCTGACTCCAAAAGGGACTTTTGGCACCGCCGCCGCACAGCACCATATCGTTGCAGGGTGTACCTTCGGCACGGTAGACCTCCAAAAGATCCAGCAGGGAGTATCCCACCCCCTCCATGACCGCACGCGCCATATGATGCTTTTGATGAATGGCAGAAAGGCCAAAGAATACGCCACGCGCTTTGATGCCAAGGACGGGCTGGCGCTCGCCCATCAGGTAGGGGAAATAAAGCAGATTTTCGGCGCCGATGGGCAGCTGCTCGCACAATGCATCCAGCTCCTTATAGGAAAGCTCCGATGCGATCTGATTGCGGAACCAACTCAACGAGCCGCCTGCCGCTTGGGTGGTGGCCAGCATGTGCCATCCGCCGGGAATGGCCGCGCAAAAGGCGTGATACCTGGCCTCCGGATCAATGGTTACGCGATCGGTATGGGCAACGATCACGCCGCTGGTGCCCACAGTGGTGAAGGCCTTGCCCGTGCGACATACACCGGTACCAATGGCGGCGCAGGCATTATCGCCACCGCCGGCTGCAATGGGGATGCCTGCAGGTAATCCCAACGCGGCGGCGATATGGTGGGAGAGGTGTCCCGAGCATTCAGGCCCTTCCAGTACGGTGGGGAGCAGGGAGGCATCCACACCAAAGGCAGAGCAGATCTCCCGGCTCCATTGCCGTGCCGAAACGTCCAACAGCTGGGTGCCGGAGGCATCTGCTGCATCTATGGCATGCTCGCCGCAAAGCCGATAGCGAATGTAGTCCTTGGGTAGCAGAATATGCTTGCATTTCTCATATACGTGGGGCTCATTTTCACGCACCCACAGGATTTTTGAGGTGGTAAAGCCCTCCATGGCAGGGTTGCCGGTGATGGCGATCAGTCGGTCACGCCCGACCAGCTCCTCCATTCGATGGCATTGCTTGGCGGTTCGACCATCGCACCAGATGATCGAACGGCGTAGTACACGGCCCTCGGCATCCAGCATGACCAGACCGTGCATCTGCCCCGAAAGCCCAATGCCGGCTATGTCAGCGGAGGGGACACCGCTTTTTTTCAGAACCACGGGCACAGTTTTGCAGACCGCCTGCCACCAGTCCTCGGGGGCTTGTTCTGCCCAACCGTTTTTGGGCTGATGCAACGGATAAGAGGCAGAAGCCTCTGCCAGGGCATTCCCCAGCTCGTCAAACAGAACCGTTTTGGTGCCGGAGGTTCCAATGTCAAGTCCCAATAAGTATTTCATTGTACTTGGATCCTTTCACTCTTTGCAACTCGATAAATCACAATTCCAAGACGCAGAACGGCAACACTCCCGGCTGATGACTGAACGTGTGTGCCGATGCTTGAAAATGGCCCCCGTGTGCGGATTTTTCACACACGGGGGCGTGTTTTATTGCTTGCCGGCCTCGTCAAAGAGACAGAGGTCGTTCACAAATGCGGGGAGCAGACGGATGCCGAAATGGAATTCCTTTTCCAGCAGTCTGAAGGCAGGGTCAAGCTCGGGGCCGCAGGAATTGGAGCCAATGCCGTTGTGACGGTAATCCAGATTGACCACCGTGTCAGCCAAGGGCTTCAGCTCATAGTCGTGACGGGTCTCGGTCAACTGCTTTGCCGTGAAGTGCGAGCAGTTAAAGCTGAAATCCTTTTCGGTTTTCAGCGCCACCAGGCCGTGGCCTTCCAGATTGGAGACCAGCATCCATTTGGTGTCGGTGTGTGCCATGTTCTCCTGGGGACGAACGTAATGCTCAAAGTGCTTGGTCACCGTGGTCTCAAATTCGCCAAGGTAGGAGGAATGGCGCAGATCCACGTAGGAAGCGCCGGGGCCGCGGCCAAAGAAGCGCAGACGCTCAAAGCCTTCCGGCATGCGGAACTCCACACCAAAACGGGGGAGCATATCAAAGTCGGTGAAATCACGGACCTTTACGTCATAATCCAGTTGTACGCCACCCTCGGCATAGAAGGTGTAAACAGCAGCGGTGTGCAGAACGGGCTTATAGATCTTACCACCGAGAGAGAGGTCGGCGCGCACCTTTACATATTTATCGGTCTGCTCAACGACCTCGCAGCCATAACACTTGGTGAAGGCGTTCTGCAGCTCAGCGGGTTCCCACTTGCGACGGATGCGACGATCGTTGTCGGTGGGGGCGCGCCATACCGTCAGATCAATAGGAGTGGTCAGCAGCTCGGTGCCGCGATCCACGATGGAGCAGATCTGGCCGTGAATGCGATCCACGGTGTAAACGGTTTCGGCGGTGCGGATCACAATGCCGTCACCATAGCTCTCGGCATGCACAAAGGCGGTGGGAGCAATGACATCCTGCACCTTGGCAGTCGTCTTCTTTTCCGAAAGCTCAAATTGCTCAAAGCCCACCTCATAGCCGGCCTTTGCCCAAGGCGTAGTGGCGTTTTGTCGCACACTGACGGTCAGAGTGCACCATTCGCCGGTCAAGGCAGCGTTAAAGTGAGGCAGAGCGTAGGTGCGGCTTCTGCCGGGAGCCACGTTCAGAGAAAGGATGCGGCCCTCGGTCACGGTTTTGCCGTTGCGCTCCAAGGTCCAGTAAAGATCCAGATCGGAAAGAGAGGTGAAATGGCGCAGGCTCTTGACCTTCAGCTTGCCTTCTTCATAGGAAAGGGCAAGGGGCTTGAGAACATTTTTGTATTCGCGCATACCGGTGTGGGGCTCACGCAAGGGGGAGACCAGACCGTCTACGCAGAAGTTGTTGTCGTGCGGATAATCGCCAAAGTCGCCGCCGTATACAAAGTGGGGGTCTGCATAGATATTGTCACCGGTGGCTACCGAGTGATCCAGCATTTCCCAAACGCAGCCGCCAAAGAACCAATCGTATTTATAGATCAGATCCCAATACTGCTTCAGGTCGCCGGGGCCGTTGCCCATAGCGTGGCTGTATTCGCACAGAAACAGCGGGTTTTTCAGTGCCTTGTTGGTAGCGTACTCGCGCAGAATGCCGCTGGGCGAGGGATACATACGGCTGTCTACATCCACCCAATCGCATTGCATATCCGCACCGTACTTGCGTTCGATATTCAAATGCTTGCACCCGTCCACCAAGCGGCGGCTGATATCCTCCGAGTGCACCAGATTACGGGGATCGCGTGCATGCACGTAGTCGGCCATAGCGCGGTGATTGCAGCCGGTGCCGGATTCGTTGCCCACTGACCACAGGATCACCGAAGCGTGATTCTTGTCGCGCTCATACATCCGCTGCATGCGGTCCAGATAAGCCTCGGTCCAATCGGGGCTGTCGGTAAAGATATCCCAGTTGCCGTTTTGCGAGGTGCCATGGGTCTCCAGATCTGCCTCGTCTACCACGTAAAAACCGTATTTGTCGCACAGGCCCACAAAACGGGGGTCGTTGGGGTAGTGGCTGGTGCGAACCATATTTACGTTGTGTTGCTTGAGCAGCATCAGATCGGAAATCATATGGTCAAGAGGTGTGGCAGATCCCAGATAAGGATGGCTGTCGTGGCGGTTAACACCCTTGGCCTTGACCTTTTTGCCGTTGATCAGCATGACGCGGTTGACCACGCGGAAATCGCGGAAGCCTACAAAGAGGCAGATATGCTCATTGCCGGCAGAAATAAACAAACGGTAAAGATTGGGGGTCTCATCGCTCCACAGGGCAGGGGCGTTCACGGTCAATGCAAAGCTGCCCTTGTCGGTGACAGCGCAGCTGCCGCTTTCCACGGTTCGCCCGTCCGGGGTCTCCAATCTCCAAGCAGCCTCCAGCGCGCCGGAGGTCAACAGCTCCACCTTGGCCTCGGCCTTGGTGAAATCATCGGAGAGGGAGGTGCGCACATCAATATCCTTGATGTGTACAGGGTCGCGCGCCAGCAAATAGACCTCACGGAAGATACCGGAGAAGCGGAATTTATCCTGATCCTCCAGATAAGAGCCGTCGCACCATTTCAAAACCACAACGGCAAGGGTGTTGGTGCCGGCCTTGAGGTGGTCGGTCACATCGATCTCACTGGTCATATGGCTGACCTGGCTATATGCCACAAATTTGTGGTTTACAAAAAGGTAGAAGCAGGAGTCTACGCCCTCAAAATTCAAATAGATGCGCTTGCTCTGCAGGGTAGCGGCGGGCATCTCAAAATCGCGCACGTACAATCCGCAGGGATTGTCGTCGGGCACGAAGGGGGGGTCAAAGGGAAAGGGATAGCGAACATTGGTATAGTTGGGGGTGTCATAGCCGCGATCCAGCTTGGTTTGCCAGCTGCGGGGCACCGGCATTTTTTCCATGCCGTCACGGGGGAAATCGGGGAGCGTAAAATCCTCTAACTGAGAAAGGGAATCGTAGTAAAAGAAATCCCAGTCGCCGCAAAGGGAAGTGAAAAAGGCGCTGGTGCCGCGCAGGTCGCCAAGCGCCGCCGCGTCGGAGTGATAGGGAATGAAGTAAGCGCGAGGGGCTTCACAGCCCACGTGCAGCTTCTTCTGGTTTTGGTGAAGATCAAAGGAAAAATTCATAAGCTTGTCCTTTCCTTGCGACAGTTGTGGGCGCAGCCCACCTGCCGTATTTTAATTTGATTGTAACATATCGTTCGCACCCTTGTCAATCAAAATTGGTCGATGTGTGTAGTTTTTTTATAAGAATGGAGATATTTTATATTCCGCAGCGGCAGAAAGGCGCCCACGGGCCGTTTGGCAGCCGGGTGATGCATTTATAACAGATATTATCCATTATTTTTTGTTCCATCCCTTTACACCGCACGAAAAATGTGGTAAAATATATAGGTATTTTGCAGTCTTTGAAGGGAGGCTGGCTCTATGCGTTTGGATAAATTTTTCAGCGTTACGGCAACCGCCTCTCGCAAAGAGACGGCCAAGGCCGTGCGCGGTGGCTTGGTGACGGTCAACGGTGTCATTGCCAAGCGTGCCGATCAACAGATCGACCCCGAAAAAGATGCGATCGCCCTTGCAGGCAGGCCCATTTGCTATAAGCCCTATCGCTATGTGCTGCTCAACAAGCCCGACGGTTATGTCAGTGCCACCGAGGATGGGCGCGACCCCACCGTTCTGGAGCTTCTGCCGCCCTTGTATACCGATCTGGGGCTGTTCCCCTGCGGTCGGTTGGATAAGCACACGCTGGGGTTGATGCTGCTGACCAACAACGGAGAGGTGGCACATCGTCTGCTTTCCCCCCGTCGCCACGTGGCAAAGCAATACGCCTTTCGCGTCAAGTTCCCTTTGAATGCTGAGGATTGTGAACGCTTTCGCGATGGTGTTGTGCTGGAGGATGGCTATGAGACCAAGCCTGCCGACATCACGCTGGCAGAGGATCTGAAATCGGGCACCGTTACGCTGATCGAGGGAAAATACCACCAGATCAAGCGAATGATGGAAGCGCTTCACAATCAGATCACGTACCTGGAACGAACGACTTTTGGGCCTCTTACCCTGCCTGCCGATCTCCCACGCGGTGCATGGCGCGAGCTGACTTTGGAGGAGGAACAGGCCATTTTGCAGGCCGCCGAGGTCTGAAAAAGCAACACCGTATCTTTATTTTGTCAATAAAACCGAAAGGAACCCATAGAATGGACATGATGCAAAAACTGGCTGCTGAGCTGTCTCTCACAGTCGACCAAGTGGAAAAGACCGTTGCCCTGATTGATGAGGGAAACACCATCCCCTTTATCTCCCGTTACCGTAAAGAGGTCACGGGCGGGCTGGACGATACTGTTCTGCGTAAGCTGGAAGAACGGTTGCGTTACCTGCGTAGTATTGAGGCACGCAAGGCCGAGGTCATCAAGCTGATCACCGAGCAGGAGAAGATGACCCCTGAGCTGGAGGCCCAGATCATGGCGGCCAATACCATTACCGAGGTGGACGATATTTACCGCCCCTTCCGTCCTCACCGCAAGACCCGTGCTTCCGTGGCACGCGAGCGCGGTCTGGAGCCCTTGGCAGAGGCATTGCTTGCCCAGCAGCCCTCTTACGATCCCGTTTTGGAGGACTACGCTGCCACCTTTGTAGATGAAGAAAAGGGAGTAGCGGATGCTGCGGCTGCTTTGCAGGGTGCTATGGACATTATTGCCGAGGATATCTCGGATAGTGCAGAATATCGCAAAAAGATCCGCTTCCTGACCTTCCGCAATGCCATGCTGCAGTCCAAGCAGGCCAAGGAGGAGGATTCTGTATACGCACAGTACTATGACTACAGCGAACCGGTTCACAAGGTGCCCGGTCACCGCGTGTTGGCCATTAACCGTGGTGAAAAAGAGGAATTTCTCAAGGTTGCCATTGATATGCCTGCTGAGATCGTGCTGAACTATCTGTTCCACGAAGTGGTAAAAGAAGGGAACAGCCCCGCCAAGCAGTATGTTGAGGCCGCTGTGACCGATAGCTATGAGCGACTGATCGCCCCCTCTGTGGAGCGTGAGATCCGCAATGATCTGTTTGATACCGCCTGTGACGGTGCCATTGTGCTGTTCTCGGATAACCTGCGTCATTTGCTGATGCAGGCACCCATCAAGGGCAAGACCGTGCTGGGCTTTGACCCCGGCTATGCCCATGGCTGTAAGCTGGCTGTGGTCGATAAGACCGGCAAAGTGCTGGATACCGCTGTAATCTACCCCACGCAAAGCGCCAAGCGCGTAGAGGAAGCCAAGATGATCATGAAGCGTCTGATCACCGCCCACAAGGTGGACGTGGTGGCCATCGGCAACGGTACCGCCTCTCGTGAGAGCGAAAAGTTCGTGGCCGAGCTGCTGAAGGATATGAAGGTTTCCACCAAATATATCATCGTCAGCGAATCCGGCGCTTCGGTATACTCTGCCTCCAAGCTGGCTGCTGAGGAGTTCCCGGAATTTGACGTTATGCAGCGTTCTGCTGTTTCCATTGCCCGTCGACTGCAGGATCCCTTGGCCGAGCTGGTCAAGATCGACCCAAAGGCCATCGGTGTTGGTCAGTATCAGCACGACATGAAGCCCGCCCGTTTGGATGAGTCTCTCACCGGCGTGGTAGAGGATTGCGTAAACAGCGTTGGTGTGGATCTGAATACCGCCTCCCATTCGTTGCTTTCCTATATCTCCGGCATCAATGCCACCAGCGCTAAAAATATTGTCAAGTACCGTGAAGAAAACGGCGAATTCAAGACCCGTTCTGAGGTTTTGAAGGTGCCGCGCATCGGCGCCAAGGCCTATGAGCAGTGTGCCGGCTTCCTGCGTGTGCCCGGCTCTCGCGAGGTGCTGGATAACACCGGCGTTCACCCCGAGTCCTATGAGGCTGCTCACGCGTTGCTCGGCCTGCTGGGCTATACCGAGGAGGATGTCCGCGCCGGCAAGCTGAACGGCATTGCCGATAAGATCCGCCGTGACGGCGCCAAGGCGCTGGCTGAAAAGCTGGGCATTGGTGAGCCCACTCTGCTGGATATTGCTGCCGAGCTGGAAAAGCCCGGCCGTGACCTGCGTGACGATTTTACGCCTCCCGAGCTTCGCGCCGACGTACTGGAGCTGACCGATCTGAAGCCCGGTATGCAGCTGACCGGTACGGTCCGCAATGTTATCGACTTTGGCGCTTTTGTGGATATCGGCGTTCATCAGGACGGTCTGGTTCACATTTCCCAGCTTTCCGACCGTTTTGTTAAGCACCCTGCCGAGGTGGTCAAGGTGGGTGATATCGTTAAGGTTTACGTGCTTTCGGTCGATGTGCAGAAAAAGCGTATCGCCCTTTCGATGAAAACCCCCAAAGGGGAGTAATCGTTCATAAATGAACGTAAAAGCCGCTCTGCAACCCCTTTCATGAATGTCGTGTGAGGGGATCGCAGGGCAGCGTTGTGCATTTTGCATAAACGGCTCTGCGAATTTTTGGAGATTTGCCATCTTCCCAATTCATAGAGAATTTGCTATAATATTATATGTTAGAACAATAGTCAAGGGGCACTATGCCCCGGCCAAGGAGGATTACAAAATGGCAAGCTTATCGCTCAGACACATTTATAAGAAGTATCCGGGTGGCGTTACCGCCGTTTCCGATTTTAATCTGGAAATCAAGGATAAGGAATTTATCGTTTTCGTCGGTCCTTCCGGTTGTGGTAAGACCACCACTCTGCGTATGATCGCAGGTCTGGAGGAGATCACCGAGGGCGAGCTGTTCATCGGCGATCAGCTGGTCAACGATGTGGCACCTAAGGATCGTAAGATCGCAATGGTGTTCCAGAACTACGCTCTGTACCCCCACATGTCCGTGTTTGACAACATGGCATTTGGTCTTAAGCTGAACAAGACTCCCAAGGAGGAGATCAAGCGCCGCGTTGAGGAGGCTGCTCGCATCCTGGATATCACCCACCTGCTTGACCGTAAGCCCAAGGCTCTGTCCGGTGGTCAGAAGCAGCGTGTTGCTCTGGGTCGTGCTATCGTTCGTAACCCCAAGGTCTTCTTGCTTGACGAGCCTCTTTCCAACCTGGATGCAAAGCTCCGTGCAACCATGAGAACCGAGTTGACCAAGCTCCACAAGAGAGTTGAGACCACCTTTATCTACGTTACCCATGACCAGGTCGAGGCTATGACCATGGCAACCCGTATCGTTGTTATGAAGGACGGTCTGATCCAGCAGGTTGATACTCCTCAGAATCTGTATGACAATCCCGTGAATATCTTCGTTGCAGGCTTTATCGGCACGCCTCAGATGAACTTCATCAACGGCATCTTGACCAAAGAGGGCAACGATGTGTTCTTCAACTTTGACGGCAACGCCATCAAGCTCCCTGCAGAAAAGGCTGCCAACGGCGCTCTTGACGAGTATATCGACAAAGAGGTTATCGCAGGTCTGCGTCCCGAGTGCATCCATGACGATCCCATGCACCTCGAGGCCTTGGCTGAGAGCCGTATCACCGTTGACGTTGACGTAACCGAGCTGATGGGCGCAGAGATCTATCTCTACCTCAACAGCTTTGACAGAACCCCCAAGGAGGGTATGTCCACCGGTAAAGAGATCGACACCGAGACCACCAGACTCATCGCTCGCGTGTCCTCTCGCTCCACCAGCCGTGCAGGCGACACCATTGAGGTGGCCCTTGACGCATCCCGTATCCACATCTTTGATAAGGATACCGAGCGCTGCATCGTCCACTAATAACCGCATATTTGGGTTAGACCAAAGCCCACGACGAAAGTCGTGGGCTTTTTTGCACTTTTTCGGGATTCGACGTAGATTTCTACGCCTTCATCCACTCAAAAGCACAATCTAACCTCAAATCTGCGGCGATTAGCATTTTGGGCGGCGAGCTTGTGCAGGGGACGGCGCCTTCGACGCCCCGTGATTTTAAAGATATTTTTTGAATGTTTTGTTACTAATGTATCTTAACTTTGAAATGCCTTGAAAAGGTGCTTGATGTATTGTATAATAATATAATAAATTGCGTGGCGGCGATTGAAAGGAGAGGTGGTATGAAGAAACTATTTTGTCTGTTTTTAGTTCTATGCACCCTATTTTGCTTTTCTTCTTGCCAAAAAGAAGAACCCGAACAGCCCGACGACGGTTTCCCCACCACGGCGGAGACGATCTATCCTGTGGTCGAAGGCGATCGTATTCCGTTTCAAGTGCTATGTACGGCTTTTGTTGACCACGATATGGTATTCCGCACTGCTGACGAGGCGCACAAGGCCTTGATGCGCTCTGCCAATAGCTGGGGCTTTGACGATACCGAACGCGCACAACTGGCTGCTATCAACTATGAGAAATATCAGGTGCTGTGTGTCACAATTCAAACCTTTGATGACGAGCTGCAAAAGGGTGTGCGGGAACTGGTGATACAGGATGGAGCATTGAAGGCCGTATATTGTAGCGGCTATGTGAAAAAGACCGAGGACTGGAGCGGTTCGATTAACGCCGCCCTCCCCGGCAGCTATATGACGGTTCTGTTGATCAGAAAAAGTGATTTCGACTTCAGCGCATATGAGCATTACAACGATGTCGAAATCACCAATCTGATCTGTTATCAAAACTACCCTGACAGAGTAGATTCTTATAAATATGTCAACGAACAATACGATATTTTCGGAGAGATGCCCAACCCTGACATAAGCTGACATATTACGCTTACCGACTTTCTCGAATGCCAGGCCTGCATTTGCGGCACCGGCAAGCACAAAAAGATCATCCCCATTGAGGGACACGATGAGGCCGCCGCTTTGGAGCCTTTTTTCGCGAGGCTTTAAAGAACGAGATGGAGAAGTATTGATTCGTATCCGCCCGCTGCCAGATATTGTTCCTTGATTTCTTTCTTGTCATATGATACAATAAAACCGTAAATTGTCGCGATATTACAATCCGAAACCGCCGGCATGCAGGCAAGAAAGGACGTGTTTTTTGAAAAAGATTCTGATCGTTTTTTTAACGGTACTTACCCTGTTTTCCGCGATACCGCTCACTGCAGCGGCATCGTCTTCTATAAAAGTGACCATCAACGGCGCGCCGTTTTCGGGCAGCGTGCAGGTTAAAAACAATACAACGTATGTGGGAATTCGCAAATTTTCCACCGATTTAGATCCCTCGGCCTTGGTTACATACAGCACTAAAACGCGAACACTTACCGTTCAGACTCAGGCGTTACAATTAAGCTGTACCGATGAGAGCAACTACATTGTTGCCAATGGTAGATATCTGTATTATGACCAGCCGATCTTTATGAAAAACGGTACGATGTATGCCCCCATTATGCAGTTGTATCGCGCCTTTGGGGCGGGCATTCGATGGAGCAACGCTTTGGGCGGCTTTGCTGTTACGCGGGGCAGTGGCGGTATTGCTGCAGGGAATACCTATTATAAAAGCGATGCGGTCTACTGGCTCTCGCGCATCATCAGTGCCGAGGCAAAGGGTGAACCCTTGCTTGGCAAAATTGCTGTGGGAAATGTGATCCTTAACCGGGCGCGCTCCAGCGCCTTTCCCAATACTATTTACGGCGTGATTTTTGACAAAAAATACGGCGTGCAATTCACGCCTGCCGCAAATGGAACGATCTATGCCACCCCCACAGAAGAAAGCGTTGTAGCCGCCAAAATTTGCCTGGAGGGCTATACCGTCAGCAACGGTATTCTGTATTTTGTTAACCCTGTCAAGGCCCCCAACAGCTGGGCAAGTAAAAACCGCGCCTATTTTGGCAAGATCGGTAACCACGCGTTTTACTATTAAATACAAAAAAGGCAGAGCATAAGAGCTTCACTCTAAAGGACAGCTTTAATTTTCAACAGGAAATAGTACTTACCAACAGGAAAAGGACAGAGAATGTTTTTTACACTCTCTGTCCTTTTTCTTCACAATTACTGCGTTAATTAAAGACATATTGTTATTTATGGAAGCTCGACATTCTATAAGGCTCCCTCCGAGAGGGAGCTGGCGCCGCAGGCGACTGAGGGAGCTTGCGTTACAATGGAAAAAGTCTAAGCTCAAAGTCACGCAGGCTCCTTCCACCACTATGTGGTCTCCCTCCCTCTCGGAGGGAGGCTATTTTAATATAGCTTATACTTCAGCCTCAAATTATCCGCAATCATCGCAATGAACTCCGAATTGGTGGGTTTTCCTCTGTTATTTTGGATGGTGTATCCAAAGTAGCTGTTGAGGGTATCCACGTCGCCGCGGTCCCATGCCACCTCAATGGCGTGACGGATGGCACGCTCCACGCGGGAGGTGGTGGTCTGGTATTTCTTGGCGACGGAAGGGTAGAGGACCTTTGTCACCGAGTTGATGATGTCACTATCTTGGATGGTGAGCAAAATGGCAGTGCGTAGATATTGGTACCCCTTGATGTGTGCCGGAACGCCGATCTGGTGAATGATCTTGGTGACCTGCGTTTCAATGTCGTTGTCATCGTTGGTGGGCTCTTTGGCTGTGGATTGCTTTTGGTTGCGCGTTTCCAGCAGGCTTTGCAAATGCTCACAAAGGCTGTTCATATTAAAGGGCTTCATCAAAAAGGAATCCGCGCCGGCCGCTACGGCCTCGGTGATCATGGTTTGGTTGGCTACAGGGGAAAGCATAACGATCACAGGCTTGGGGCTGTCGGGGTCCAGATTTTTACAGCTGCGCAGTACGCCAATGCCGTCCAGGCGAGTCAGCATCATGTCCAACAAAGCGGCGTCGTAACGGCCGTGGCGTAGCTTTTGCAGCGCTTCTTCGCCGTTGGTGGCCTCGTCGATCATACGGTAACCGGCACGTGTCAAGCCATCGCGCATAGACTGCCGTTCGCTTGCATTTTCATCCGCAATTAAAATTTTTACATTGTAATC
>JAFTSB010000039.1 GCA_017461945.1 Clostridia bacterium | reverse complement strand
CGTGAAAACAGCGATCACGGCGGCGCGGATGTCGTACTTGAAGTGGCTGGGGCAGAGAACACCTTTGAGCTTGCGTGGCAGTGCGCTCGCCCGAATGCGATCGTTACGGTGGTGGCGCTTTACGACAAGGCGCAGATGTTGCCTCTGCCGGATATGTACGGCAAGAACCTGACCTTCAAGACCGGCGGCGTTGACGGCTGCGACTGCGAGGAAACGCTGAAGCTCATTGCCGAGGGCAAGCTCGATACCGAGCCGCTGATCACGCATGCCTATCCGCTCTCACAGATCGACGAGGCGTATGAGTTGTTTGAAAACAAACGCGATGGCGTTATTAAGATCGCGGTGGAGTGTTGATTTCTTAATTATTTTGTGATATAATAAATGTGCTTGAGATTTAGGTATCGTGCATCTCAAGCCGGTTAGCAAAGCGGAGGTGATATATGCTTCGTAGAAGCTTTTATATATGACTTTTGGCTCCCGAGTGATACCGCAGGAACCGCTTTGCTTTGTCAGATTATATTCGATTTTAATAGCGAATCAAATTTAGAGGTGGCTTTATGGAGTTAGCTTTAGCAATTATTTCAATAATAGTTGGGCTTGTTTCAATTGTGTTAGCTATTGTATCTATGATAACAACAAGCAGAACTGAGAAAAGAATAATTAAAATCGTCAAAACCATTAGAAAACTCATTGATGGCAAAGATGACGAGTCTTAAGGAGGAGAACAGATAATATGAAAAAACTGTTATTGTTACTGGTATCAATCGTTATGATTTTTACATTAGCATCATGCGGTGATCCTGAAATTGTAGGATATCATATTGATGAAAACGGCAAATTGATTGCTACATACGACGATGATACAACAGTTGATTTAGGAACATTAACCGATACTATTGCAAACGGAGTCAATACTATTACGATTAACGATGACGGCTATTACGTTATCAATGGTGTTGTTTCAAAAATTGAAGCAAAGTTGCCCGAATCTTATTCAATCGATACTGATGGAAATTTGATAGTTACATACACAGATACTACAATCGAAAACCTCGGCAAGTTCGGCAATGATGCAATTAACACTATTGACACGATTGCAATATCTGATGATGGTTTCTATGTGCTTAATGGCATCAAAACATCTATCATTGCTGTTAATGTATTTGAAGTTAAATTTATAACAGGATACGATGCTACGGTAAAAACTCAAATTATCAAAGATGGTGACAAAGTAGAGAGACCTCAACTTGATCGAGCGGGATACACCCTCAAGGGTTGGTACTGCAATGGTGAAGAATGGCGCTTTAATTCAGATGTTGTTTTGAACGAAATGACTCTTGTTGCTGAGTGGATGCCTAACACATATTCCATCACGTTTGATTCGAATGGCGGAAATGATATAGCAGCAATGACTATTGCAACCGAAGATACATTAAATTTACCAACGCCTCAACGTGACCTCTATACCTTTGATGGCTGGTATTTTAATGGTAACAAAGTAAACAGTTCCACCACATTTAATTATGCTACAGATCTTAATTTAGTAGCAAAATGGCACAGGACTCAATATGCAATAACTTTTGATACTGTAGGCGGTAACTCTATTTCTCCGATAAATGTAGATAGTTTTTCTCAAATTACAGAATTGCCCACACCCGTCAAAAACGAATTTGAATTCTTAGGTTGGTATGCAAACGATAATAAAGTTGAGTTGCCTTACAATTTCACAGAAGGTAATATGACTTTAACAGCTCATTGGCGCGGAGTGAGCGAAGATTGGGATTTTATTGAGGACGATACTGGTGCGGGAATTAAGCTTTTGAACTATAAAGGGAACAACGTTGAGGTAATAATTCCTACCACTTTAAGCGGCAAACCAGTAACAACAATTGCTTCAAATGCGTTCAAAAATAAAACGGGTTTAAAAAGAATAAATTTCTCTAATGTAATCAATTTTGAATACAAAGCAATAAGTGGGTGCGAGTCCTTAGAAGAAATCGAGCTCTTAGGTGAAACAAATACCACCTTGGTATACATTTTTGGTGGGGAATCTAACATTCCTAATTCTTTAAAAGAAATAATTTTTTCCGAGAACAGCACTACTTTTGGCGACTGGATATTCGATGAAATAGTTTCTACCACAAGAACATTTACTGTTTATGTAAATGCAAAAGTCGCAAAAGCTCCTAAAGATGCATTTTATGAATGCAACTCAATAGACAAACTATATTTTTCCAATACAATAACGACATTTGACTCACGCGTGATTTGTGCATTGCCTAATTTAACATATGTTGATTTGCCTGATAACCTTAAATCAGTGGGGATGAATAATTTTATAAACTGTCCTAAATTGTTATATATTATTTATCCAATTTCTTTAGTTTCTTCTGATTATGGTGGATTATGTGCTAGCAACTCTGTTATTTTAGTGGAATCGGATTCGCGCCCATCTGGTTGGGGTTCCAGTGCATTTTCTATTTACGAAGAAGAACTCAACATCTTTTATGGCTTTGAAAAACTGGTAGAAACCGAAGATTTTCTGTATGCGTTGTGTAAAGTAGGTAGCACCAAGAGATGTGTGATTATTCAGCGGTATAATTCAAGTGCAGAATATCCCGAATTTATCGAAGGCTATCCTGTAACATTTACAAACAATAATTATACGAAAACTGCGCAATAAAATTGTGAGTATGTTTTCCTTGTTTGATTATAATATTGCAATTTGAGTAATAAGAATCAACTTATATCTTTGCATTTATTATAGTAGATAAAAGTGCAAAAATCTCCGTAAGTGGTCAAACATGTGGTCAATGGCGAAAAATGGGCTTGTTCAACCCTTGAAGCAGGGAAGAACAAGCCCGTTATGTTTGTTGCGAAAACGCGAGATTTCAAGAGATTATGCGAGGAAATAAAAGAAAATCGGAGGTTCGGTTGAACCTCCGATTTTGGTCTGATGTGACTTGCGTTGGCGGTGCCAACGCCGCTTGAACTTGCTTAGTCGCATCTTATCCTCATAACCCCAACCGACCCGAATGCCCGAAAAGGGATGGCGAATACGGAAATTCCCGCCACAAGACTTGATCTTACAACGCAAAAGGGAGCAGAGATACCTGCTCCCTTTTGCGTTGCTTGTTAGATTCCAGCATCGGCAGCAACCATGCCTATGCCTACGATCGTGCGATCTTTCAGCTGGGTCAAATCCAGCACCACAGTGCCAAGTCCCGATACGTAAAGGACCTTTGCGTATTCCTGGGAGAGCATTCGGCGCGTAACCTTACTCCAGTTTTTGTTGCTGAAGCGTGCCACACCTGTGGTGGGGTGATCAAGAGGGGCGGGCCAAAAGACCACCGCGGCCTCAATGGCGTTATACAGGGCGTCGGTGCCACCTGCGTAGCCGTGATGAGCAACTTGAACAGCATCGCTTTTAAGATAGCTGCCATAGCGTGCCACCAAAATGGGAGCCGTGCTTTCGGAGCAGTCGCCCAGCATCATCAGAGTTTGGGCATCTTCTCCATTTTTCGACAGGGTCAAACGGAATACAATCGAGCTGTCGTTGAAATAGGTCAGCTGCTTGGGTTGGGTATAATCCTCAAAGGTGAACAGCATTTCAATCTCGCACCCGGGGAATTGCAGCTCCTGCCCCGTGCGCAGCTTGTAGATCGTGGTGTTATCCCGATATTCAGCAATCATGTTTCTGAAATTGTTTTGCACGCGATTCACTGTGGAGCCACCGTGAATCATTGTTTGCGCTTGATTGGGGAAGGTATACATCACGCTACGCAGATCGATATCGTCGTGATAGGTGTCGGTAAACTTGACAAAAGCGCCGGTGTGGTCGTAATGTCCGTGCGTAAAGATCCAAGAGACCACGGGGTCGCCTTCCAGCACGTTGTATTGCTGCAGAGTTGCCATCAGATCGGAGGCGATGCTGGTGTTATCCCAGCCGCCGTCCACGATCAAAAAGGTACCATCGCAAAGGCGCACAACATAGGACATACCGCAGTCCTTTGTGACATAAATGCCGCCCATCTGAATAAACAGAGGCTCCACATCGGTGCGCCCCCGATAGGGAATCGCCCGTGTGGGATGCAATGCGGATTCCCTTGTGGGGTCGGTGACAACGCGCAGCATATTATCGGTTTCGGCAAAGGTGATGTTCAGAATTTCCGCTCCGTTGTAATAAGTAGCAGAATGAACCGCGCCCGCTTTTTTTGCCGCCACATGAACGCTGTAGCCGCAATCCTTTAATAGCTTCAGATAATCGTTAAAGGTAGAAAGCACGGCGTTTTCGCGATACATCATATAGGCGTTCTCGCCTACCGTAATGCGGCCCGTGACAGAGGGGACGTCAGGTGTGTGTTCGCCCGAAAGCTTCAGGTCACCGGGCACAACCACCAATGGCATGGTGTGGTTGCCCTCTGTGGTGGTGTTTTGTTGATTGGCGAGGGAATACAGCGTGTATCGCAAGGACTGCAGCGCAAAGCGCATGGGGTTGGTGCCGCCTGCTACCACAATCAGGTCGTCATCCGCTACCGAAATGCTCCAGTCATCGGCCTTCATGCCGGCACCAACCAGGGCACTGACGGCGCGGTTGGTGTTGCCCACCAAAATCTCTTTGGCATTTTCTCCCTCTGGGCGTTCTTCGTCGGAATAGGCCAGGATCTGCGCGCCTGTCATCCATTGAAACATGGCCAATATTTCGTTGATGGCCGCTACGGTTTCGCTCTCCAATGCGCTATCGTAGATCAGCGCATATTCGCTTTTCTGATTGTCAGAAAGCAACAGCATATCTTCGGTGTGATAATAAGATAGAGTCGAGGGGAGGGACAGGGTGCGAGTTTCGGTACTGGCGGCGGCGTGCTCGTCGGTAATGAATAGCTCTACAAAACGATCCACGGCCTTTTGCAGGGTATAGCCATTGGTGGCATTGATCACGATCTTGTTGCCGGTAACGCCTAGGTAATAGGAGTCTTGGGTCAAGTCGTCAACAAGACTTTGCGATTCGGTGCGCGCCGTCATGCCAATCAAAATTTCGGGGGTCTCGGGGTCACCAAGTCCGCCCAGAAAATCGGAATTCAGATTAAGGTTGACACCGGTGATGCGCTTGATGGCGTCACGCAAGCTGCCGATAGCCGTAAAGGCGCGGGGGTCTGCACCCTCGGGATAAACGATAGAGAACAGCGCCTCCCCCTCGGTGTTTACAATCTCATGCAGGGGGGCGTAATAGGCAAGCTCCTCGGGCAAAAACAATGCGCCCCGATCCAAGTTGGCTTTACTGCCCGTGACGTAGGTGTGTTCGAAGTAATCAATGGCGGCGTTCAACATGATGTCGTTGCGAGCCGTGATGATAAAGTCCTCGCCGGAAAAGCCCACAAAAAAGTTGGAGGCGGTTATATCATCCTTATAGTTGAGACCGATGCGCAGCTTTTGGGGCAGGGAATCGGCTTCTTTTGTGATATCCACGCCGGTTTTGATCCGAATGGTGTCTGCTAATGCCGCAATGCGGTCATTACAACTGCCGTCGGTGATCAGATCATAGCGCAGGGTGTGCTCCAAAAACAGAGGCTTATTGCCGGAAAGCAGGTTTTTGGCATTGCCAAAAAAGCCCGATACCGAATCTCCAATGGTGCGGAACAGGGCAGGCTGCAGCAATCCGCTGGCCGAGCAGGAGGAGAGCAGCAGGCAGAGGGTGAGTATGAGAGCCGCGAACGGCATCCATCTTTTTTTCATGGTGACCTCCGTGCGGAAATGTACTGTATTCTTATTCTACTATAAAGAAAAGTATTTGTCAAGAAAAAGGGAGCATATGCAGATATCTGCATATGCTCCCTTTTTGCATATTCATTAGGGCAAGGCGCTTAAGCCCGTTTCTTTTTGATGATAACCAAACATACAACGGCTACTACAGCGCAAGCGACAACAGCAATCACAACGGCCAAAATGGGGAAGCTTTTCTTTTGGGCGGTGCTTGTGCCGGGGGTGTCGGTTTCGGTTGCGCTACTCTGTACGTCCCCTGCGTTTTCGCTGTCCGGCGCTACAGATGGTGCGTTTTGCACCGGTGGATCGGCGGGGGTGCCTTCCTGTGGCGGATCCTGTTCTGGCGTATCAGCAGGGGGCGGAGCTGTCGGGGTATCTGCAACGGGCGGATCGGCGGTATAAATTGCCGTTACGGTGAGGTCCGTGGTGATGCTCGAAAAATCGGTAATATCCCATTTCGGCGCGGTCACCGAATATCCTTCCATGTGGGGAATCGTGGGAATATCATAAAGAGTCTGGCCATGCGCTACCGTTTTTGTAGCCACAACCCTTCCGTCGGCAACAAAGGTTATGGTATGCTGCAACGCCGTATAAACGGCGGTCACAGTTACGTTAGAGGTAATATTTTCAAAGGAGGTACGATTCCATGCGCCTACAAACCCTTCTTTGGCGGGAACGGCAGGAATATCGGTCAGGGCTTGGCCGTATCCCACTGTCAGCGAATCCACAAACCGGTTGTCGGCCACAAAGGTGACACGCAGGGGCGTGCCGGCGTTGATGACCACCGTTGTGACGGGAGAAGCCTTGTAATTGGCGGTTGCTGCAACACGAACTCCATAGGTGCCGGCCGCCAAGGCGGCGTTCGGGTCGGTGACAGGGACATATGTCACACCGTCAATTGTATATTCCATTTCAGAAGAAAGCCCCTCGATTCGGCCATCCTTTTTGTTCAAAATCGTTTCGTGCACGGCCGATAGGGTCGGCGCTGCCGCGTCAGCCTTTTCAATGGTAAAAGGGATGGTAACGGTCAAGCCGTTCAGCGTTACGGATGCCGTGGCTGTTCCTGCATTCACGTTGTCGGTATAGGTGATGGGAGGGCGATCGCCCGCCCAATCGCTACTATAAGCGGTTGCGGCAGCTTCAATGGCATTGCCTGTGTAGATAAGAGAAACGGTAGGGTCAAGGGTCAGCGTTGCGGTTGCCGCGTGATCGGCATGATAGGCGCAGGCTTGGGTTATGGTAGCACCGCTTGCGGTATAGGTGTAATAATGAGTCTCATCGGCAGCGCTGACGTTGACCATGTAGTCCTTTGTGCCAAGGCTGTTCTTGTATTTGGTGTAAGCAGTGTTATCAGCAAAGACGATGATCGCCTTTTCGGTGCTGTGGGCACTTTTGTAACGACTGCGCGCATAAATGCCGCGATCCAAGTCGCTGTAATCAAGAGTGATGTTGGCGTCACCCCCAATGGTTAAAACAATGGTTCCTGTCACATGGTGAGAGGAGCTCCAGGATATAATATTCGTATTATTATAGCAGCCGCCGTAAATGCGTCGGGTGATCGTGCCGCCTAATACCCGCAAGTCAATATTGGCTGTGAGGGATCCACTTTGATTTCCGCCAAAAACCTGCTCCAGATGTCCGCCGGTAATGGTTGTCTGAACACCACCGATCGATCCGGCATTGTTGCTACCACCATAAAGACCCATAGCTGCTCCGCTTGTGAAATTCAGCTTGGCGGTGCCGCCGATGGTTCCTTTATAAGAGCCGCCAAAAACCAGCGTAGCCTTGGTGCTGCCGGCAACGGTCAGTTGGGTATCACCTCTAACGGTGTCTTCGTTACCGCCGCCGTATATGTAATACTTCAGGCTATGGTCGGTTTCATCAATAGAGGCATTCACCGTGCCACCAACGTATACGTAAGTGTTGCCGATGACAGTTCCTTTATAGCTGCCGCCGTAAATGGTGTTATAAGTGCCTGCAAGCAACGTGATATGCGTTGAGGATATTGTTGAGCCCGATTTGCCTCCGCCGTAAACATTGATGGGATTGGTAAGAGTAACGGTTTCTTTTACAGTCAGCTTGTGTCCGTTGGCAAACAGATTGGCGCCGGCAGTCAGGGTCAGTGTGATATCCGCAAAGGTCACGTTGTCTCCAACAACAAGGCCTCCCGAAAGAGCCGTCGCATCCAGCACGCCGCCGGTGATGGTGACCGATTTGTTGTGTGTGGCCCAAGAGAAGGAGGAGGGGAGGGCATAGGTTCCTTCAATATGGATGGTGCCGCCATCCGGTACCGAGGTAATCGCCTGGTTCAGATCACCACCCGCGGTCAATGTGACCGTATCGGTATTTGCCGAGGCGGAGAGGGAGAGGATGAATACGAAACAAAGCAAAACGGCGCTGATCAGAAGCAGTCGTTTCATAATGATCTCCTTTTGAAAAAACAGGACAGCGTGCGGGGGCAGCTGTCCTGTTGGAATGGGGGTTATTGCAATTTGGCAAGAGCCGCGGCAACACCTGCGCGGTTCTCTATGTATTTAGCCAGCTTGGCGCGCTCGCCTTCTACCACGGCTGCAGGGGCCTTGGCAGTAAAGCTTTCGTTGGAAAGCTTTTTGTTGGCGCGCTCAATTTCGCCATCCAGCTTTGCCAACTCGGCGGTTAGGCGCGCCTTTTCCTTTTCCAGGTCGATGAGGTCTGCCATGGGCAGGTACACAGTGGCAGAATCGGTTACGATCTGTACCGCATCATCGGTGGAAAGGGCGGCGGCATCAAAGCTCTCGGCAATGGCCAATTCAGAGGCAGAGGCCAAGCGCTTGAAGAACGCCTCAGAGCCCTCAAAGCTGCTTTGATACTTGGTGGCAATAAAGATCTTAGCCTTTCGGGAGGGGGGCACGTTCATTTCATTGCGACGCGCGCGGATGGCGCGGATGGCAGCGATCACGCGCTCCATATGAGCGGCATCCTCAGCAAAATCAAAGCTGCTGTTGACCACAGGATATTCTGCGATCATAATGCTCTCATTGTCGTGAGGCAGAGACTGATAGATTTCCTCGGTGATAAAGGGCATAAAGGGATGCAGCAGCTTCAAAATGCCGTCCAGCACAAAGGCGATGACATTCTGTGCCACCAAATTGCCCTCGGTATCCTTTTCGGAAAGACGAGCCTTGGAAAGCTCGATGTACCAGTCGCAGAATACGTCCCATACGAAATCGTACAGGGTGGAGAGGGCAATGCCCAGCTCATAGTTATCCAATGCGTTACGAACACCGGCCACGGCGTTGTTGAAGGCGGTGAGAATCCATTTGTCCTCGGCGGCCAGCATTTCAGTGGCGGGGAGTGCGACCTTGTCAATGGTCAGGTTCATACGCACAAAGCGAGAGGCGTTCCACAGCTTGTTTGCAAAGTTACGGGCGGCCTCGATCTTCTCGTCGGAAAAACGCATATCGTTTCCAGGGGAGTTGCCCGTGGCCAGGGCAAAGCGCAGGGCGTCTGCACCGTACTGATCAATGATCTGCAGGGGGTCGATACCATTGCCCAAAGACTTGGACATCTTGCGGCCCTTGGCATCGCGGACAAGACCGTGGATCAGCACCGTATCAAAGGGCTCCTTGCCGGTGTATTCCAGCGCAGAGAAGATCATGCGCGATACCCAGAAGGTGATGATGTCATAGCCGGTTACCAGCGTGTTGGTGGGGTAGAAGTAGGAAAGCTCCTCGGTATTCTCGGGCCATCCCAAGGTAGAGAAGGGCCAAAGAGCAGAAGAGAACCAGGTGTCCAGCGTGTCGGGATCCTGCCGCATTTCAGCGCCGCATTTGGGGCACGTTGCGCTGGCGTTCTTAGTAACGACAACCTCGTCGCACTCGTCGCAATAGAAGGCAGGGATGCGGTGACCCCACCAAAGCTGACGGGAAATGCACCAGTCGCGAATATTTTCCATCCAATGGAAATAGTTTTTCTCAAAGCGCTCGGGCACAAACTTGGTGCGACCCTCGCGCACGGCGGCGATGGCGGACTTGGCCAAAGGCTCCATTTTTACAAACCACTGCTTGGAAACCATAGGCTCGATGACCTGATGGCAACGGTAGCAGGTACCCACATTGTGGGCGAGGGGCTCGACCTCCTTCAAAAGGCCTGCGGCCTTCAGATCTTCCAGAATCACCTTGCGTGCCTCGGTGGTGGTCATGCCGGCATATTTGCCGCAATCCAGCACCTCGGGCTCGCCAACGGCGGCGGTTCCTCTTTCAAACAGCTTGTCGGCGGCAGCCTTATCCTCGGCGCCGGTCATCTTGCCATCATACGTAAATACGCGCACCATGGGGAGATTGTGGCGCTGTCCAACCTCATAGTCGTTGGGGTCGTGGGCGGGGGTGATCTTCACCACACCGGTGCCCTTAGTCATATCGGCATGCTCGTCGCATACAATGGGAATTTCCTTGTTGATCAGAGGCAGGATAACGTGGCATCCGTGCAGGTGTGCGTAACGGGGGTCCTCGGCGTTGATGGCAACAGCCGTGTCACCCAGCATCGTTTCGGGACGGGTGGTAGCCAGCTCCAGCATTTCTCCGGTTTCCTTTACGGGGTAGAGGAGATGATAGAAATTGCCGGGCTTGTCCTCATATTCTACCTCTGCATCCGAAATGGAGGTGACACAAGTGGGGCACCAGTTGACCATGCGGTTGCCGCGATAGATCAGCCCCTTATCATACAGACGGACAAAAACCTCCTTGACCGCCTCAGAGCATCCCTCGTCCATGGTGAAGCGCTCACGAGTCCAGTCACAGGAGGAGCCCATGCGCTTCAGCTGAGAAACAATGCGACCGCCGTATTGGCGCTTCCACGCCCAAGTGCGCTCCAAAAAGCCATCGCGTCCCACGTCGTCCTTGGTCAGACCTTCCTTGCGCATAGCCTCTACTACCTTGGCCTCGGTGGCAATGGATGCGTGGTCTGTGCCGGGGAGCCAAAGAGCACAGAAGCCGCTCATGCGCTTGTAGCGGATCAGAATATCCTGCAGGGTATTGTCCAAAGCGTGGCCCATGTGCAGCTGTCCCGTGATATTGGGAGGGGGCATAACAATGGTAAAGGGCTTTTTCTTTTTGTCGATGTGGGGCGTGAAATAGCCCTTCTCGCACCAGTTTTTATAGATCCGCTCCTCAAACTCGCCGGGGGCGTAGGTCTTCGGCAGCTCGTGCTGTTCGTTCATATCAGAAACCTCCGATTCACTTGCAATTAGCAATAAGTAAAATTTAGTATAACATATAAATAAGGAATTGTCAACCGCTCCACCGTTATGTGCAAAGAAAAATCTTGAACGGCGCTTGCGGCAAACAAAAATTCCAAAACAAAACAGCCCGCCGATCGGCGGGCTGTTTTGTTTTGGAGCTGCTAATCGGATTCGGACCGATGACCTCGTCATTACCAATGACGTGCTCTACCGACTGAGCTATAGCAGCATTTGTCGTGACAACGTTGACATTATAACAGTTTCCACGCGACTTGTCAAGGGGTTTTTGAAAAATATTTTTCTTTTTTTGATCTTTTTTGTCTGCTCTATCAGAAACGAGGAAAAATGCGTTTTTGTGAAGCGCAATGCCGCAGCAAGCAAATGTCATAATTGATTTTTAATTTTTAAACATTGCAGGGTATTGTTCTTGACAAAAAAACACGTGTGCGGTATAATGAATTTGATTTTGTAGGAAAGGGGGCAGGCGCCTTGATTTGTAAACATTGCGGAACCGAAAGCCGAGAGGATTTTTGCCCTCGTTGCGGCGAGGCTTTGCGCCCCAATGCCTCTGTTGGCAAAGACAACGCCGGGCAAGTGCTTGCCACTTCTGCCAAAAGCGAGGACGCTGCTCTTACAACGGTCAAGGATGTCAAAAAGAAAAAACGGCGCAAACCCCCATTGCGCATCAAAATGGTGTTTTGGCAAGCAGTAACACTCTTTTTTCCCTTGGCCTATTTGATGTTTGATTTTTATGCTGTTATTTCCGATCGGCTGCTGCTTGGTGCGGTTTCGGGGGGCAGTCAATTACAACGGCTGGTGGAGCGGTTGGGCGATCCCATTTATGCCACCAACGGCATCCGGGAGATAGCCGAAGCCACAATGGGTGAATCGGTGGAGCTCTTTCACGCCGTGTCGGTCTTTTCTTTGTTGGGTGATCTTGCAGCAGGGCGGTATGATCTGACAGTTCTATTGATCCCCGCATTGCTTACGGTTACCATGGCGTTACTGTGCGTTGTAATGGGCGTGCTTTTGCTTCTCACGGGTGGGCGCATTTTGCGCGTGCGGCTGTTTGGTAATCTGACGTTGTTTGCCGGTATGGGTGCAACCTTTTCGCCTGTGCTTGGTTCTTTTTTGGTGCGTTTGATCTATGGCATAAAGAGTGGCTTTGATGCAGCCGAAATTGCCGCGCAACGGTTTTTGCCTTCGTTGGAGGCACTTTGCATCATGGGCATCCTGATCTGCACGCTACTGCCTGCGCTGGCTTCGGTCAAGCGTTTGGCGGTATATGCTAAGCAGGAGCGTGATTTTGTGGTATTCCCGTATCGCATCATGACAAAGCTCCCCTTTGGACTTACCAAATTCGTGTCGCTTGCGTGTATTGTGCTTTGCGTTGGATGTGTAGCCGCACTGTTTGTGCTTCCGGTATTTCGACCGGAGGGGGTCTTTATGGGGAATCCTATTGCCGCTTTTTCTGAAACGTGGCAATCCTTCTCTACCGGTTGGAGTGCTTTGTCTGCTGCCGACGGCGGAGCGGTGAACATGGGCCTTCTTTTGACCGATCTGTTCCGTGCGGTGCAGCTACTGCTGTTTCCTGCTTTGCTGGTTTTTCTGATCCCCGTGATTGTGGGCTTTCTTCGGGTATTGCGGGCCAGACCTCATCGTCTTTCTTCCAACAAGCGGGCCAGAGCCGGCTTGCGGCAGGTGGGGGGAGATGCCGGTCGGTTATTACTGGCACCGTTTGTTTGTATCACGTTAGCGCAGATTTTTGCTGTATGCGTACTGCTGTTTTCCTCACCCGTTGGTGTACATATGGATTTTGCAAATGTGACGGATACACTTTCGGTGGTCTATGTGGCAGTTTCCTATGTGAAGTCCTTGGGCGGTGTGACGCTGCTTTACAGCATTTTGACAGCCTGCGGTGCTGTCATGTGGCAAACCGCTGGGCAGAGCGCGGTGTCGCTTGTGGTACAGTCCGGTCGCTCTGATTAACATGTAAATGCGCGGCATTGGATTCACAATGCCGCGCATTTCTCGTTTTTGCGATATTTCCCACCCTTTTCCATTGACAAAAGCAATGATTATGGTATAATAATATTAACTATGCTATTGTGAAAGGAGAGCAGTATGAAGCTTGCTTACCGCGTAATATCTCTTTTGCTGGCATTGGTACTGCTATGCGGCACCCTTGCCGGTTGTGCGGCCACCAGAAAGCCGCTGAATTATGTCAAAAATGCTCTTGAAAAAACCATAGAAAAGCGCTTCGGCGGAGAAGTGCTGGAGCTTTTACTGCAGGCCGTGCATCAAGGATCGATCCAGCTTTCTTACGGCGGGAGTGATCTGTATCCGTCTCCTTTGCAGGGGGCCGAGGTCAAGGCTTGGTTTGACCAGGAGGGGGAGCGTGTTTCGCTTTCCGGCAGCGCCACCATCGGCGATAAGACCTATGACGGCCAGCTGCATTTGACCGATCGCAAGCTGGTGATGTCCTCG
The DNA here is from genome assembly GCA_017461945.1 of Clostridia bacterium. Taxonomy (GTDB): domain Bacteria; phylum Bacillota; class Clostridia; order Oscillospirales; family CAG-272; genus Firm-07. The sequence goes on along the minus strand of JAFTSB010000039.1, from coordinate 11,883 downwards.
GTTGCGTTCTTTGGCTCTTATGATTTCGGTGTTGATTTTGATACCTTAGCTAAGGATCTGGAAAATTCCATCTTTCGCAATAACAGCAATACAGCCTTTGCACGCCCCGAGGTTGACGGGCAGACTGCCACAGAGCTGGAAAAATTGAAGGGAACGTTTTTCTCACTTTATGATTCCATTGACGAGGTGCTGGAGCTTTCCGATGAGCTGATCGAGGACTTTTTAACGCTTTTGACGGAATATGCTCCTCATAATACCTATACCGAGGACGGCAAGCGGTATATCAGCGCAACGGTAAACAATACAGTCCTTTCGAGAGCGTTGCGCGACACGCGCGAGCAAGTTGTAAAAGACAAGGACTTTTGTCGCGAGCTGCGAGAACTGGCCAAGGGTCGAGATGCCATTCTGTCAGTACAAACCGGCAATGCCGTAACCACTTACAGCGACAAGGTCAACAACTTTATTGATTCTGATACATCTATGACGGAGATCTGCGCCTTTATCGACGCACTCCCTGCGTTTGAGCTGAAGCTGGAGGCGGCGGTGCGCCGTATGAGTGGCGTTATCGACACGGCCCACATTTCCTTCCAAACCCTTGGTGTTGAGGCGGTGGCCTTTGATTTGGATCTTTCCGACGACGACACGAGCGTTCTTTCCTTGCGCCGTGGGGGTGTCACGCGCACGCTGACCTTCTGCGTGGAAAAGGACGGTATGCGCTATTATGAGGCAAATGTGCAATATGAATCCAAGGCGGATATCGGTCTTGTGCTTTGCAAGGTAGAAGGAGACCTAAAGGCCGATAAGCGCGAAGACGCCTTTTCTTTCACCCTGCGGCAAGGGGATGAGACCCGCGTGTTGGAGGGGCGCTTTGATAAAAAAGTGGATATGCTGACGGCATCGGTGGACGCGGTCAAAATCAACGAAAACGAACACCGTTTTGCATTTTCGGTAACCGTTTGTGCCGAGGATCGGGCAGATCCTATTCCCGATTATAAGAATTTGATTACCGTGACCGAATTGGAATTTGCGCCCGTTTACGACCGCATCACGGCGGCTTATAAAGAACTCACAACCACGTGGGGGGAGTACGAGATCGCCCCGCGTACTGTGCTGAAAAAAGTATTGACGGTCATCGGTATCGAGGGTGAATTGAATTGATCGAAACAGGCAGTCGCGGGCGACTGCCTGTTTTAAAAAGGAGTGCTTATGAAGCTTTTACATATTGCAGATCTGCACTTGGGCAAGCGTGTTTTAGAGGCCCCCATGATCGAGGACGCACGCGCTGTGCTGGGGCAGATACGGGATATTGCCATAACGGAGAACGTGGAGGCGGTTTTGATCGCCGGGGATGTTTACGATCGCCCTGTTCCGCCGATCGAGGCCGTAGAGCTGTTTTCCGATTTCCTCACATCTCTGGTTAAGGTCGGAATCAAGGTGCTGGCTATTGCGGGAAATCACGACAGTCCCGAACGCTTGGGATTTTGTGGCGATGTGCTGAGCGCCGGAGGCGTCCATATCGCCGGAGCCTGCCGCGGAAAGCCTGAAACGGTTGTTTTGCAGGGGAATGAGCGTGTGGCGGTCCATATGATCTCTTTTGCCAGAACGGCCGCGCTGCGCCCGTATCTACAGGGTGAGATTGAAACTTTGTCTGATGCCATGAGCGCGGTGCTGACATCGGTGGATCGAACCGTGGCAGACCGCCACGTTTTGCTGCTGCACGCCTTTGTGGCCGGTGGCATTTCTTCGGATTCGGAAATGGATATCGTTGGTACAGCGCAAGGCTTGTCCACCGAATTATTTTCCGGCTTTGATTATGTGGCATTGGGGCATTTGCACGGCCCACAAACCGTCGGGGAGAATATCCGGTATGCCGGTTCGCCTCTCAAGTATTCCTTTTCCGAGGTGCATCATCACAAATCCGCGACCTTGATTTCTTTAGAGCCGGGAACAGCGGCGTCGTGGCAGACGATCCCTTTGCAAGCACCCCACGATATGCGTGAGGTGCGAGGAGCTTTGACTGAATTGATGCAGATGAGCTATAGTGAAGACTATATTCGCGCCATTGTGACAGATGAGGAGGTGGCGCCCGATGCACGCAATGCCTTGCAAACGGTCTTTCCTAATTTGCTTCGATTTACGATTGAGAACACCAGTACACATTTTGAAGAGGATGTGAGTCCTGCAGATAGCGTAGAGACGCGAGATCCGCTTTCACTTTTTGCCGAATTTTATGAAAAGCAAAATCAAAAAGAGCCCGACGAGGCTCGTCTTGCTATGATGAAAAAACTGCTAATGGAGGAGGTGGAGGAATGAAGCCGCTTCGTTTGGAAATGTGCGCCTTTGGCCCCTTTCGGGCCGAAACGGTTATTGATTTTACCCCTTTTCATGGCCAGATCTTTTTGTTGACCGGTGAGACCGGCGCGGGGAAAACAAGCATTTTTGATGCGATTTCTTTCGCGCTGTTTGGCGAAGCCAGCGGCGGTAAAGAGCGCCGTTCGGGCAAATCCTTTCGCTCAGACTATGCCGATGCCGACACTCCCACTTATGTAAAACTGACCTTCAGCGAAAAGGGGAAGAGGTACACCGTTACACGCTCCCCGGAATATGAGCGCCCTAAAAAGCGTGGGCAGGGAACCACCACAAAGCCGGCAGAGGCAACGTTGCTGGCAGAGGGCGATGATCGTGTGTTGACCCGTATGGATGAGGTGGATGCTAAAATCCGGGCGATCATAGGCTTGGATCGTCGTCAATTCTCACGAACGGTTATGATCGCCCAAGGCGATTTCTTGCGTATTCTGAATGCCGGCAGCGATGAGCGAAAGGCGATGTTCCAAAATCTTTTTCACACCGAAATCTATGCCAACGCAGAAAACAAATTGCGCGAAATGAACCGTGATTGTCGCGCCAAGCGAGACGAGATGCGGATGCGTATCCGTACATCGGCTGCACGCGCTGCTTGCCTGCCAGATTTTGAACGGGCTTTAACCTTTGAACGTATGCGCGATCAAGCCGCTGAGAACACTGATGCATTTTCTTCTGTATTGGAAGAATACAATGACATTTTGTCGCAGCGGTTGGCCCAACATAGAAGTCGTGAGCAGACATTGCAAAAAGAATTGGAACAGTTGGCCCTTTGTATAAAGGCGGCCGAGGAAAAAAACGCTTTGTTGATCGAGCGAAAGGCGCTATGTGAGGCGCCGATTCTGTCAGCAGAAAGCGAAGCCAAAATGCAAGCCGAACGCGAAGCGATTCGCGTTGCTCATTATGCATTGCGAATTCGGCCGATCGAATTGGCCTTTCAAATGCGAGAGCGAGAGCAAAGCGAGAGCCGTGAGCAGCTTGCCAAAAGTGAACGGGAGCAAAAAGAAGCAACCGTTGGCGCAAAAAATGCACAAGCTGCATTGCAAATGGCCACAGAAAAAGCGCTTTCCATCCCGGAGATCGAAGGGGAAATCCGCCGCCTAAAAGCAGCTTCCTTGGCAATATCCGCTTATCACAAGACGGCGATGCGCCGCGAAACTGCTATTGCCGAGCTACAGATTCAGCACGAGAGTGCTTTGCTTGCGGAAAAAGAATACACCGCCTTACGGGATCTGTTTTTGTGTGGCCAGGCAGGCCTTTTAGCCGAAACGCTACGTGAGAATGAGCCTTGCCCGGTATGTGGCGCTCTTGCGCATCCTACGCCTGCCAAACGCCCCGAAAGTACGCCCACCCGTGAAGCCTTGGATGCGGCAGAGCAACGCGTGCATTTGGCACATGAACGCTTTAATCGCGCCACGGGTCTGCTGGAGCGCGCAAACGAATCCTATGAAATAGCTCTTGATGCATTGAGGGAGTGCGAGGCTTCGCCCGACACCGATCCGAATGAACTGGAGCAAGCCTTAAAGGATAAAACGCAAGCCATAGAGAGCTTAAAGCGCGCATTGGAAAAGGCGACCGACAACGAACGGAGCGCCGCCCAGCGTTACGGGGCTGCCAATGCTGCTTTTGCAAGTGCTAAAGAGCGCATGAGCAAGGCTGAAGCTATGGCCAAAGAGGCACATAAAACCTGGCTTGAGGCGCTAAAGGCCGCCGGCTTTACCGATGACGATGCTTACCGTAAGGCAATCTGCAATGAGCAGGAGTTAGAAGCAAGAGAAAGGGCTCTGCAGCGCTCAGAGGAGGAGCGCCAACGATTGCACGGCAGATTGGCGCAACTGGAGGAGCGCTTGCCTGATGAAAAAACGGTAGATCTGTCCGGTATTGTCCATTATCGTGAGGAAAAAAAGGTCGAGCTCCAATCTCTTCAAGAAGCGGAACGTGCTATGGATCGCATTTTGATGAGCAACCGTCAAATCCTGAACGAGCTGCGAGCCTTGTTAGCAGAAAAGCAAAAAAACGAAAAACACTGCATCATGGTAGAGGATCTTTACCGCACCGTGGGCGGTGTGGGAGCGCTGGGACGTGCCAAGCTTTCTTTGGAGGGTTATGTGCAGCGCTACTATTTCCGCGAGGTGATCGCTGCTGCCAATCGCCGCTTAACGGTACTAACGGACGGGAATTTCGTACTACGTTGTCGGGAAAATGCGAAAGACTTGCGATCTAAGGCGGATCTGGATCTGGAGGTTTTTGACCGTAGCACGGGTCTTTGGCGCGATGTCAGCACCTTGTCGGGCGGTGAATCCTTTATGGCATCCTTAGCGCTTGCCGTGGGCTTATCGGATGTGGTGCAAAACCGCACCAGTCACGTTCGCTTGGATATTTTATTCATTGATGAGGGCTTTGGCTCTTTGGATGAGGGAACGCTTCAACGCGCGATGGAGCTGTTGAATCGTCTTTCCAATGGTGATCGCACCATCGGTGTGATTTCTCACGTAGCAGAGCTGCGTGAGCGCATTGAGAAAAAATTGATCGTTAAGCACACCCCACGAGGCAGCGTTGTAACCTCAGAGTGTTGATGTAATCGTAAAAGGCGGCCGCGAAAGCGGTCGCCTTTTCTTGATATGAGCGAAAATATTAGTATTTAACCGGCAAATGACTCATTTTATCATTGCTTTTGATGCTTTTTTGTGCTAAAATAGGATTACAATCCAGGCTCGTCCTTTTTTCGGTAGGAAAGAGGTGTTGTGCCCGTGGCGCGCTTGAAAAACGAGTGGAAATAATAGGCAGACGAAAATCCGCAAGCGATGGCGATTTCATTCACGGTTAAGTTACTGTCTCGAAGCAATGCAGCTGCGCGAGAAAGACGAAGGTCCATAATGGCGCTGTGTAGACTTTGCCCAACCGAGGCACGAAAATCGCGATTTAATTTGGCGCGGCTGACATGAAACAGAGCCGCAATGTGTTCGCTGTTCAGATCCTCTTGCACATGATCGTAAAGATAATGCAAGACTTGAGGGATATAAGCATTGATCTGCCCGAATGACCTTCGCTGCTCGGTGGAAACGGTACGGTTCAACCGCAAAAGCAACAGGATGAACAGCAATGCACGCTCGCGTTCGGGGAGTGACCGATCAAAGATCAGCGGCAGATCTCTGCCGAGGTGTTCCGCTTGCTGCTCGGTTAGTAAAAACAGACAGTTGGCGTGTGTTGCGAAATAATCATGCGGCAAAAGTCCTTCCGCCAGCTCGATCAAGCGCTCGTTAAAGTAAACGATATGCCGCTCATATCGCGTGCAATCCGCAAAAGCGGGCGACATTGCGTGTATCTGAAAAGGCGCTGTCAGCACAATGGCAGGTGTTTCCACGTGAAAGGTCTCGCCGTTCAAGGTGATCTGTTGGGGGAGAGGTCGCCGTCTGAAGTACAGCTCGAAATGCGGATGATAGTCGTGATGATCCGGGTGCGTATCACTGCTATCCTTAAAAAATGCGGATAGCATTTCCGTGCCCGAAATCCGGTCTCGGAACAAATATTTCATATACGTTCCCCCTTTTTCTTACATTTTAGCACAAAAACGCGCGTTGTGCAACAGGCGCGCTCGTGATTTAAGGAGAATTTTTATGAGAGAGCAGATCATTTCCGAAATTTTAAAGCACAAGATCGTTGTGATTGCCAGAGGTCTGACCAAAGAGGAGCTTTTGAATACCGCTGAAGCGATGTATCAAGGTGGCATCCGCTTGATGGAGGTGACCTTTAATGCTTGTGGTGATCCCAGCGATGCTGAGACAGCCGCTAACATTGCAATGCTGGCAGAGCATTTCCAAGGCAAAATGCACATTGGTGCAGGCACGGTTTTGCGTCCTGAGCAAGTGGAACTGGCAGCCCGTGCCGGCGCCGAATATATCATATCGCCCGATGCGCGCCGCGAGGTGATTGAAAAGACCCGTGAGCTGGGGCTTGTTTCCTTGCCCGGTGCCTTTACTCCTACGGAATGTACGATGGCTTGGGATTTCGGTGCCGATTTCATCAAGATCTTTCCGAATTCTGAGCTGCGCCCTTCCTATATCAAAGCATTGAAGGCGCCGCTTTCACACATCCGTTTTTTGGCCGTGGGCGGTGTCAATCTGCAAAATTTGCACGAGTTTATGGAGGCTGGTGCCTGTGGCATTGGAATTGCGAATGGCATCATTGATAAGAAAATGGTGAAGAATGGCGATTATGCAGGCATTACCGCCCTGGCGCGCCAGTTTACCGAACAGCTTGCGACATATTAAGGGGAGTACCAAATGGCAACAAAATCAAGAATTGTGGAAACATCGTTTCGCTTTGGTTGCGGACGCTATGTGCAGGAAGCCGGCGCCGCCGGACGCTTGGCTGATGAAATCAAGCGCTTACATTGCAGCAGACCCTTTGTAATCGGTGGCAAAACCGCCCTTTCGTTGGCGTTACCTGTGATCGAGCCGGTGCTGACTACTGGTGCAATGCCGTATTCCGTCCATCATTATGCAGGATTTTGCTGTGTGCAGACCTGTCACGACCTGATGGAAACGCAGGAATTTGCACAGGCTGATGTGGTGGTTGGTATTGGCGGCGGCAACGTTTGCGACGCGGCAAAATATATGGCTGTTAAGAGTGAGCGTCCGGTTATTCTGATCCCCACTTCGGCAGCAACCTGTGCTTGCTTTACCCCCCTTAGTGTGACCTACACCAAGGATTTCCGCCGTGCTGAGAGCTACCACCACGATCGAGAGGTGAATGTGGTACTGGCCGATATGGATATTTTGTGCCTGCAACCGGAGCGTTTGTTGGCTGCAGGCGTTTATGATGCGGCCGCCAAAATGATTGAGATCGAGCAGCGCATCCGCGGCGTTGCAGAAAACGAGATCGATGTGGGTCTGTATTCTTCTTATGCCCTTAGTCGCCACACTTACGAGCGAATGATGGCACTGTTTCCGGAAGCGGTATCGGCGCTTTACCGCAAGGAAAGCAACAAGGCGCTTTTTGATTTGGTATACCTCAGCGTGGCTGCTACCGGTGTGATCAGTGGTATGGCGCGCGGTTCTAACCAGTGTGCTGTCGCTCACAAGATCTACGATATGTCCAGAGCCTTGTTCCCACAAGAAGTAAAAAATGCTTTGCACGGAGAGATCGTGGGCGTGGGCCTTTTGGCGCAGCTTTACTATAACGGCAGAGAAAATGAGGTCGAGGCATTCCGCCGCGATATGCGCTCTCACGGCCTCCCCACAACCTTGACCGAAATTGGAGTCCCGCCTACCGACCAAAACCAAAAGATTCTGTACGATAGCATTCTGAATTCCACTGCTATGGCAGGTACCACTGTAGAAGAGCACGAGCTGTTAGCACGTGCTATGAAGATGGTATGGTAATCGCAATAAAGCAGAAAAACCGCTCGAGTTCGGGCGGTTTTTCTATTTTCGGATGCAAAAACTCAAAAATCAAGAAAATATCGGATTGATATTGGAAAAATAAGAATAAAAAATGGAAAATAAATATAAATAACTGGAAATAGGAAAGCAAGGCGAAAAAGATCGAAACACAAACCGCAATATCCGTGCTTGACTTTTTTGGCCGGATACGCTACACTTAAATTTACAAGGAATCGCTTTTGCAAATTTGGGTCGTGTACCAATCGTGGATTGTGCGATGCGCAATTCGTCATACCTTACCTTTTGGTGAGATTAAATCTTTTTTTGGCTTGTGCGGCAGTTGCTGTTTCGTTATAATGAAAGGTACAATTATCGATCAGCGCAAAATTTTATAGGTGGAGATTTGAATGGATATCAGAACACTACGCTGCGGAGAGTATGTTGCCAAGATCAATGTCAGCCGCGGTGCCAACTGCATCAGCTTGCGACACGAAGGATACGGCATTCGTACCCTGCGCGAGCCCAACTATGAGCAAGGTCTTGATAACCCATATCTTTATGGCATGCCGGTACTGTTTCCGGTCAATCGCATCTCAGGGGGACGTTTTTGCTTTGAGGGTAGAGAATATCGCTGGCCGATCAACGAAAGCGAAACCGGATGCTGCCTGCACGGCGATCTGCATGCAATGCCGTTTGCCGTGGAATATGGCAATGATCGTGAGCTGGTTTGCGCCTATCGCAGTCTTGGTGAGTATATGCTGTTCCCTCACGATTTTACGCTGCGCATTCGATATTCTTTGTGTAACGATGGTTTACTACAAACAACGGAGCTGACCAATCATTCCGCCCGGCGTATGCCGAATTTTCTAGGCTTTCACACAACCTTCAATCTACGCTTTACAAAAGACACGCAACCGGGTAATGTTCGTGTCAAGGCTGAAGTGGGGGAGTATGTAGAGCGAAATATGGAAAATTATCTGCCCACGGGGCGTATTCTATTACGGGATGAGATCACCGATCAGTTGAATGCCGGTGAATTTGACCCCTTTTCCCAAAGGATCAGCCGCCACTATCATAGCTGTGGCAAGGGCACTATGATTCTGACCGACACGAAAAACGGGCTCGCCATTGTTTATGAAAACGACTCTCGCTTGGCGTGGCGTCTGATCTATAATGGGCAGGCGGATGAATACATCTGCTTGGAGCCGCAAAACTGTGCCGTGGATTGCATCAATGCACCGTATTCTGCCGGATTCGCCAAGGCTCCTTTTGTGGAGCCAGGAGAAACCGACATCTATCATTCCCATATCAAATGTATCAAAAAAGGAGAAACGGTATGAAAATTACACGACTTGAGGTTATAAAGGTAAAGCCCAGATGGATGTTTTTAAAGGTTTATACCGATGCGGATATTGTGGGCCTTGGCGAACCCGTCCTGGAGGGACATTGCAACGCGGTTGAGGCGGTTTTGCGCGAGTTTGAGGAGTATTTGATCGGCAAAGATCCCATGATGATCGAGCACCACGTGCAGGCTCTTTACCGCGGCGGCTTTTATCGCGGTGGTCCCTTGATGTTGTCTGCCATTAGTGGCATCGAGCAAGCGCTTTGGGATATCAAGGGCAAATACTATAATTGCCCGGTGTATGAAATGCTTGGCGGTAAATGCCGTGATAAGATCCGGATGTACACCCACATTAAACGTGCGGGCGTAGCAGGGGAGTTTTCGATTGAGGAAATGCTCAAAATCACCGATCAACGCTTGAAGGATGGCTACACAGCGTTGAAATATTCGATCATTCCGCCCATTAAAGCCATCGAAAACCCTGCCAATATGCAAAAGCACGTCGAACGCTTTGCTGCCGTGCGCGAACGGATCGGCATGGATGTTGATCTTGCCATCGATTTTCATGGCCGCGTCAGCCCCGCTATGGCGGTTCGCTTGGCCGAAGAATTAAAACCGTATATGCCCTTCTTTATTGAGGAACCCTGCCTGCCGGAGAATGTGGATTGTATGGTCAATATTGCCCGTGCTACTTCTATTCCCGTCGCGGCCGGCGAGCGCTTGTTTGGCAAATGGGAATATCGCCAGCTGCTGGAAAAGCAGGCCGTCAGCGTGGTGCAGCCCGACATTTGCCATTGCGGTGGTATTTTTGAAGGACGTAAGATTGCCGCAATGTCAGAGCTGTATTTTGGTACCGTAGCACCCCATAATCCTCTTGGGCCGATCTCTCTTGCCGCCTGCCTGCATTTGGATGCTTGCACCCCCAATTTCTTGGTGCAGGAACATCCCGGCAACCCCGACCTTTCTGACCTTGGCGTGGGATATATCAAAAAGCCCTTTGTGATCAAAAGCGGATACATTGATGTACCCGACGGCCCCGGCCTTGGTGTAGAGCTGGATGAGACAGCATTGCAGGATAAAATCTATGACGGAAGGTGGACGACGCCGCGCCAGTATCACGAGGATGGCAGTGTGGCGGATTGGTAATGGAAATGAACAAATCGGTATTTGTAACGGGTGCCACAAATGGCACCGGTTTTGCGATTGCAGCCCGCTTTGCTGCGGAAGGATATGACGTTTTTATTGGCAGTCGTCGTCTGGCCGATGCCGAGGCAGCTGCACAAAAAATCACGGAACGGTATGGCGTTTTTGCAAAAGGATATGAAACAAAAATCGGCGACGAGGTAAATGTAAAGGCTATTTTTGCAGATATTGGCAGCAGAGGATATCTGCTGGATGCGTTGGTGCTGAATGCTGCGAATCTCGGTATTGGGCAGGTCAGTCTTGAGGTGGATATGAAGGACTTTATGGAGGTCTATGCCACCAATGTGGGTTGGAATTTTATGATGGCTCGCGAGGCGGCAAGGCAGATGAAGGAAAAGGGGAAGGGTGCCATTGTTTTCATTACCTCCAATTCTGCTGTTCGCGTAACCGAAAATCGTTGCGCCTATTGCTCCTCCAAAAGTGCCATTCTGGCCATGTCCAAGTCCTTTGCGGTGGACTGGGGAAAATACGGTATTCGCTCCAACTGTGTGCTGCCGGGTATGATCAAAACCGAGCGTTGGCAAAACAATGTAAACAACACCAAATATTGCCTGCCCAATTATACCCCTTTGCATGACATTGCTGATTTTGAAGATGTGGCCAATGCAGCTTGGTATTTGGGCAGCGAGCAATCGCGTAACACAACGGGGGCGGAGCTTGTTGTGGACGGCGGTATGCTGGCACAGCTGACCCCTAATATCAACCGCCGCCTTTGGGAGGAATGAGATGAAATATTTTTTGTCTGTTGACGGCGGCACCACCAACACCCGTGTCGCGCTTGTTCAAAACGGAAAAGCACTTGATACGGTAAAGCTTTCGGTGGGCGTCGCCACCGCCCGTAAGGATAAAAATGTATACAAAATGGCTATACGTGATGGTATTTTTGATATTTTTTTGCGGAATGGGCTGCAGGAATCGGATGTGGAACGCATTCTGGCATCGGGTATGATTACCTCCGAATACGGACTGTGTTGCTTGCCGCATTGTGTGGCTCCTGCCGGTTTGCAGGAGTTACATGATCAGATGCAGGAAATGTTGTTGCCCGAGATCTGTGCTATTCCGTTTGTCTTTCTGCGCGGCGTAAAGAACGTCGCATCGGATTTTTCAGAAACCGATATGATGCGTGGTGAGGAGACCGAATTGATGGGCATTATGAATCCGGAATACGGAGAATGTGTTTATGTGTTGCCGGGTTCGCATTCCAAGGTGATCAAAACCGATGCGGACGGTCGTATCGAATCCTTTTCCACCTTGCTCACAGGCGAAATGTTTTATGCTCTATCCCAGCACACCATTTTGGCCGATGCAGTAGATATGTCGGTGGAGACCGTGGACGAAGATTATTTGCTGAAGGGGTATACATATTGCCAGGAAAATGGCAGCAATAAGGCAATTTTCAAAACACGAGTTTTGAAAAATATGTTCCAATGTAGCGGTGCAGAGGTCAATAGCTTTTTCCGCGGCGTGATCCTTTGTGACGAGATACGGGAAATTTTGCGCTATGATGTTGACACAATGGTGATTGGCGGCAAAAAGCAAATGAAAACGGCTACCGCAATGCTCCTAAAGCACGTTAGCAACAAAAAGGTTATT
>JAFTSB010000038.1 GCA_017461945.1 Clostridia bacterium | reverse complement strand
GATGATAGCAATCTGCTCAACAAGGGTCTTCTGAACATTCTCGGTGCCACCAACGAAGGGCAGCTCCATCAGAGCAGCTACGTTTGCGGGCTTGTTAGCAATAATGGTCTCAAGCAGACCGGTTACAAATGCCTTGAAAGCACCGCTCTTTGCAGCGAAGTCGGTCTCGGAGTTGACCTCAACCATAGCGGTAACGCCATTCTTGGTCATGATATCAACGCGACCCTCGGCGGCAACACGGCCAGCCTTCTTCTCAGCAGTAGCAAGGCCCTTCTCACGAAGGATCTTAACAGCCTTTTCTACGTCGCCCTCAGCCTCAACGAGAGCCTTCTTGCAGTCCATCATGCCAAGACCGGTCTTAGCACGCAGAGCAGCAACGTCCTTTGCAGTAATGTTAGCCATTGTAGTTCTCCTTATATTTTAATTCAGAATTACTCGGCGTCCTTCTCAGCCTCTGCCTCTGCGGCAGGAGCCTCGGGAGCGGTCTCCTCGCCCTGCTTGCCCTCGATAACGGCATCGGCGATAACGGAGGAGATCAGCTTGATGGCGCGGATGGCGTCATCGTTACCGGGGATGATGTAATCAGCATCATCGGGGTTGCAGTTGGTGTCAACGATAGCGATTACCGGAATACCCAGCTTCTTGGCCTCGAGAACAGCGTTGTGCTCCTTGTGGGGGTCAACGATGAACACTGCGGAAGGCAGGGTCTCCATGGTCTTGATACCGCCGTAGCTCTTCTCCAGATCGAAGATCTCCTTCTGCTTTGCAGCAACTTCCTTCTTGGGAAGCAGATCGAAGGTGCCATCCTCCTGCATCTTGGTGAGAGCGTTCAGACGAGCGATAGACTTCTTGATGGTCTTGAAGTTGGTCATCATGCCGCCGGGCCAACGCATATTGACGTAGTACTGGCCGCAACGGGTAGCCTCTTCCTTAATGGCGTCGGCAGCCTGCTTCTTGGTGCCTACGAACAGCAGAGTGCCGTTGTTGGCAGCGAGATCGCGTACGAAAGCGTATGCTTCCTCGAACTTCTTAACGGTCTTCTGCAGGTCGATAATGTAGATACCGTTACGCTCGGTGAAGATGTACTCCTGCATTTTGGGGTTCCATCTTCTGGTGTGATGTCCGAAATGGACGCCTGCTTCAAGCAGCTGTTTGATGGTAATAACAGACATTTTTATGTCCTCCTTTGGTTTTTTCCACCACGATGCCTGACGTTGCGACCGCACCAAACGGAGCGGCACCGGCAACACCCTTTTCACCGTGTGTGTTTTTGCTCGCCATCACGCAAGCGGGAATTATTATAACATAATAATAACCACAATGCAACCCACTTTTGGCGTGTTTACATTTTTTTTACAATTCGTCTTAAAGCCCTGCTGATGCAGTCGCTTGTTATACCCCGTCCAGATCTCGTTTGCGATCTCGCGCCTGCGCTCGGCGGAAAGCGCCTTCAAGGCATCGATGCCTTCAAGGCTTCGGTCACCGTGCCCTTGGCAAACACCTTGTCGCCCTCGTAATTGGCGTGCAGCTTCGCCATCTCGCCCTTGGAAATGGTCACCGTCTCGCCGGTGACGGCGCGGGAGCGGGAAGGTTTGTACTCGTGAATTTTGGAACCTTGGGGAAGATGTCCCGCCGCCTCGTGATTTTCCGTAACATTAAAAGCATCTGTAAAGTCACGGTATTCGTGTTCCTCTGCAGGGGAGATTTGGCGGTATGGTGTTACACCATTGCTTCCAATCTCACTAACATCTCTTTTTCGGGAATGTTGGATTTTACGATTTCCAGTATTTCCTTGGCTCTCTGTTCTTTGCCTTGCGAACTCTTCATAGCTGACAGCACTTTCAAGTGTAAATTCTTGGAAGCCTTCATCGACACCATTTGTCGCATAAGCGTCAAACGCCAAGGCCACTGCTTCGCATCCAAGGGCTTCGGATAATTCATTTACATACTCCTTTATGTCTTTGGTAGATAGGGCGTTATTCGTAACAATTTTGCCAACCCATTCAATCGACTGGCCTTGCCAGACACCGTCGGTTAAAATGTAAGTCACGCGATCGCCGTTTTTATACTCGCCAACCTCTATAAGATACTTTCCATCATTTAGAGGAACTGGAGCATAGGTTCCTGCCTGCATTTGACCAATCACACGGTTGAATTCCGAGATTTCAGAAGGTGTCAGACAGCCGGTCAACTCATTAGTTGCCCAAGCGTGGTGAATGTAAGATGCTCGCGTGATGGTGGAAATGTCTTGCTTGGCAAAGTGCCTTTTGTTCGCATACTGTACCTCGCCAGTCTGCTTGCGGCTTTTCTGCACCTTGCTGCTCGGCTCGGCATCCAACCGCGCGAGCATTTCACGCAGTTCGCGAATAATGTGATTTACTTCTTCGAGGTCGATTTGATGATTTGCGCCACTGCTGCCATGATCTCGTCGTGTGTCGCCTCGCGATTGTTCGAAAGAAATTCCATCATTTCCGTTCTCTCCTGATCCGTCTCCAAAAGTGTCGCTATCGAAATCTGTTCTTCCTCGCTCAAAGGCAAAAGCATCAGCCAACGCACCAACAGTATCAGCATTCTGGTTGCTTTCATTTCTCCACGCCTCTCTTATCTGTTTTATAATATTTGTTCTTTTACCGGACACAGCACGCAACATTTGTCCATGCATATAACCGTCAGCTTCAAAAAAATACACTTTCTTACCGCAATAAATAAGCACATTTCTTATTTCGCCATCAGTCATATCGGAGGTTTTGTTCGCCAACCAGCGATTAAAATCCTCTCTATCCTCGTGAGCTACCTCTTTTGCATACTCCGGGGTCGAGGTGTATAACTCTTTATAATTATACTGCACTTTGCGCTTTTCGTCAACGCTTTCGCCCCCATTTTCCTCGCTAACCTGCGCATTTTTCTCATTCATGCGCGTTAGCTCCTCGGCGGCGTAGCCGACACCCGCCTTTTCAAGGGCTTTCCGGAACAGCTCCTCGGTGCGGCGCAGCTGCTTCACGGCTTCGGGATCTTTGTCGGTGGATTTGCCAAACGTCTGCAAAAATGCCTTGATGCGCGAAAGGATCCGCTTTGCAAGGTTGGGCTTCTCACCCACAAGACGGTTGATGGCATCCTCGTTGCCGAAGGTTTCCTCCATCTGCATGGCCACTACCTCGGTCACAAGGGTCTGCTGCCTTTCGGTGAGGGCGGTGTCCTTCAGCTTGCCCTCTCGCACCGCATCCAGCACCGCCGTCACGTCGGCATCGGTCACGCCGTAACCCGATGTCTTAACACGCTCGATCAGATGCGACACGGCTTTGCCGTCCTTGCCAAACACGTGATCCATCACGTCAAGCCATTCCTGCGTGCCCTCGGTAAAGTGGGTAGTCTCGTGTACCAAATGCTTCACGTAGGAGCCGTCCGCAAGTGTATCCTTGCCGATCACCACCGTCCTGCCGTCAAGATAGGCATTGGCATCGGGCATCGTTTCCGAAAGCACCAGATCGGTGTCCACAAAGCCCGCAGATTTCAGCTTGCGGTGGATCTCCTTTGCCTTTTGATAGGCGGCACCTTCCTCCTTGGTCAGCTCGCCCTCAAAAACCTTGGTACCCTGTGCGGCAAGTCCCTCAATGATCTGTGCCTCACGGCCGCGTGCCGTGGCGGAATAATACCGCCTGTCAATCCCGCCGGAGGTATCCCCCGCGTTCTTGATATCAGTCTCCAACTGCGCCGCGATCTCGGGGCGAATATTGCCCTCCGCATCATAATTCAAAGCAAGATCGGGGCTTTGCAAAATGCGCTCCCGTGTCTGTGGGCTTGCCTTTTTCAAATGTTCCGAAAGCAACTCCATGTCGGCCTTGATGTTCTTGGCGATCTGTACCTCTGCCTCGGTGGTCAGCGTGCCCTTGGCAAACACCTTGTCGCCTTTGTAATTGGCCCGTAATGCGGCAATTTGCCCCTTGGAGAGCGTGACCGTTTCGGTGACAGAGCGGGAACGGCGAACCTTGCCGCCAAGGAACTTTGCTTGCAAGCGCTTACGTTCCCACGCCTTAAGCAAATTGGGGTTTGTTTCCAACAGCTTTTTCACATCGCCAACAGATCGCCCTGTATCCCTTGCATATGCATTCAGCAAACTTTTATTTTCCGCTTCAATAGCCGACTCAATAGACGGATGCGAATCGTGAGGGCGTGGCGAATAGGTGCCCCAAACGAAGTACTCCCCTTTATTGTGTTCGATCACATACCGCTTGTTCCCCGTAATATCAACATATTCTTTTCTGACGGGAGCAAAGGACGGCGGCGCCAAGCGAGAATCGGAACTTACAGTTCTTTCAGTTTCTTGAGAACCTCCGTCTCCGTATTGCTGTTCTCTACTATATCCGTAATCTTTGCGAGACGCATCTCGTGTTGGGAAGGATCTGATTTTACTTCCGTTAAACGAGATATAATCTGTGCGATGATAGATTTTGACATATTTTTCTCCGAGAAGAGCTTCAACAAATTCGTTGCATTCTCGAAAACTGTAGTTTTGCCTTTGTAATTCATTTAAAAAAGCCTCCTTAAATGGAACTGCTTCACTCTCATTATCTGCATTGATATCAACAACACCATCGTAAAAAGGGCTTTCAAAATCGCCTGACACAAGAACGATTTTGTTATTGACCTCAAACAAATAACTACCGTCGGACAGTTTAACGTGCGATTCAAATCCTTTTTTTGAGCTTCCGAAATCTTCCCTGTCAAAAGAGCTCTATCCTCCACGGAAAGAACACCATCAGCCCAGCCACGGCGGTTCATGTATTCACTATCATTATACCCCTCGCTCGTGTCATTGTCAACGCTTTTCGGGTTAGCAAGGCGCTTGATTTCGCCCTCATCATCCTCTTTGTTGGCGATATGGATCTTACCCTTGCTATCAATAGTACCACCTGCCTCGGAGAGGCCCTGCATAAAGAGCTTTTCCGCCTTGCGCACAAAGTCAAGCTGCTCCCTCGCCTCGGGATCGTTACGGGTCTTGATGTTCTCGCGGATCTCGCGGATCTTGGCGATCAGCTTCTCCGCCGTGCTCGGTAAATAGTAAAAGGCTCACCGAAATTCGGTGAGCCTTTTGTTTAGTTCCATTATAATGCATTGATCACAAGTTCACCGTCAGAAACCGTGATGCTTGCGTTGGTAATAGAGCGTTGGTAATCGGCAATGATCTTTTCTGCCAAGGCATCTTCAATATGGGTCTGGATATAACGGCGCATATTACGAGCGCCGAATTTGTGAGAATAGGAATGCGCGGCCACGTAAGCCAAGGCCTCCTCACTATAGGTCAAAGCAATGCCCTTTTCAGCCAAGGCGGTTTTGAGCTCGCCCAGCATAATGCCTGCGATCTTTGTAAAATCAGACTCATCCAAAGAACGGAACGTGATCACCTCATCCACACGATTGAGAAATTCCGGGCGAAGGAAGGTGGCAAGCGCCTTTTCCGTCCGCGCGTCTCCGGCCGCGCGCTCCTCGGTCATAAAGCCGGCCAACGCCCCTGCCCTATCCGAGCCTGCATTGGTGGTCATGACCAAAACCGTATTTTCAAAATTTACCGTCTTTCCTCTGGCATCGGTAATACGGCCGTCATCCAGAATCTGTAGCAGCACATTCAGCACATCAGGGTGCGCCTTTTCGATCTCGTCAAACAGTACCACGGAATACGGGCGGCGACGAATCTTTTCGGTTAGCTGACCGGCCTCATCATAGCCCACATATCCGGGAGGCGCTCCGATAATGCGCGACACCGAATGTTTTTCCATAAACTCCGACATATCCAGACGGATCAGCGTTTCAGGCGAATCAAACAGATCGGCGGCAAGTGTCTTGACCAGTTCGGTCTTGCCCACGCCCGTGGGGCCAGCAAAGATAAAGGAGACCGGCTTGCGCTTATAAGATACGCCAGCACGGTTGCGCTTGATGGCGCGGGCAACCGCTTCAACAGCCACATCCTGGCCGATGATCCGTTGCTTTAATCTCTCCTCCAAGCCGTTGATGCGGACAAACTCATTTTCGCTGATGCTGGAGGCGGGTATGCCGGTCCAGACCTCAATCACCTGCGCCAGCTCCTCCTCGGTCATCACCACCTTGCCACAATCGGGCTCGATGGCAGCAAGCCGCTCGGAAAGCTGAAGCTCCTTGGCCTTTATCTTGGCAAGCCCCTCAAAGCGTTGCTGTTCGTCAGCCTTTTCATCGGCCTCCAATGCCTCTCGTTTCTCTTTTTCAATTAACAGTTGTTCTTTTATTTCATAACTTTCGTTTAAAACCGCGCTATGAAGGGATAGATTTGCTGCGGCCTCATCCAAAAGGTCTATGGCTTTATCCGGCAGATAGCGATCGGTAATATAACGCTCAGACAGCACAACTGCACGGCGCAAAACCGCCTCGGGGATCTGTACGGAATGAAAGCTTTCGTAATAATGCTTAATGCCCTTCAGCATTTCCACCGTATCCTCCAACGAGGGCTCATTTACGGTAATGGGCTGGAAACGGCGCTCTAATGCAGAGTCCTTTTCGATGTGCTTGCGATATTCATTCAACGTGGTAGCACCGATGATCTGTACCTCGCCGCGAGAGAGTGCGGGCTTGAGCATATTGGCCGCATTAACGCTGCCCTCCGAGTCGCCGGTGCCTACAATATTATGCACCTCGTCGATCACCAAAATAATATTCCCTGCTGCGGTAACCTCCTGCAAAAGTCCCAGGATGCGAGACTCAAACTGACCGCGGAACTGGGTACCTGCCACAAGGGCGGTCAGGTCCACCAAATAGACCTCTTTGCCCTTCAGCTTATAGGGCACGTCGTTATCGGCAATGCGCTGTGCCAAAGCCTCAGCAATAGCGGTTTTTCCCACACCCGGCTCGCCAATTAAACAAGGGTTATTCTTTTGTCTGCGGCACAAAATCTGAATGACGCGAGCCAACTCGCGTTCACGCCCGACAATGCGATCAATCTTGCCCTCGGCAGCGCGTTTGGTCAAATTACGGCAGTAAGTGTCCAGAAATTTTTTCTTTTTTTCCTTGGATTTGGCGGATTTTTCTTTCGAAGAATTCCCGCCTTTTTCCTCTTTAGGGGCTTCGGCCGGATTGCCGAACAAGCCACTCTCACGGAACAGCTTGGGAAAATCAATGGCAGGAGCGCCGCCGTCCTCATTATCGTCATTCTCACTGGGCAGGCTCATATTCTGAATCAGACCATTGACCTCCTCCTCCATGCTTTCCAGCTGATCGGGAGAAATGCCCAGCTTGCCGATAACATTGCCCATCATCTGATCCGTGGGCAATCCCAGCTCCTTGGCACAACGCATACAAAGCCCTTCGGTTTTGCGCTCGCCATTCTCCACCTTGGTTACGAATACAGTTGCCACACGCTTATGGCATTTGGAACACATGACCATGTATTAAACACACTTGCCCCTTTGGGCACCTTTCTGTTTAAGAATTATTCTGCGGAAAATGTCAAATATTCCGCTTTGGCGGGGTACACCACACGAATTTCTCCTTGCTCAACCGCAAAAAGATCCGTTGCCCCCTCCTCTACCGCAAGAGTAACAGCAATATCGGTTTCGGTTCGGATATGCGTTACTCCCACCTCGGATAGCAAAAAGATCTCCTTTTCACCCAGCTCCAAGGCACGGATATCGCCCACAAACAACGCATCATAGGTAACATCCCCGTTATCATCCAAGGATAATACGCGATTTTGAGCGCCAATAGCATCGGTCTCAATAGCCAGCAGCGCCCCGTTTTCGTTGGCAATAAATCCTACTACATCCCCAACATAATGCTTCTCCGAGCGTATCTTGCCGTTTACATCCATGCAACGCAAAGCCGTATCTGTCAGAACAGCATAGTTTTTATTATCGGTAAATTGCAGTGCTAATGGGATTTCCCCGGTGAAAGTAGTGCGGGACTCCGGCTCAGTTGTCCCCAGACGATAAATGTCCACAACACTATACACGCTTCCCTCGTCTGCTGTGGCACCCAGCAAAGCAATGCGCTTGCCGTTTTGACTGACCGAAACGCCCACCGTAGCAGAAGCGCGTTGGAATCGCTGAATCAGATTAAAATTGTTATCATAAAGCAAAACCTGCGACAATGCCTGTTCGCTGGCGGTGATCAACGCAAAATGCCCGGTATCGGCCACGACCGCCCCATAAATGGGATATTCCGTTTCGCCGCTGAAAAGCTCTGCATAAGAATTGGTAACCGAAAAAGAAGTGCCCCCTTGATCGTAAGCTACCAAATATTTTCGAGAAGCGGTAGCACGGGGATGCTTCATTGCCTTGGAAACGTCCAAAAGACGCTGACCATCGGGTGAATAGACCTCAATGCCGCCACAATTCACAAAAGCGATGCCGCCGCGATACAAGAGTGCGGTATAATCCCCGGCCTCATAAGTGGCATATACCGTAGTATAATCAGAGGGAACAAAGGATGAGACCGCTTGCAAATCTTTAAAAAAGCAAAACAAGCTATCGTAAGTAAAGGCACGGGAAAAGAGTAGCATAAACAACACCGCAAAAAGCAGTAATACCAGCAAAAGGCCCTTCCAGATCGCGGTATATCGCGCCGATATGCGTCCCCAGTAGCTTTGGGGCTTTTCTACAGCCTCGGGCAACCGGCTTTCATTGGATGTATCTACTGCTACAAGGGCTGTTGATTGTTGTCCCTCGTGATTCACACGATCCCTCCTTTCCCAGCCGTAAAAGTTTACGGCCTAACATCTTGATAGAATACTTGATTTAAATACAACCCGCAAGCAGGAGCTGTGATGCCTGCTGCGCGGCGGTCTTTCTCTGCAATGATTGCGGAAACCTTATGGGGAGCAATGGTACCCTTGGCGGCGGCCGCTAAAGTACCGGCCATAATGCGCACCATATGATATAAAAAGCCGTCTGCACGCACGCGAAACGCGATCAGCTCTCCCCTGCGCTCTACCGACGCGGCAAAAACCGTTCGCACCGCATCCCCGGGTTCGGTATCGGCACCCACGGCGCGAAAAGTGGAAAAATCATGCGTGCCGATAAAGGCCTGCGCCGCCTGTTGCATCGCCAACAGTTCTGCTTCACCGATAGGGGTGGGAATATGCCAAGCGCGGTCGCGCCAAAAAGGGTCGCGCTCACGGCCGTTATAAATCAGATACTCATACTCCTTGGAAATCACATCGTAGCGTGGGTGAAAATCACCTGCCACCTCTTGTGACCGCAAGGCGGCAATATCATCAGGCAAATGGGCATTGATGGCACGGGCAATGCGTTCAGCCGGAATCGAGGTCTCCAAATAGTTTTCGCCCTTTTTGGCCAACGTAACGCAAAAGCCCCTTGCATGCACACCGCTGTCGGTGCGACTACAGCCCACGATGTCACACGTATAGCCGAACAACGCTTTTGCAGCATTGCCCAGTACCTCTTGAACCGTAATACCGTTCGGCTGAACCTGATACCCACAATATGCCGTACCTACGTAAGCAACGGTCAATAACACCTTTCCCTGCATATGCACCTCACACCATAGTAAAGCCAAAGCCGTAACGATTCAGCAGGATCAGACCAGTACCAAAGGCAACTACTAGCAGCAGCGCCGTAAAATCCCCAAAATGCAAATGGGAGACCGTCATTTTAGTGCGCCCCTTTCCGCCACGATAGCAGCGGCATTCCATGGCCGTAGCCAACTCATCGGCGCGACGGAAGGCCGAAACAAACAAGGGGATCAGAATGGGGATCAACGCCTTGGCACGGCGGATCAATCCTCCTTGCGAAAAATCCACACCGCGAGCCTTTTGGGCATTCATGATCTTTTCGGTTTCCTCGGAAAGCGTGGGGATAAAGCGCAGGGCGATGGTCATCATCATAGCAAATTCGTGAACGGGCACATGAATGACGCGCAAAGGAGACAGCAAACTCTCAATGGCATCTGTCAAGGCAATGGGCGTTGTGGTATAGGTCAAGAAAATGCTGGTGCCGAGGATCAGCACTACAATGCGCACCAGCATAAAGGCTGCGCTGTAGATCCCCTCCAAATGCAGATCAATGCGCCAAAATGGCAGGATCTGCTGGCTCCAAAGCAACGTTTCTCCTTTGGTAAAAAAGAGATTGATCAATGCTGTAAACAACATAATAAACAAAATGGGTCGAATGGCGCGCAAAATGGTGCGCATAGGCACTCGGCTCAAAAGGATCAGCAGCACCGCCGACAAAGCCAACGCACCAAAGGCCAGTACATTTTTACACAGAAACGTGCAAACAATGTACAGTATGGAAAGGATCACCTTCATCCGCGCATCCAGGGCGTGAATGGGCGATCGGGCAGGATAAAACTGCCCCAATGCAATATTTTTCATTTTTTGATGAAATATCCTTTATCAAAATAGGGGGCGAAGCGCTTCTACGGCGGCCTCAACGGTATAGATCCCTTCGGGGATCGTAATGCCGCGCTGTTTCAAAAGCAATGCCAGCTTGGTGATCTGGGGAATATCCAATCCTACCTTTGCAAGCTCGGTCGCGTGGGCAAAAACCGCATCGCGAGAGCCGCACAAATGCACCTTGCCGCCAGCCATCACGATGATATCGTCACAATAGGCGGCCATATCCTCCATGCTGTGGCTAACGATCACCACGGTGTTGCCCGTGCATCTACCATATTCACGAATCCCCTTCAGGATCATATCACGACCGCGAGGATCAAGCCCCGCAGCTGGCTCATCCAGCACCAATACTTCAGGGCGCATAGCCATAACGCCCGCGATAGCGACGCGTCGCTTTTGACCGCCGGAAAGATCAAAAGGAGATTTTTCCATGGTTTCCGGCTCCAAACCAACGAATTGAGCAGCCTCCGAAACGCGAGCCTTGATCTCCTCTTCTGTCAACCCCATATTGCGTGGGCCGAAGGAAATGTCGGCTGAAACCGTTTCCTCAAACAGCTGATATTCGGGATATTGCATCACAAGGCCGATGCGGAAACGGATCTTTTGCATTTCCTTGGGCTTTTCCCAAATATCGCATCCATCAAGAAGTACACGCCCCGATGCAGGCTTTTCCAAGCCGTTAAGCAGCTGCACCAGTGTGGATTTGCCGGAGCCGGTATGACCGATGATGCCGGTCACGCTCCCTTCTCGCACCGTCAAAGAAACATCATCCAAAGCGGTGATCTCAAAGGGTGTGCGCTCGCCATAAATATAGGATACGTGTTCCAAAGTAAGCTCAGCCATTTTTTCCCTCCAAAGCGCGACAGATCAGATCAGCGCACTCCTCCAACGTTACCGGCTCTCCCTCAAGTGCAACGCCCTTTTCGCGCAGCGCATGAATCAAAGCCGTGCATTGAGGAACATCCAATCCTGCCGCCACAAGGCGCTCAGCATCCGCAAAAATTTCGCGCGGTGTTCCATCGGCCAAAATCCTGCCATCGTCAATAACGATCACGCGATCGGCACGGGCAGCCTCACTCATATAGTGCGTGATGGTCAGCACCGTAATACCCTGCTCCTTATTCAGCTTTTCAAAGGTTTCAATCACCTCACGGCGACCGGCGGGATCCAGCATTGCAGTAGATTCGTCAAATATCATACACGTTGGCATCATAGCGATCAGACCCGCAATGGCCACACGCTGCTTTTGACCACCAGAAAGGCGGTGAGGCTCATGCTTTGCGTATTTGCTCATCCCCACAGTTGCAAGGGCCTCATCCACTCGACGGCGGATCTCGGCCGAAGGAACGCCGAGATTTTCGGGGCCGAAGGCCACATCATCCTCCACGATAGTAGCGACCAACTGGTTGTCGGGGTTTTGAAAAACCATGCCCACTTGGCGACGCAAGGCAAAAATATCATCATCCGTCAGATCAGGAGAGGCCAGATCTGTGCCGGCCACAGTCAGCTCACCGGATTGCGGGATCAAAATGCCGTTGAGCAGCTTGGCAAAGGTGGACTTGCCGGAGCCATTGTGCCCCAGAATGGCCACATATTCGCCACGACGGATGTCAACAGAGATACCGCGCAACACCGGAACGCTGTTCTCCTCCTCTTCATAGGAGCACCAAAGATCCTTGGCGTGAATTAAAATATCTTCCATTTTCCCCTCACTCCAGCTCCCACCGGGCGCTGGCGCCTGCAGGAAGCACGCTGCCAGTTTGTGTAACCGGCAAACCGATTTCGGAGGCGGTAGTTTTACCGCCGTAGCGAGCACGCACACGTAAATCCAAAATATAACTCATGGAAAGCGGAGAAAGGCCGGTGGTATAGGAATTGATCAAAAAGAACAGTGGCTCCTTTGACAGCAGTTTGGCGGTCAGCGTGACCAGCTCATCCACGCAATCCTCGATCTTCCACACCTCTCCGGAAGGGCCGCGGCCGTAGGAGGGGGGATCCATAATCACGGCATCGTAAAAATTGCCGCGCTTGATCTCTCGCTCTACAAATTTTTTGCAATCGTCCACGATATAGCGGATGGGCGCCTCTGCCAAACCGGAAAGTCGGGCATTCTCCTTTGCTTGGGCTACCATATTTTTGGCGGCATCCACATGCACCACGCTTGCCCCTGCTTTGGCAGCGGCAACCGTAGCACCGCCGGTATAGGCAAACAAATTCAGCACCTTGATAGGGCGCCCGGCGCGACGGATTTTTTCCGAAAACCAATCCCAGTTTGCCGCCTGTTCAGGGAAAAGGCCGGTATGCTTAAAGCCCATGGGTTTAATGAGGAATTTCAAATCGCCATACTGGATGTGCCATTGCTCGGGCAAACGGTTTTGCTTCCATCCACCGCCCCCCGCAGAAGAACGGCGATAAACCGCATCCGCCTTTTTCCACAAGGCGTGTGCGGCGGCCCCTTTCCAAATGATTTGCGGATCGGGTCGCACCAAAATATATTTTCCCCAACGCTCCAAACGCTCACCATCGGTTGCGTCCAACAGCTCATAATCCTTCCAGTTCTGTGAATACCACATGGATTTGTTCCCTTTCAATGATTGTAATATTGCGCCAAACGAGAGCCACCGCTGTGGCCGTGGCAAATGGCAATGGCCAACGCATCCGCCGTGTCGTCAGGCTTGGGCGGTGCAGGCAGCTTCAGCAAAGAGGTCACCATAGCGATCACCTGTCGCTTTTCCGCTTTTCCGTAGCCCACAACAGCTTGCTTAACCTGCATCGGCGTATATTCTGCAATCCGGACACCTTTTTGCTCACCGCAAAGCAGCACAATGCCACGCGCCTCGGCAACGCGAATACCCGTTGTAATGTTGTTGGTGAAAAACAGCTCCTCGACTGCCATTTCTGCAGGATGAAAATGATCTATAATGGCATTCAGATCGTGATAGATCTTGGCAAGCCGCTCCTCAGTGCGCATACCGGCAGGCGTCATGATCGAACCATAGCCCAAGGTTTTAAAGCGACCGCGTTGACAGTCTATCACACCCCAGCCCACAATCGCAAGCCCGGGGTCTATCCCAAGAATGATCATCCCGACTCCTTTCTATCATCAAACAACACTTTTCATAATATTCCAGTATGGTATTATAACACACTTTTGAAAAAGAGTCAAACCTTTTATGCTTTATTTTAAAAAAATATAAAATTATATTTACTTATTTTTGAAAATATGATATACTGAAACGGATATCCAACGAAAGGAGAAGCAAGGATGCAGATTATGAAACTATCCCCCGATATGATCGTGGAGCTAAAAAAACCGCACCCTTGCGGAACGCATCGCTTTCGCATTCTGCGCGTAGGTAGTATCTGTCGCATCGTATGCCTTTCCTGCGGACGAGATATGGATATGGATCGTATCAAGCTGGAAAAAGCGATCAAAAAAATCGTCGAGGTTCCATCCGTATGACCCGTTTCCTTACATTTTGGAAGAAGCGGCAAGGTGCGGCCCTGGCTTTTGTGATCCCGGCAATGATCCTGTTTTTGGCTTATGCGGCTTGCGGCACCTCGCCCTTTGGAGATCGCTCGGTGTTGGTTTTGGATCTCGCCGGCCAATATGTTTATTTTTTTGAGGCCCTGCGTGATGCTATACTGGGCGGCGGCAGCCTGATCTACTCCTTCTCCCGTTCTCTTGGCGGTGAGATGCTCGGCATCCTCGCTTATTATCTGGCAAGCCCCTTTTCATTGCTTGTACTGCTTTTTCCTAAAAATCGCATCACAGCCGCCATTCTGCTGATGATCCTGCTGAAATGCAGCAGTACCGGTTTCACGATGCACTTGTACCTGAGTCATCGCTTTGATCGCATCGCCTCCCCCATGCGTATCATGCTTTCATCCGCCTTTGCTCTATCGGGATTTGCCGTAACCTATCAAAGCAATCTGATGTGGCTGGATGCGCTGATCCTGCTCCCCTTGGTCGTGTGGGGTCTGGAGCGACTGATCCATCGGCAAGGCTTTTTACTTTACACCGTCGCACTGTCTTTAACGCTCATCACAAACTACTATATGGGCTATATGATAGCCCTTTTCAGCGCGTTATGGTTCGTTGCTACTCTGTGCAAAGGCAAAGCAAAAAGCAGACGAGAGTTGTTTAATAATGCGACAATATTTGCTTTATTTTCTGTTTTAGCCGCGTTGATAGCCGCAGTTATCCTATTTCCGGCTGTCTACAGCTTAAGCTTTGGCAAAAGCGATTTCACCCCTCCCGGGCAGCGAGAATTTCTGCTGACGCCTCCGTGGCTATTGCTGCAAAAGCTGCTACCGGCCGCCCACGATTCGGTAATGGATGACGGTTCACCTTTCTTATATTGTGGTATTTTTGTTTTACTCTTGCTCCCACTTTATGTTCTTTCCAAAGACATTCCCAAACGCCACAAAATCGTAACTGTTACCCTGCTTTGCATTCTGTTATTCTCGGCGATGTTAGAGCCTCTGGACCGCATCTGGCACGGCTTCAGCGCCCCCAACGGCCTCCCCTGCCGCTTTGCGTTTTTGCTGGTCTTTGTGCTGCTGCACACCGTTGCTACGCTTTGTAACACCGCCATTACCCGTGAAGTCTCACACCGCTCCACCCACTGCATTGCGATCACCGGAATAGTTCTTCTAACAGCAAGCAGCCTTTTGTATGCCTTTTCGGATGCCCTGCTGATCCCCCGCACATTTCTGACACTTTCTGTTATTTTCATCGCAGTCACCGCCCTGCTACTACTCCTTTGGATTCATACAAAGCAAAAGCGACAGCTATTCTCTTGCTTGTTGGTTGCCACTTGCCTGATCGAGCTTGGTTGCAACACCATAGCTTCTTTCACCGCCCTGCACGAGGACGTGAGCTTCATTGCGGAACGGGATTTTCGTCGATTGTCGGATGCTCATTTAGCAGCTGCACAAAATTTGCCCAATGGCTTTTACCGTGCCGAAAGCACCGAGCATCTGAAATCCAACGACAACTTTTCTTCCGGCCTGCAAGGTGTCAGCGGCTCCACCTCTACCCTGCACACCACCTCCCTGCAGCTCCTTTCTGCCATTGGCATCCCGGCCAGATGGCACAGAAGCATGTACGTTTCTCCCAACCCCATAACAGATTCGCTTTTGGGAATGGAATATGTTCTTTCTTCTTCTCAAATTCCCTTTTACACACCCGTTTTTGAAGAGCAAGGACTCACCGCTTGGCAGAACAGTCAGGCACTTTCTTTGGCATATGGCACACAGAGCATTGATCCCATCACCTTTTCGGTCAACACTGCTCAAAACTGCAATCTTCTCCTTCGTCACCTTACGGGCCTTTCTGAAATTACACCTTTTTCACCCTTACCGGAAAGTTCCGTCCTTCACGGTGGATGCGATGCATATGCCACTGACATGGGCACACAGATCTATCTGCCCCAAAACGGCGAAGATACTGCATTTTTGACGCTTCAAGCCATCGCCGATCGGGAGGGAGATCTGTTTTTCACCCTTCCCATCCCCACGCCTGCCCCTGTATATCTTTATGTGAACAACACTTATATGGGGGTGCATTTTGATACGGCCTGCTCTTATATGCTTTATCTCGGGCGTTATCAAGCCGGAGAAACCGTTAGCGTTCGTATGGTTATGGCCGATCATGATCGCCCATTGAACCTATATAAGGGCGAGCCTCATTTCTTCTACTACGATAAGGTGGCGGCAAACAAGGCGCTTTCTATTCTCTCTGCCACACAACTTTCCATCAATCAAAATGCCTCTGACACGCATATTTCGGGGCAGCTGACTACAAAAACGGCTGATCAGCATATCCTTTTCACCGTTCCCTTTGATCGCAACTGGCAGGTTTATGTAGATGGCAAGCGCATAGAAACGAGGCAGGCACTGGGGGCACTCGTCTCCTTTCAAATCGAGCAACCGGGAGAACACTCCGTTGTTCTTCGATATTTCCCCAAGCAACTCATCATAGGAGCTGCAATCAGCACTGCAAGCATTGCACTCCTTGTAGTTTTGATTCAATTGGATCGTAAAAAACAGTATTTCACGGATGCCACAGCATCCTGACCGGAGGTTTTCATGTTTTATTTTATCAGTGGCGAGCTGGCGCTCCTGCGCCCGGGCTTGGCGGTGATCAATGCCGGTGGCGTAGGCTTTAAACTGACCGTCAGCGACCGCACCTACGATGCACTTTCCTCTGCCAACAGCAAAGAAGCCAAGCTATTCACACATCTCGCCGTTCGCGAAGATGATATGGAACTATTCGGCTTTTGCGACGAAGCTGAGCTGGACACCTTTAAGCTATTGACAACGGTATCGGGCGTTGGTCCCAAGGCCGCCATGTCTATCCTTTCCTGCTTCTCCCCCGAAAAATTTGCCCTAGCTGTTTGTACCGAGGATAAGAAAGCCATTGCCAGAGCCAACGGCATCGGCCCCAAAACAGCCGCCCGCATCATTCTGGAGCTGCGCGACAAGATGATGGCCGAAAACACCCTGCCCACCCTTTCCGGCGATACCGGCGCGCCCGTTCCTTCTGCCATCGGCGCATCTGCCGCATCTTCCGGTAAAATGAGCGAGGCGCAGGAGGCGCTGTTGGTGCTGGGATACAACCGCACCGAGGTTCTTGGCGTTTTGCACACCATCGACACCTCGGCAATGGAGGTGGAGGACATCATCCGCGCGGCGCTCAAAAAACTGATGAGATAAGGAGGTAGCCCATGAATTACGGTTCCAACACCAATTTTGGTATGAACGAAGACGATTTCGATTTTGAAAACCGCATTTTATCCACCTCTGAAACCGGCGAGGATCGGGAAGGCGGCGACAATCCCCTTCGCCCTCAAACGCTGGAGGATTATATCGGCCAAGAAAAAGTCAAGGAAAATTTAAAGGTCTACATCAACGCGGCCAAGCAGCGCGGCGACGCTCTGGATCACGTTTTGCTTTACGGCCCTCCCGGTCTTGGCAAAACCACCCTTTCCAACATCATCGCCAACGAAATGGGGGTCAATATCCGAGTAACCTCGGGCCCTGCCATCGAAAAGCAAGGCGATCTTGCTGCTCTTTTGACCAATCTGGCAGACGGGGATGTTCTGTTTATTGACGAGATCCACCGTCTTTCCCGCGCTGTGGAAGAAGTTCTTTACCCAGCTATGGAAGACTATGCTTTGGATATTATCATCGGAAAGGGCCCTGCGGCACGTAGCATCCGTATTGATCTCCCTAAATTCACATTGATCGGTGCCACCACTCGTGCGGGGCAGCTTTCTACCCCCTTGCGTGATCGCTTTGGCGTGCTTTTAAAATTAGACCTGTATACGCCCGAGGAGCTTGCCACCATTGTTAAGCGCAGCGCCTCCATTCTTGAAATGGAAATCACCGAGGACGGCGCTATTGAGATCGCCTCTCGTTCCCGTGGCACTCCCCGTATCGCAAACAGACTGTTAAAGCGCGTCCGTGACTTTGCCCAAGTCAAAGGCGACGGCGCCATTTCCTCCGAAATTGCCAACTATGCCCTGCAGCAGTTGGAAATCGACGGTTTGGGCTTGGATCAGATCGACCGCCGTATGCTGACTGCCATCATCAAATTTTACGACGGTGGCCCCGTGGGTCTGGAAACTCTTGCCGCCACCATTGGTGAGGAGGCTATTACGCTGGAGGATGTTTACGAGCCCTATCTGATGCAAATTGGCTTTCTCTCCCGCACCCCACGCGGCAGATGCGTTACACGGCTGGCTTACGAGCATTTGGGGCTCCCCTTCCGTCACCAAACCCGAAATGGTGAGCAAATGAATTTTTTTGAAAGCAACGATTGAGGTAAAATATGATTTACACGTTAATGAACGACCAATTGACGGTTCAGATCTGCGATCGCGGCGCAGAATTGCATTCCATAAAAGGGGCCGATGGCTGTGAATACCTTTGGCAGGGCGATGCTGCTCATTGGAGCAGTCGCGCGCCTTGGATGTTCCCTTTTTGCGGTCGTCAATTTGAAGGCAAGTATATGTACGGCAACACGCTTTATGAAATGCCCAACCACGGCTTTGCAAGAGCCTCTGACTTTGCCGTGTCAGCACAAGCTGAGGATAGCATCTCCTTTATGTTGGTATCCAACGAACAAACAAAAGCACTTTACCCCTTTGATTTTGCCTTCTTTGTGAGCTATCAGCTTCTTGAAAACCGTATTTTGGTCAGCCTACGCGTTCAAAACACCGGCAAGGAAGTGCTTCCCTTTTCCGTGGGTGCACATCCCGGCTTTTGCACCCCCATCAACGGCAAGGGCACGTTTGAGGATTGCTATTTGGAATTCAGCGACTATTGTTGCCCCGACAAACTGATCTTCACCGAAAATCTGTTGCCCAACGGCAAACGCCAAGCCTATCCCTTGCGCGACGGCCGTAAAATTGATCTGAATCGCCCGATGTTTTATAGCGACGCCACCTTCCTTGCGCGCACTACAAGAGCGGTAACCTTGCGTTCCGCCGCTGATGATCATGCAGTCACCGTCAAATACACCGATTTCCCCTACGTGGGCGTTTGGACCAAGCCCCACGATGATCACGCAGATTATGTCTGTATTGAGCCTTGGAGCGGTCTGCCCGCCACCGACGGCGGCCACCGCCAACTGGAAACCGAAAGCGACACCTTCCGTCTCCCTGCCGGTGGAGAAAAAACCTTCAAGCTGGAATTTGAGCTTCAATAAAACAAAGGCTCCGAGCAATAGCGTGATACTCTTAACGGAGTATCACGCTATTGCTCGGAGCCTTTGTTTGATTTTGTCATTTAAACAATACACGAAAACGAAAACAGCACGCGCCGCAACCGCTCATACGTCAGCCGTCGGTCACATCCCTCGGCTGTGCCGCACTGAACGGTAAACGCAGGGCGCCCCAAGCTCGAAATACACCAATCGGTCAGGCTACCGATAGGGCGCAACTCCTCCGGGCGAAACAAACGATATCCCGTAAATCGCGAAAGCACACGGGCAACCGATATCGTTTTGGCGGTCAGATTATCCGCACAGCAGCAATAGATATCCCCCGATCCCGTCCCTAGTGACAGCACACCGACAATTTCCTCTCGGCGAAAGCGCAGCATACGGCAAAGGGCAGCTGTTTCCGGCTCGGATTCGGGAAACTCGCCTCCAAGGCTTATCACACCATCCGTCCTCATTCCGCTTTGGCGATATTCAAAAAAGCCCGCATCGTAATTGTGACTCAGATCCACCCCTCGTGCATTGGCCTGCCACGCCGAAAAATCATCGCCACCATTCATGCGCAAAACCCGGTCGCGCAAAGGATTGTCATCTCCAACGCTGTGACAAACATATTCTGCTCCGTCCGGATTCAACATGGGTATGACAATGACTCTTCTTTGTTCATACAGATAACTCATGGGATATTCAAACACTCTGTTCTTTTTTTCATATTCTTTTACATAATCGGTTAAAAAATCCAGCAAAAGTCCACAACACACGCTTTCGGTACCGCGATGACCGCCCACGTACAGCACGGCGTTTTTGCCGCGCCCCAATGTGATCACGGGGATCTCTCTGCCTAAAATCGAGCGCCCTAATACCGATATTTGTGCCAAATCGGTACGTTCCAACGTAGATACGCACCGCATAACCTCTGCATAATCCACCAATTCTCTTTTCACCGTTGCACCTCTTTTATCTTACTATTATGATGCATCCTATGACAGATCCGCAGGATTTATGCACATTTCGCGGTGGAGATATGAAAAATATTGCTTTTTCAAAAAGAATATGCTATAATATTATTTATGTAACTTGATCCTTGTAAAGGAGTGTCGAAATGCAAAAGAAGGACTTGAAAATCCCTGCACTTCTGATGTTTGGCATATATATTTTATATAGCTGTGCGTTGGTGCCCTTGTATCAATTGTTGTCTGCCGATATCGTTTTAATGAATACGATATGGTGGGATGTTGTAGATTTTTTAATGAATTTATTTGAGGTGCTGGGCATTGCCACCGTGATTGCTTGCCTATTGTATGCCCTTTACCACTATAGCTTGAAGGCTTGCCTGCCCATGTATCTTTTGATTGGCGGCGTTTTGCTATTTAAATATATCGCTTCGCTCATCGCCATTTCCATCGTGGGTGGATCCTTGGATCTGACCAGCGACTTCTCCTCCTTTTTTATTTCCTTTGCTTTGGAGATCATAGAGCTTGTCTTTGTGGCCTTACTGGGCAACTACTGGATTGCATCTCTCAAAAGAGAAAATGAGGCGCTGGAAAAGGCAAACGCTGCATTGGGTAAGGAATTTACGCCCCACAACGATTTCTTCCCCTTTCAAAAGCCACTCAGCCGCACCAATCCGCTGCAGCGTACAGCCTTTTGGGGCTTTGTGCTTATCACCGTATTCCGATTGATCTCGTATGTCATTGCCGATGTGACCTATGGTCTAATGGGCTATGGCTTTTCAACCGAGGATATCCCCGTTACTCTGCTTTATTGGCTGCTACTGATTTTCATCCCTTCGATTGCGGGATATTTCTGCAGCCTTGGGTGGATGCTGCTTTTAAAACATAAGAATCCATAAAAAAGAACCGCAGGCTGCAGCCTGCGGTTCTCTTTTATCAATTAAAGATACTTCTTTACGGTTTCGCTTGCCTCTTCAACAGGCAGAGAAGCGGTCATAAAGAGATTCACATCGTGATCCTTCAGCAAAGCCTCAACCTCGGTCAGCAGAACCTCAAAAGCGGCAACGTTGCCATTGCAGATCTTAAGAGTATTGTCTACAAACAGATCGGTTACATCGTAGTTACTGGCCAGAATACCTGCGATAAAGCCGTAAAGTGCGTCGGCATCGTGAACAAGATATTCCTCGGTGTTGATCAAACGAACTTTAGATTTAATATCAAAGCGCAAGCCGGTACCCTTTTCGATGCAAACAACATCACCGTGAGATGCAGCAGAAGCAGCATTTACCTTTTCGATCAGGGTCTTCGTTTTACCCGTTCCCTTTACGCCAATCATCAATTTCAGCATAGCCTTGTACCTCCAAGTAAGAATGCTAAACGGAGCTATTTCCGTCTACAATATCATTATACACGAAATGGAAAATCATTTCAAGGGGGTTTTTAGAAAAAATGCAGTAAATTTCAGCACTTTTTTGCCAAAATTTACTGCATTTTGTCGTTTGGAAATCAAAGAGCGGCAATGCGTGCATCCAATGCAGCCTTTTGCTCCTCGTAACCGGGTTTGCCAAGAAGTGCAAACATGTTCTTTTTATATGCCTCTACACCGGGCTGATCAAAGGGATTGACACCCAACAGATAGCCAGAGATGGCGCATGCCTTTTCAAAGAAGTAGATCATATAGCCAAGAGAATGTGCCGTGCGATCCTCCAGCTCCAGCAACACGTTGGGAACACCACCGTCCACGTGAGCGAACAGAGTGCCCTGCTGTGCCATATCGTTGACATAGTTCAGATCCTTGCCGGAAAGGAAGTTGAGACCGTCAATGTTCTCAGGATCGTGGGGAATCAGCTGAGTTGCGCCAGTGTTACGAACGGAAACAACCGTTTCAAACAGGTTGCGCATACCATCCTGAATATACTGACCCAGCGAATGCAGATCGGTGGAGAAGATCACGGAAGAAGGATAAATGCCCTTCTGATCCTTGCCCTCGCTCTCGCCGTAAAGCTGCTTCCACCACTCGCAGAACATCTGCATAAAGGGCTCGTAGCCTACCAAGATCTCGGTGGTCTTGCCCTGACGCAGCAAAATATTGCGAATAGCGGCATACTTATAGCAATCGTTCTTGGCAAGATCGGGATCAGCAAAGGCTACGCGTGCATCGTCAGCACCCTTCATCAAGCCGTCAATATCAATGCCTGCAACGGCAATGGGGAGCAGACCCACAGCGGAAAGCACCGAGAAGCGGCCGCCCACATCATCCGGAACCACAAAGGTCTCATAGCCAACCTTATCGGCAAAGCCCTTCAAGGTGCCCTTAGCACGGTCAGTGGTCACAAAAATGTGATCCTTGGCACCGTCAGCGCCATATTTCTTTTCCAGCAGCTCACGGAAAATACGGAAGGCCACAGCAGGCTCAGTCGTTGTGCCGGACTTGGAAATCACGTTGATGCAAACGTCACGTCCCTCACAGATCTGCAAAAGCTCCTGCATATTGGTTGCGCTGATGTTGCAACCGGAGAAGTAAATCTCGGGGCCATCCTTTTTCAGATTGTTGTACAAGGGAGAATTCAAAAACTCAATAACAGCACGAGAACCCAGATAAGAGCCACCGATACCGATCACAATGAACACATCGCAGGATTTGCGGATCTTATCAGCCGCAACCTTAATACGAGCATATTCCTCCTTGTCGTAATCGCGGGGGAGGTCTACCCAGCCGAGAAATGCATTGCCCTGGCCGCTCTTTTCATGCAGCATCTGGTGTGCGGCATTGACCATGGGCTGCATATAGGAAAGCTCATGCTCGGCAATAAAGGGTGCAACGTAAGAGTCAACGAGACGAATGGACATACTATCTACCTGCTTTCTGTGCTTTAAACATAAAGTCACGTATTATTAACGTTAATAATTATACTATATGTTTCCACAGATTGCAACAATTTTCACAGATTTTTTTATTTTATTTTCATATTAGTAAAAATTGCGCTAACAAACGACAAAATAGCGTTCCGAAATCCATTTTTTCTACGCCCTCACTTGCCAAAATCGGTACGCGACCAATCTCGTTTTCCCCCAACCGATACACGATCTCTCCAATCGCATCTCCCTTACCAACAGGCGCCGAAAGCATTTCGGGTAATATGACCTCGGCGCTCACTTTGTTCCCCTGCCCCTTGGGGATGCAAGCGGTAAAGGGCTCCCCCCTCAACTGCAGTTGGGAGGCAACGCCGCCCTTGATGGGAATGGTATATTCCCTTGCTTCGCTTTGATAAAGCCCATAATTAGCGAACCCCCAATCCAACAGCTTGGCTGCCGTGGCATTACGCACATCTCTTGTTTCAGCAGCCATAATCACGCAGATCAGCGAAAGACCGTCGCGCTTTGCCGTGGCGCTGATACAGAACTTGGCTTTGGCTGTGGAACCTGTTTTCAGGCCGGTGCAGCCGGGATAAAAACGCACCAACCGATTGGTATTGGTCAGTCCGAAGCTGCCGTCACGTATGGTGTCCATCCAAATGCCGCTATATTCTAATATTTTTTCGTGAGAGATCAATTCCCTTGACATAATAGCGATGTCCCGGGCACTGGTCAGATGTGCGGTAACGGTATCGTCCAATCCGTTGGTGTTCTCGAAATGCGTATTTTTCATACCAAGCTCATCGGCGCGATCGTTCATAGCCTGCACAAAGGCTTCTTCGCTCCCCGCGACAAATTCGGCCAACGCCACGGCGCAATCATTCGCAGAAGCAATGATCACGCACTTCAGCATTTCCTCTACGCTCATCGTCTCCCCTTCTTTCAGGTAGACCTGCGAACCGCCCATAGAGGCCGCATTCGCGCTGACGGCAACCATATCCGCAAGAGCGATCCTGCCCTCATCTATTGCTTCCATCACCAGTAAAAGTGTCATAATCTTGGTGACGGAAGCCGGCGGCAATGCCGCATCGGCATTCTGCTCGTAAAGCACCTGCCCCGTGGCGGCATCCATCAAAATAGCAGATGCACAAGGCAAGCTCATATCTGCCGACGGTTCTGCCGTCGGTGTTGCTTCTGCACCGGCACGGATCATCCAAGTGCAAGCCATTACAACTGCAATCCAAAATACAAGGAATCGTTTTGCATAATTTTTCATAAAAATCACCCCCAAGCAACCATATGTTGCCCGGGGGGAAACTATGAATGATCAATTCAGCTTCATTTGCTCTGCTTTGCGCTCCATATCGGCCACTAAGGCAAATTGGCAGCGGCAACGGTCCAAATTGTGACCGGGCCTTGCAATGCGGAAATAGGTGTCACCCTCGATATAGTCGGTCAAAAAACGCATACCGCACTCCAGGGTCATCATTCTGGCGCCAATGGGAAGCAAAGCAATTTCGGTATCGGTCAGTTTACCGTCACAGCCCTTTAAAAAGCCCTTGGCATAGGCGTGATAAAGCTCAAGATCCAACGAGACCTTGGAAAGATCGGGCTCGTCCTCTGCTGCGGTATTGGCACCAAAGCGAATAGAGTCGCCAAAGTCATTGACCGAATAACCGGGCATAACCGTATCCAGATCAATGACGCAAACCGGTTGATCGCTTTCGGCATCAAAAAGAATGTTATTGAGCTTGGTATCGTTGTGCGTCACGCGCAAGGGTAAGCGTCCCTCCTGCTCTGCCTTGGCAAGCGTATGGACAAATTCAGCCCTTTCTTTTACAAAAGCAATTTCCTGTTGTACCTGCGCCACGCGCCCTAAAGGATCTTTTTCTACAGCACGCATCAGATTTTCATAGCGAACCGGCGTGTTGTGAAAATTCACGATTGCCTCGTGCAGAGTGGATGCGTCAAAATCCGACAAATAGCCTTGAAAACGGCCAAAGGCCTCGGCACAGTCGGTAAAGCTCTGGATGCTATCCGCGCGCTCCTTAGCCACGGTTTGCTCGGTGAATTCATACATACGCCAATAGGAGCCGATGCTATCCCGATATAAGCTATCACCAAGATCTGTGGGAACCACCACAAGGGTGCAGCGGGCGACATCGCCCCCCTCGGCAGCCACACGCTGGCGGATATGCTCGGTTACTGCAACAATGTTTTCCATCACTTCATCCGGGCGCGGAAATACCGTATGGTTGACACGCTGAAAAATATAGCGTTTCCCGCTCTCGGTGACGATCAGAAAGGTATCGTTAATATGGCCGTTTCCGTATCGCTCGCTGCTGACAGCTTTTCCGATATGAGAAAAGGCAGCAAGAGCTTCCGCTTTTTTCGAGCAGCATTCTTCTCTGGTCATATGTATTTCTCCTTAAGCACAAGGGCGGAGACGGCCTTGACCGCATCCGCCCCTTTATTTTTAGTCTTCTCTTACCGAGAAGGCATATTCCGTGGTGTAATCGTAGGTCTCACCGGGACACAGAACCACGTTGGTAAAGTTTTCGTGATTCATGGAATCCGGCATATGCTGTGTCTCCAAACACATGGCATTGCGCTGTGCCTGAGGATATCCACCCTTGAAGGGATGCTCCTCATTGGTCAGGAAGTTGCCGCTGTAGAACTGTACGCAGGGCTGATTGGTATAAACCTTCATCTCTCTGCCGCTCTTGGGATCAAACAGCGTAGCACGCAGAACAGGAGCCTCGGTTTCTCCCCCTACAAAATTAAAGCAATGGTCATAGCCGCCTGCCAGCTTGAGATCGGCATCATCGGCATAAAAATCCTTGCCAACGGCCTTAGGTGTGCGGAAATCAAAAGGAGTTCCCTCCACACGCTTCAACTCGCCCGTGGGAATCAGAGTATCATCGGTGGGCAGATAAGTGTCGGCATCGATCTGCAGAACGTGATCGTAAATTTTGCCAGAGGCAAAGCCGCCCAAATTGAAATAGCAATGGTTGGTCAGATTAAGCACCGTCTTTTTATCAGTGGTAGCAACATAGCGGATCGAAAGGGCGTTGGTGGCCTTCAGCGTATAGGTAACCGTCACATCAAGGGTGCCGGGATATCCCTCCTCACCGTCCACCGAAATATAGTGAAGCTTCAACTGGGGCTCGTCACCGTCCACGGGAGTAGCATCCCAGATCTTGTGCGAAAAGCCCTCTTTGCCGCCGTGCAGATGGTTGACACCGTTGTTGATGTAAAGCTGATCGTAGGTAACACCATCCAGCACAAATTTGCCACGGCAAATGCGGTTGCCCCAACGGCCGATCAACGCACCTTGATAGCCATCGCCATAGTAATAATCCAAAACATTGTCATAACCGCCCACCACGTCGGTCATTCTGCCCTTTTTATCGGGCACAATGATCTGTTGAATGGCACCGCCAAAGTCCAGCAAATTTACGGTCATACCATTGGCGTTCTGTAGGGTGTAGCGATGAACAGCGCGGCCGTCCGGCAGCTTACCAAAGAATTGCTTTTGAATACTCATAATCAATCTCCTTTGTCATAATCGTTGTCCGAACCGTGCCTGATACTATTATACAAACGGACAGGTTGAATGTAAAGCCGATTTTGGACACAAAATCTTGCAATTCGGACACAACACAAACCGGTTTTAACCGGTGATACTTTTATTATAAAGGAGAAAAGGCGTTCTGTACAGAGAAAAGCCTCGGTTTTCACACTTTGTTAACAAATTCGTCTTGGAAAAGACATTGTCTGCCATTGACAAGCCCATGCTTTTCGTATATACTATAATTGTCTCATTTGAGACAATGGAGGTATTATGAAACATATCCCAGACTTGGCCAAAAGCCTATCTTCCCTCCCTTTATTTTCTAAAACCAGTCCAGAAACACTGACCGTGTGGCTGCAGGATTGCAACGCCGAAGTCACCAGGGTTGCCACCGGTGAAAGCATGGATCGTGAGCATCAACGCACGCTGGGTATTTTGCTGGATGGCAAGGCCGAAATCCAATCCGCTGACAGTGGACGAAATGTTATTCTGCGCACACTGTGTGCTCCCGGTGTTTTCGGTGCCGCCGCACTGTTTTGTCGAGAAGACGCGCCGCTCTCTCGCATAGAGGCAAAATCCCCTTGCCTTGTGCTGTATCTTACAACCGAGGATGTGCGCATACTACTCTCACGCGACGAACCGTTTCGCGATGCCTATCTTACCTTTTTGGCTGAGCGCGTTCGATTTTTAAACCGTAAAATTCTTTGCTTTACCGCCGGCAGCGCCGAGCGTCGATTGGCACTTTGGCTGATTTCGGAGGAAAGCAACAATATCACCCTTCCCGCTTCTCTCACCGCCCTGGCCGACACGCTGGACATTGGCCGTGCCTCTCTTTATCGTGCCATGGATCGTTTGGAGGAAGAAGGCTTGATCCGCCGTTGTGGCCGTGAAATTACTGTGATATCTCAGGAAAACATCCTGAAAAAATATCAATAAATGAAAGGATCTATTCACCAT
This sequence comes from Clostridia bacterium, assembly GCA_017461945.1. Lineage (GTDB taxonomy): Bacteria > Bacillota > Clostridia > Oscillospirales > CAG-272 > Firm-07. The sequence continues at coordinate 48,050 of JAFTSB010000038.1, read as the reverse complement.
GAAAAAACTACTCTCTCTCATTCTCGCACTCCTGCTTTTGGTTGCGCTCCCCTTGCTGAGCGCCTGCAATAAGGACGAGACCCCCGACAACGGCGATCAAACGCCGACCCCTCCCGCGCTGGATACCAATCTTGAGATCCGCGTTTGGACCCTGAATGGCACGACCGGCTTTGGTATGGCTCCTCTGATCAACTCCGACAAGGAGGGCACCGCAGCGCTCAACTACACCTTTACCGTAGAGACCGCCGCCACCAATGTCCGTGATGCTCTGATCAACGGCACCGCCGACATCGGCGCTCTGCCCACCAACTTGGCATCTGCTCTTTACAACAGCACCAATGGCGAGATCGTTCTGCTGGCGCTGAACACCCGCGGCGTGCTGTATCTGGTCTCCAAGACCGCCGTTGCGCCCACCTCTCTTGCTGATCTTTCCGGCAAGACCGTGTACGTTCCCGCACAAAATCCCACCTTTATCACTAAGGCTTTGATCGACAAAGCGCAGGTCGCCAACGTGACGCTGGATAACACCACCTATGCCGAGCCCGCCGCTCTGCAGGCTGCCGTTGCACAGGGATTGGTTGATTATGCCGTTCTCCCCGAACCTATGGTCACCATTGCAAAATCCTCTGCTGCAGAGGGTGTTTCCTTGACTGTAGCACTGGATCTGACCGCCGAGTGGAACAAGCATTTTACCGAAGGCTCTTTGGTGCAAGGCTGTGTTGTGGCTCGCAAGGCCTTTGTAGAGGCGCATCCCGCAGAAGTTGCCAAGTTCCTGGAAGAGTATGAGGATTCCTTGACCTATGTGGTCGAGCATCCCGAGGAGGCCTCTGCCATGATCGTAGATGCCGGTATTTTTGCCAAGGCTCCCGTTGCCAAGGTGGCCATCCCTAAATGCAATCTTTGCTTTGTAACCGGCGAAGCCATGAAGACCGCCATGGCTGAATTCCTTGCCGCAATGCCTGCAGCCTCTATCGGTGGCAAGCTCCCCGGCGACAGCTTTTACTATGTAAGCAACTAACATGAAAAAGGTCTTTTCGTGGCCGAAGTGGAGCTATCTACCTTTAGCGATCCTGTTTTGGATCGGGCTGTGGTGGATCCTTTCGGTCGCCTTTGGAAAGCCGCTACTGCTCCCCACGCCGCCTGCCGTTGTGCAGGCGCTGGGGCGCATGATCAGCACCGGGTCCTTTTGGATCACGGTAGGGCTTTCTTTGGTACGTATACTGCTTGGCATCCTTTTGGCGCTTATGGCTGGTGTGTTGTTAGCCGTTCTAACCGTAAAAAGTGCTTTGCTCCACCACCTGTTTTCCCCCGTCTTAATGCTATTTAAGGCCACACCCGTGGCCTCCGTCATCTTTTTAGTTCTGCTTTGGATCGGCCGTGATGGCGTGCCGCTGTTCATTGCCTTTATTATGGCACTGCCCATTGTATGGAGCAACGTGCGTGAAGGTCTGCTACAGACCGATCGTCGCCTTTTGGAAATGGCCGAGCTGTTTGGGCTTTCCAAAAGAAAGCAGTTAACTGCTATCCATATCCCTTCTCTATTCCCCTATTTTCTGGCCGCTTGCCGTTCGGCCATCGCGTTGGCTTGGAAGGCTGGCATTGCCGCCGAAGTTTTATGTACACCCAAAAATTCCATTGGGCGAGCGATTTATGAAGGCAAGCAATATCTACTGACGGACGAGCTATTTGCCTGGACCTTGATCGTGGTTCTGATCAGCGCGGGTGTAGAATGGGGAGCGCTTGCCCTTTTAAAAAAAGCACAGCAGTCTAAAAAATGGGAGGTGAAGAATCGTGATTGAACTTCACTCCGTTTCTCGACAATTTGAGCAAAAAACCGTGATCAACGGTCTTTCTCACACCTTTCCCGACCGAGGCATTTTTGCCTTGATGGGACCCTCTGGCTGTGGCAAAACCTCCTTGCTTCGTTTATTGGCGGGATTGGACAAACCCGACGGCGGCAGCATCAACAGCACGCATCAAAGAATTGCCATGGCTTTTCAAGAGCCAAGGTTAATTCCGTGGCTGAATTGCGAAGAAAACTTAAAATTAATTCTTCCAAAAGACAATTCAAGTTCTAAATTGGTTCAAGAGTGGTTGGATATTTTAGAGCTTTCCGGCGCTGCCAAACAGTATCCAAACGAGCTTTCAGGCGGCATGAAGCAACGCCTTTCTCTTGCTCGCGCACTGTGTTTTGGTGGCGATCTGCTCCTTTTGGATGAACCCTTTTCCGCCTTGGATCAAGAGTTAAAAAATCGCATCGCCCCCACCATCCGCAAGGCCTGCCAAGATCGTCTTGTGATCTTGGTCACGCATGATCAGAGGGATGCCGAGCTGTTGGGTGCAACGGTGTTGCGCTGCGAGGGCTCTCCCCTGTCAACCTTAATATAAAAAAGCGGTCTGTAGGCAGACCGCTTTTTTATATCTGACTTCTCATGCGCTCCAACGCACCCTTTTCCAATCGGGAAACCTGCGCTTGTGAGATACCAATGCTCTCCGCGATTTCCATTTGTGTCTTATTACCGTAAAAACGCATCTCAATGATCTTTCGTTCGCGCTCGCCCAGCTTACGCATCGCTTCGCGCAAGGCAATATTTTCCAGCCAATGCTCATCGCCTGCAGAGGTGTCACTAAGCTGATCCAGCACGTAGATCGAATCGCCGTTTTCACTATACACCGGCTCGTAAAGAGAGATGGGCTCCACGATCGCTTCCATAGCGCGCAGCACCGCCTCGCGCTCCTCGCCCAGCTTAGCGGCGATCTCTTCCACGGTAGGATCGCGTTCCTTCTCTCTTGTCAGATCCTCTCTTGCCTGCAGCGCCCGATAAGCCAGATCGCGTACCGAACGGCTGATACGGATGGAATTGTTATCACGCAAATAGCGACGGATCTCGCCGATGATCATAGGAACGGCATAGGTCGAAAATTTAACGTCAAGCTCTACATTAAAGTGATCCACCGCCTTGATCAATCCAATGCACCCGACCTGAAACAGATCGTCTGCGTTCTCTTTCCTGCCCGAGAAACGCTGTATGATAGATAACACCAAGCGAAGATTGCCGTATATCAGCTCCTCGCGCGCTTGCTCATCCCCTGCCTTGGTGCGAATCAAAAGCTCGCGCTTTTCTTCGTCAGTCAGAGTTTTGAGCTTAGAGGTGTTCACCCCACAGATCTCAACCTTATTCCAATACATTTTCCTCTCCTTTTTTGGAGTAAGAAAAGTATTGCCGCCACTGCATTTTGTTATGCAGTGGCGGCTTTTCTAAATTATGGGTTTGGATCAGTCGTTTTGAAAGCGGAACATTTCACCGGTCTTGGCAGATTCGTAAATACCCTCCAGAATACGGGTCACACAATAGGCCTGCTCAGGCAGGGTAACGGGGTCTGTATCGTTGCGCACGGCCTCGATCCATGCCTTTTCCTCACGATCGGCGGCAGATTCGCTCTTGGCACCGTCATTGAATGCCACGCCACCGGCCTTGAAACTGGGCTGCATCACAAACTGGCGGCCGTTACGCACACCATTAAGACGCAGACCGTCATTCATATCTGCACCACCCTTAGTGCCGCAAATCGTGGTCACTGCTTCGCGAGGATCCAGCATATTCAAAGCCCAAGAGGATTCCAAAACGATGGTAGCACCGTTTTCCATAACCACAAAGCCAAAGGCAGAATCCTCTACGCTGAACTTTTCGGGATCCCAGTTGCCCCACATATTGCCCTGATCGGTATCGTTGTTCAGCTTGTGATAGGTGGTACCGACACAATACTTGGGCTTATAGTTATCCATCATGTACAGGGTCAGATCCAGGGCGTGCGTGCCAATATCAATCAGTGGGCCGCCTCCCTGCTCATATTCGTTAAGAAATACGCCCCAAGTGGGAACAGCGCGACGACGAATCGCGGTTGCCTTTGCATAATAGATCTCGCCAAAGGTGCCCTGCTCTGCTTCTTGCTTCATATAGATAGCATCATCACGGAAGCGGCTCTGGTAGCCTATGGAAAGCTTTTTGCCGGTGCGCTTGGCAGCATCCAGCATCTTTTTTGCTTCAGCAGAATTGATGGCCATAGGCTTTTCGCACATGACGTGTTTGCCGGCTTCCAAAGCATCCACGGTGATAAAGCTGTGGGATCTGTTGGGTGTGCATACGTGTACCACGTCAATGCTGGCATCCTTCAGCAGTTCCTTATAATCGGTATAAACCTTTGCATCGGGGGTGCCATACTTTTGGGCAGCCTCCTTCGCGCGCTCGGGAACAATATCGCAGAATGCGACCATATCGCAATCCTCAATCTTTTTCAAGGCGGGCATATGCTTGCCATTGGCAATACCACCACAACCGATGATACCTACTCTGATCAGTTTAGCCATTGCTTCTCTCCTTTACTTTTTTACACGCTCATAACCTTCCGGATTGCCGAAATGGTGTACGTGAGGACATTTGATTTCTGCGCGATAGCGAGGAGCCACAAAACGAACCGCATTGCGAATCACGGTCTGCACCTCGGGAATGTAATAGGTCGGGAAGGTCTCGTGACCGGGCTGGAAATAAAAGATCTGGCCGTTTCCGCGCTGGAACAGACAACCGGAACGGAAGGCCTCGCCACCCGAATAACTGCCGATAAACAGCACCTTGTCGGGATTGGGGATCGAGAAAGGCTCGCCGTACGTCTCCTCATTGGGGAGAGAAATGGCATAATGGATGCCTTGCGTGATGGGATGAGAAGGATCGGTCACCCAAACCAACTCACTATCTCCACTTTCGCGCCAAGTCAAGCTGCACGGAGTGCCCATCAACATTTTGAAGGGCTTGGAGTGATGAGCAGAATGCAGGAAGATAGCACCCATACCACTATGTACCGCATCGCGAACCAGCGTAGCCACCTCATCGGGCACCTTATTGTGTGCCATATGTCCCCACCAGATCAGAACATCGGTTTCCTCCAAAATTTCCTTGGTAATACCGCAGTTTTCGTCGTCAAGGGTGGCCGTTTTTACTTGGATGTCATCGCAACGCAAAAAATCGGCCACGGCATTGTGAATGCCGTTGGGGTAAATAGCCTTGACCTGCTCTTTGGTTTTTTCGTGTAGGAATTCATTCCATACCAATACGCGAATCATACTGTAACTCCTTTAAAAAGAATGGTTTTCTTTAGTATAACACTCCTTGCAAAAAGTTGCAAGATTATTATTGAATTTTGTGCTTAAATGATTTCTTCGCCAAGCACAGCACCCGTACTATCGGTAAAAATCACCTGTGTCTTTTCTCTGCCAAAGATATAGCCGCAACCTGCCCAATACTCCTTGCCGGGCTTGGATCCCACCACCACAGGGCAGGGTTGACCGTAATTGTCATGGGAGCCACCCATTTCCCAAACACCCAGACGGTGTACGTGGCCGCAGATCATTACATTGGGGTGTACCTCCTCGCGTAGCAGCTTGGACCACTCGGTATAGATCGCTTCTTCGATATCAAAGGGTTCTGCCATGCGGTGGGCAAAGGGCACGTGCGAGATCACCAAGCGGTGGGTAATGCCGTCAGCCGCATATTCCTTCTCTTTTTCTGCGATCAATCGGTGTAAAAATACGGTTTGGCGCTGGCGAAAAGCGTGACAGCAAACAGTATAACCATATTCAGCATGATCGTCGGCTTTATCCTCTCCGCAATCCAACAGCACCCCCCAGATGCTCCCCAAGCGGAAGCTATAATAAGTGCGCCCCTGCGCATTGGGAGTATAATCAGCAAAGCGTTCGGCATAATTGCCGCGCATATCGTGATTCCCTCTGGAAAAGACCACCGGCTTGGAGCCGCCCGTCAACCGGGCGCAGATCTCATAAATATTGTCAAATTTTGAAGGGTCGCCGCTGTGGTTGATGACATCGCCGTTTAAAATCAAAAAGTCAATCTCGCCAAAAGCTTTTGCCGCAGCCACAGGCTCTGAAATGCGGTTGTGCGCATCGGCAATATGATAGGCACGGATATTTTCCTTGGGAACGGGATAAAAAGCAAAGGGGATCTCCACGAGCGCTTCGGTCTCGGTAAAATAGGGCTTGCGCTCAATAATCGGACGCAGGCGAAGGATATATTCCCCTGCCCGATCCAACGCATCCATCGGCACGCTTACCCGATGCAAATCGGAAAGCGAGCGCATAATGCCATTGGATTCGTCAAAATATTCTTCGTTTTCTATCAAGACAGAAAGCAAAGCCGGTTTTGTAGTGGTGACCATAATTTGATATTCATTTCCAACCGCAAAAACGGCAGGGGCTGTTTTTAACATGTTATAACTCCTTTTCTTCTATCAAAGTAAATCGCGCCATCGTCTTGCCATCACGCTCGACGGTTTCATTCCACATAGATGCCGGACGCACCCACCATGCACCATCGCCATACAAAGCGCGATAAACAACCATTTTCTCTAACGTTTCGGAATGCTTGGCCACACCCATGACCTCATATTCCATCCCTTTAAAATGGCGATACCGCCCCAGCTTGATCTGTGACATCGGATGTCCTCCTTGTTCTTTTCTCCCATTCTAACATATTTAAAAGCCAATAGAAACCCATAGAAAAAAGAATGTGACAAAAAGGCCGCTTTTGTTTTCTTTCAGACAATTGACAGCGCCCCTGCTTTGTATTAAAATAGTCGCGACACAAATAAATGGGAGGATTATAATGAAAAAAGACCTGACAACCGGCAGACCGATGACGGTCATTTTGCAATTTTTGCTCCCCTTACTTTTGGGCAATATTTTTCAACAATTTTACAACATGGTGGATTCCGCCATTGTAGGTAAATATCTGGGGCCCGGCGCGCTGGCCGCCGTTGGCAGCACCGGCTCGATCAGCTTTTTGATCGTTGGATTTATGATGGGCATATCCAGCGGATTTTCCATTATTGTAGCTCGCTATTATGGGGCGCGAGACATGGACGGCGTGCGCCGCGCTATTGGCAACATTCTTTGGCTTTCCATAGCAATCAGCTTGGTAGTCACCGTTGCTTCTGCCCTGTTGACCCATCAGATCCTCGTCTGGATGCAAACACCTGCTGATATTTTTGAGGGTTCTTACGCTTATATTTTTATCATCTTTCTCGGCATTCCTGCCACCATGCTTTATAATACTTTGTCCGGCATTCTCCGCGCCTTGGGCGATAGCCGCACTCCCTTGTATTTTCTGATCGTTGCCTCCTTTATCAATGTCATTTTGGATCTTTTGTTTATTCTAACATTCGACATGGGTGTAGCAGGAGCAGCCTTGGCCACCATTCTTTCTCAATTGCTTTCCGGTGTGATGTGCCTGTTTTATATTTACAAGAAAAGATCGGATATTCACCTATCCCGACAGGATCTTGTTTTTCGCCCGGCTCTAAGCCGCAATCTAATGTTTATCGGCCTGCCGATGGCGCTGCAGTTTTCCATTACGGCCATTGGTACCATTATCGTGCAAGCCGTGACCAACACCCTTGGCAGCACAGCCGTGGCAGCCGTGACGGCAGCAGGAAAATCCCAGGCCTTTCTCACCACGCCAACCGACTCTTTGGGTGCCGCTATGGCCACCTACTGTGGACAAAATCTGGGAGCCGGTCGCATCGACCGCGTGAAAAAGGGCTATTGGAGTGCCATTGCGTTGGGGCTTGCCTTCTGCGCCTTTGCCACACCCTTTTCCATCTTTTTCGGCCGTTATGTTTCCCTGCTGTTTTTGGATGCCACCGAAACCGTCATACTGGATCTTGTGGCGCAGTTCTTGCTGTGCAACGCCCTGTTTTACCCATCGCTTATGATGGTTAATGCCGTGCGCAACAGCATTCAAGGCCTTGGCTATAGCGTGCCCGCTATGGCAGCAGGCGTTCTGGAGCTGGTTGGCCGCTGTGTAGCCGCCCTGGTCATGGTTGACATTTGGGGCTTTGTAGGCATTGGATTGGCCAGCCCCGTTGCCTGGATATTGGCCATCGCTTTTCTGATTCCAACCTATCACATCGTTGTACACAAGCTGCAAAAGCATATTCCAATATCCAACGCAATGCCAAAAGAAAACGTTTCTACATAAAAAACGGCTATCTGCCATGTGGCAGATAGCCGTTTTTTATCCATAAATGCACCTTACCTTGAACTCGTGCCTTCCAAACAAATAGAAATACCCGTCGATCAGCACGCCACGTTTTTCTTCATTGGTGCCGGAAAGAGATTCCTTCAGCACCTCGCGCAGCTCAAAGCCGTCAAAGTGAAGCAAAATATAGCCGTTGTAGGAATCCGCCTCGCTCTTGCCCCAAAGCGAAATACCGAGCCCCACCAAGCAGTTTTCGCGGTCAATAAAATAAGATTTATACGCCTCGGAGTAGGAGACATTCTTCAGCTCGTATTTGCAAACCGAAACTACGCCCGTGACACTTTCCTCATAAATCTCCACCTTCAGCGAGGAGCGTTCTCCTACACCAATACCAAGCAAATACCCATTTCCAAGCTGAATCAAGGACGTAGAATATCCCTCGATCACGCCGGTATCCTTATAGGTAATATTCGACAGGTCGTGCAGATCAAAGAAATAAACGGGGTCGGTCACCGTCACAACCTCTGCTGTACAAACATAGGCATTTTCGCCATCAAAGCGAACCGATTCTGCACTCTCCCCTTCGGGCGCAAAGCCCACCACGCTGGCTACAGGTTGCCAATTGGCAAGGTCGATGCAGTACAAATCGGCATTGGTCGTATCGGCTGTGACGGTATCAAATAAAACCGTCTCTCCGTCAACCTCTTGAGATCGCAAGGATTCTCTTGTGGTCGTCACCACACGCAATATACCATCGTATACATCCATGCTGTATTGATTTTTCACGCTGCCATTTACACTGACAGAGCCCTGTAAAGCCAAGTTCTCTCCTTCATAACGCATACAAGAGATCTCCGTTTTAGTACGCTCATAAGTCAGTCCGTTTCGCTCGAAAGGTTCGGTATATGTCCGCGTGACAAAAATATCCGTTTCTGAAACGTAAGCCTCCTCGGAATACGATAAAAAGGCAGCGCTATCCAAAAGTGCAAGTCCTTCTTCTGCCACCTTGCACACCACTGTATAGCGCGCACGGCTGATGGTTTCAGGACAAATAATATCTGCAGCAGGAATGGTAGAAAGCCCATTGCCCACATCAATTTGGGGCAAATAGCGGAATTCCTTGGAGAAATCGGGATTGCTGCTGACCGCAAAGCCCGTCAACAACAGCAATTGACCGTTCACCATACGGGAGGATTGATAGTCGCCCGACACAGTTACGGATTTTTTTATCTGCATAGCCGCAGGATCGGAAACATCCAGCGAGATCACATCCACGTAAACGCCAAAATAGTCGTTTTCATGGTATTTGCTCTTGTAATAGGAAGCCACCACCGTTGCGGTCTTGCCATCCATAGACAAATAGAACTCCCACTCATCCTCGTATAGCGTTCCATACGGTATACGATCCATCAAGCGGATCGCCCCTACCATTGCCGAGCTTTCTCCCGCAATGGAATATGCCTCCAACCGGCTACCGTTTAAATAAAAAATGTGGGTATCGGTGCCTTTGATCCGATCTCCCTCGATCACGCCCTGCACCTGATTATCTGTAAGCTCGCGGTATCTGCCATCGCCCGGATCACCGGATTCCGGTGCTGCCCCATCCGCCATTGTAGCCCCTTTGAAAATATTGCCGATATATTTATCAAAATTATTCTTATTCTTAGGTTTTACAAAGGTGGCAACATTCAGTTTTTGAATGATATCATAGTATTCACTTTCACGATACATGGATACATCCGGCAAATCGGTATTAAACGGAATGAACAACCACAGGCATCCTGCCGTTAACAAAATGGTGATACAAGCCACCAGAATAACCTTTTTCAAATGAAATTCAGCCCTTGTCCGCCTGCCACGCGGTTCGGCCTGCTCCAGCAGATCATCGTCTACCAGATCCAGGCTTCTGGCCATTTTTATGTTTTTCATATAACGATCCCCTTTTCTTCCAAATACTGCTTAAAAAGCTTTCGGGTGCGATGCAAAAGTACCTTGACGTTACTCTCGGAAAGATTTTGTTCCTCCGCTATCTCTTTGATAGGTCTGAAAAACCAATAGCGTTGCAGAAACACGATCATCGTGACACGGGGCAAGCTACGCAGAAAGCCGTTGATGGCGGCGCGCAAAACGATTTCATCGGTAACATCACCTTCCCGTGCGGGCAGGCAGTCTTCTAACTCCTCCACCACCAAAACAGACCGTCCCCCACCACGCTTTTGCGCCAAAGAACGCTCCAGGCGATTGAGTGACAGATTGCGGGTGATCCGCCCCAAAAACGAGGCCAAGTGCTGTGGTTTGGCCGGGGGCATAGCGTTCCACGCGCCCAGCCAGGTGTCATTCACACACTCGTCGCTGTCGCCGCGATCGCATAGGATGTTATAGGCAATGGTATAGCAATATTTCCCGTATTTCTTTTGACTTTCCGCAATCGCCGTCTCAGAGCGCTCCCAATACAGATCTACGATGCGTTTATCCTCCAAAGTCCTCGCCTCCCTTCACTTGGCTCGGGTACCCTTCACCCTAATACACAGAATTTGGAATAGATAGGTTACATGTCATAGGAGATTATTTTTAGTATAGCACAATTCTATATCAAAGTCCAGAAAAAAGAAGGATGCTGACAGCATCCTTCTTTTTTATCATTTCACGCCCATTTTAGCCGCGGCCGTGAAGGTATTCTGCATCAGCATTGCAATGGTCATAGGACCTACGCCACCGGGCACGGGGGTGATAAACGAGGTGTGAGGCGCTACCGAGGCATAATCCACATCACCGCACAGCTTGCCATCAGTAGGACGGCGATTCATGCCCACGTCAATGACCACGGCGCCTTCTTTAATATAGGAAGCATCAAAGAATTCAGGCTTGCCGATTGCAGCCACCAGAATATCGGCGCGACGGCAGACGTCCTTGAGATTTTTTGTGCGGCTGTGACACACGGTTACGGTACCGTTTGCCTGCAACAAAAGCATTGCCTGCGGCTTTCCCACAATATTCGAGCGACCAACCACCACACACTCCTTGCCTTCAATGGAAATATTGCTTCGTTTCAACAATTCCATAACGCCTGCAGGAGTGCAAGGCAAAAAATCATAATTCCCAATCATGATCTTGCCCACGTTATAAGGGTGAAAGGCGTCCACATCCTTGCGAGGATCAATAGTCAACAGTACCTTCTCCTCATCCAAATGACGGGGTAAGGGCAGTTGCACCAAAATGCCGTGTACGCTGTCATCGGCATTCAACTTTTTGACAAGGGAGATCAGTTCTTCTTCGGTGGTTTCGGCAGGCAGCTCGTAGCCAAGAGAGGTAAATCCGATCTCCTCGCAGGCACGGTGCTTGTTACGCACATAGACCTTAGAGGCGGGATCCTCGCCCACGATAATCACGGCGAGACAAGGTGCAAACCCATTTCTCGCCTTAAAATCAGCCGTTTTTTCGGCAAGCTCACGACGAATATCGGCCGAAATGGCTTTTCCATCTATGATATTCGGCATTGCTCATTCCTCCTTTTCTTCCGCATCGGAATTTTTTTCTTTCAACGCTTCCTCTTTTTCGTTTGCAAGCGGCGCTTCTTCTCTTTCTTTCCCTTCGGCCGTGCGCCGACACAAGCCAAAGCCGCGTAGCTTTTCATAAACGGGAGCATAATCCTCCGTATCCAACGCGCCACGCCGCTGACGAAGAATAAAATATACCAGCAATGCGGTGCAGATCACAAAGCACAAAAAGCCTACAACCTGCGAAATGCGGAACACGCCGATATAAAGGCTGTCCGTACGCAGCCCCTCAATAAACATACGGCCAAAGCCGTACCATGCCAAATACATTAAGGTAATCTGGCCGTCAAATTTCTTTTTCTTATAAAAAATATTGATGAGAATAAACCCAACCAAATTCCAAAGGGATTCGTAAAGGAAGGTGGGATGAAAATAGGTAAAGCTATTATAATTGGCTCCGTCCGCCGCCCCCATCAAACCCATACGCAGGAAAAAGTTTTCGGCGGTTTCAATGCCGTGAGCTTCGCCGTTGACAAAGTTGCCCCACCGGCCGATGATCTGACCCAGCATAACACCGGGTGCAACCATATCAAATACCTTCAGCACTTGGTTTTTGTTGAATTTTTTGAATTTACTTACCAAAAGGAGCGCTATGGCACCGCCAATAATTGAACCGTACATGGCAATACCGCCCTCCCAAATGGCAATCACATCTACAAAGCTATGATAATTCCACTCCCCTGTAATGGGATCCTTTAGGGTGGTAAGTACATAGTACAAACGCGCGCCGATAATGGCCAGCGTCACGGTCCATAAAGCATAATCCAATATATCATCGGTTTTAATGCCTTCCGTTTTGCAGCGATACAAGGCATAGCAAAGGCCAAGCACAATACCAAGGGTCAGTAAAATGCCATACCAACGCACCTCGATGTCGCCAAAGGCAAAGGCGATCTTATCCACGGTAAAGGGCTCGATGCCAATACCGGGAAAGGAAATGGTAACTTCGGTCATAGGTAACCTCCTTTATTTGATTTGTCTGTTGGGTTTGACCACAGACAGCGTGAAGCGTTCCGGTACAAAAAACTCATTAAACAGAACCTTGATCTCCTCAAAGGTCATGTTGCGCAAAATATCAGCATAAGCAAATAATTCCGAGCCATCAAAAACAAAGGCCAAAAGCGTATTGGCAATTTCCTCGGTAGAGTCAAAGCTTTTGATGTATTCCGCAAATTCCACACGGCGGCAACGCTCAAAATCCTCACGCGAAAGCCCCTCGCGGCGGCAGCGATCCAAAAAGGAAAGAACCTCCTTTAATACGGCATCCGGGTCGTCGGCCTCGCCGGATATCTGCAAAAAGCCAAAGCCCCGTGTTAAGGCAAAATCCGCAGAGAACTCAGGAGATATGAGCTCTTTGTCAAACAGGTCGTTGTACAATTCGCCCGATTCGGAAAACAGCATTTCCGAAAGAATGGCCATGCCCGCATCTCGCTTGGCGCGAGCATTGGCATCCTCGGGAACGTTCACATCCTTGACGCCAATGGCAAAGATCGGCTTGGCCACCTGCCCCTTGGTAACGATACGCGAGCGATGAACGCTATCCGGTTCGATGACAGAAGGGCGTATCACGGCGGTATGATCTGCCGTTTTGGGCAAATGTTCCTCTGCCAAGGTCAAAATTTCCTCCAAGGTCACGTTTCCACAAACCACCAGTGCCATATTATCGGGGCGATAATAGCTGTGATAACACGCATACAGGGTTTTGTCTGTGATCGCGGCAATGGATTTTACCGAGCCGCAGATCTCATTTTTAACGGGATGGCGATGATACAGCCCCTCCAGCATATTGTAATAGCAGCGGTCATAGGGGTTATCATAGCACATGCGAATTTCTTCACCGATGATCCCCTGCTCCTTTGCTACAGATTCGGGCGTAAAGTAAGGATGCGTCACGAACTGGAGCAGTTCTCCAAAGGAGTCGGCAAACCGATCAGTAGCAGTAAAAAGATACACGGTTTTGGTGTGAGAGGTATAGGCATTGGCATCGGCACCAAAAGCCGAAAAACGCTCAAAAGAGTCGCTTCCGTCCTCGTTAGAAAACAGCTTATGCTCCAGAAAATGCGCTACCCCTTCCGGGATTCCCACATCGCGGTCTACCGATCCGTAATTCACCGCCAGCAACGCATGCGTCGCGGATAAATTTTTGGGGAAAACATAAATGGGAAGACCGCAAGCATGCACGGCACGGTAATACCGCTCACCAAGGAATTGGCTCTCAAAGACTTCTACAGCAGGCTTCATTCCTCTACCTCCTCCCCTTCCAGCGTTCCATTTAAAAAGAAGGTGGCGCCGTGGTGAATATGTTGCGCAGCAGCAACGACATCGTCTACCGTTACCTGTGCTACAGACCGTCTGAAATCATCCACGGTATCCGTGTTGCCGATCAAAGCTCTGCCAGCATAAAAATCGGCCAACGCCACCGGGTTATCAAATACCTGGCGATAGGAGTGATCCAGCGCGCATTTGGCTGCCTCAAATTCTGTGACCGTGATGCGCCCCTGTTCAATGGCGCGAAACTCCTCCAGCATCGCTTCTTCGGTGACGGTTCTGTTTTCGGATTTCATTCCCGCATTGGCAAACAAAACGCCCTTATATAGATCCACAGCAGAGCTGCAATGATAGCAAAGACTGCGCTGTTCTCGCACGTTTAAAAATAGCTTTGAAGCCGGCGAGCCGCCGTATATCTCGTTCAATACCAACATCGCCGGTGCCAAGGGGTGGCCAAGGACAGCATCCGTACGAAAGCCCAAAGCCAGCTTACCCTGCGCCAAAGGCATTTCCTCCTGGCCCATAATGGGGGCGCCTTCTCCCCGTTTAACGATGGCGGAAAACGGGGTATCTGTTTTAACAAAAAGGTCAAAATGCGCTTGCAGCATGGCAATCAATTCCTCGATTGGCGTATTACCCACATAAACAAACGTGGGCACGGCACCTTTGACAAGCGCCTGATGGCGTTCAAAAAGATTATCGCCGGTCATCGTCGCCACACTTTCTTCTTCGCCGATCAAAGAAAGCGCAAAAGGCTCACCCGGGCAAAGAAGCTTGCGACATTTTGCCATTGCATAGCCTCTGGGGTTGTTAATGGCCGCGCGAATGGCATCACAAAGGTTATTTTTCTCGCTTTTTACGTATTCTTCACAAAAAATACCATCCTGCAATAAGGGATGATACCAAAGCTCAGACAGCACATCCAACACCTCGGATAAAATTCCACCCGACTCGTTCACATAGCGCGCCCCTAAGAAATCAGCCGAAAAGCCAATGCTCTGCATATCGCCAAGGCGATGATTGCGCGAGGACACCGAGGTGGAATACAGCGTGTCCAAACGGCGATTCAAGGCCAGCTTGGTGGGATAGCTCCGAGTTCCCCGCCCCAATACCGCCATCAGCAAGGCATTTTTTTGCGCGTGCTCGGTGCATAGCGGCACCGTGAAACGAAGCGAAAAATATTCACTTTTAAAGCGATCGGTCTGTATGTAAAACAGCTTTGCGCCGTTCAGATCTTTTATGATCGGTCTCATTTTTCGCTCCTTTCTATCTACAAATGGAAACAAGAACCGCATTCGGAGGTCTATGATCTCCGAATGCGGCAATCAAAAGGTCAGCCAAGGGATTTTTCCACAAAATTGACCGCTTCGGCCAAGGGATTGTTTTCCAGCTCCTCGATCTTACCGGCATCCACCAAAGCAGCCAGCGTGGGATCCATCGGAATACGCGCCAGCACGGGATAGCCAAACTTTTCAGCAACCTCGGCGATATGGCTCTCACCAAAAATGTGGATCTCCTTACCGCAATCGGGGCACTTAACATAGCTCATATTCTCCACCAGGCCAAGCACAGGGATCTTCATCATATCAGCCATGTTGGCCGCCTTGGAAACGATCATAGAAACCAACTCCTGGGGGCTGCTGACGATCACGATGCCATCCAACTTGATGGATTGGAAAATGGTCAAGGGTACGTCACCGGTGCCGGGAGGGCAGTCGATCAACAAATAGTCCAGATCATCCCAGATCACATCGGTGTAAAACTGCTTTACGGTACCGGCAATCACAGGACCGCGCCAAATGACGGGACTGGTCACATCCTGCAGCATCAGGTTCAGGGACATAATATCCACGCCACCTGCGCTCTTGGGGGGAAACAAACCACTTTCGTCCCCTTCCACAGGGTCAGTCACGCCAAAGGCCTTGGGGATAGAAGGACCGGTGATATCCGCATCCATAATACCAACGCGATATCCCTTTTTCGAAAGAGCCACAGCCAGCATAGAGGTCACGATGGATTTGCCAACGCCACCCTTGCCGCTGACAACAGCGATGGTGTGCTTAATAGAGCTATTTACATGAGGCTGCTCAAACTGAGGGGCCTGACGGGAGGCGCAGTCGCTGGAGCAGGTGGAACAGTTATGAGTGCAATTTTCTTCTGCCATTTTAATGCCTTTCTGCCGCACAATCGGCTTTTAATATTCAAACATTATATATTATACTACATTTTAAAATAAAATCAAGGGGGTGCGCGAATTTTACACGTTGTCAACAAAAATCTTCTTAAATTAAAAAACAAGGCCACTATAAGCCGGTGTTTATCAAGAAAAACGCATCTCACTGCCCACTGCGTGAAAATGTACCTTGTCAAATGCAGCGAGATATGATATAATAATTAGGATTATCACCAAGATACGGAGGTGTTCTTTTTTCATGCGCAAGCTATTGCGTTTCTTAAAGCCATATAGCAAAGAAGCTGCCCTCGGGCCGCTTTTTAAAATGCTGGAGGCACTTTTTGAGCTGTTCATCCCTCTTGTGGTGGCCGACATCGTAGACGTTGGTATCAAAAACGGAGACAGTCATTACATTTTAAAGCGTTGTGCCATTATGGTTGCCCTTGGTGTGATCGGCCTTGTCTGCTCGATCACGGCACAATACTTTTCAGCCAAGGCCGCCGTCGGTATGGCCACAGGTATGCGCGGCGCGCTATTTGCACACATCGGTCGTCTTTCTTATGCGCAAACCGATCGTCTTGGCACTGCAACACTGCTCTCTCGCACCACTTCTGACGTAAATCAAATACAAAACACCGTAAATTTGGTGCTTCGTTTATTCCTACGCTCCCCTTTTATCGTCTTTGGCGCCATGATCATGGCCTTCACCGTGTCACCCAAGGCCGCTATGACCTTTGTGGTAACCATCCCGGCGCTTTCTGTTGTCATCTTTGGCATTATGATCATCAGCATTCCTCTGTTCCGCCGCGTGCAATCCAAGCTGGATCGCGTTTTGGGCCTGACCCGTGAAAACCTGAAGGGCGCGCGCGTTGTCCGCGCCTTCGTTCGTGAGCAGGAGTCCATTGAGGAGTTTTCTGCCGCTAATAGCGAGTTGACCAGGCTTCAACGCTTCACAGGACGCTTTTCTGCTCTGCTGAATCCTTTGACCTATGTAATTATCAACTTCTCCATCCTGGCAATCGTTTATTTGGGCGGTGTGCAGGTGGAGCTTGGCCATTTGGAAACCGGCGATGTCATCGCCTTGTATAACTACATGTCCCAAATATTGGTCGAACTGATCAAGTTGGCCAACTTTATTATCCTGATTACCAAATCCTGCGCCTCTGCCGCCCGTGTTAATGAGATCTTCGACACGCCTTCCGGTATGACAAAATCCGATTTTTATACAGAAGAAGAAAGCCAAGAAAGCATCGGATCGGTAGAGTTCAGAAACGTGTCTCTCTCCTATCACAAGGAAAGCGATCCGTCCCTTTCCGACATCTCGTTTTACGCTCCCGCAGGCGCTACCGTAGGCATCATCGGTGGCACCGGTTCGGGCAAAAGTTCTCTTGTTAATTTGATCCCCCGTTTTTACGACGTCACGGACGGCGCGGTGCTTGTCAATGGCCACGATGTCCGTTCTTACAGCAATCCCGACAAGCTTCGCGAGCAGATCGGCATCGTGCCACAAAAAGCAGAGCTGTTTGCCGGCACCGTTCGTGAAAATCTGCTTTGGGGCAATGCTACCGCCACCGAAGAAGAAATAAACGAGGCCCTGCGCGATGCACAAGCCTTGGATTTCGTTGCCCAAATGGAGGGTGGCCTGGACGCCGTCATAGAGCAAGGTGGGCGCAATCTTTCGGGTGGTCAGCGGCAGCGCTTAACCATCGCTCGCGCCTTGGTTCGCCGCCCCAAGATTTTGATTCTGGACGACAGCGCCTCCGCCCTTGACTTTGCCACCGACGCCGCCTTGCGCCGCGCATTGGCCAATCTTTCTTACCGCCCCACTATATTTATTGTTTCTCAGCGCACAGCCTCTATCAAAAACGCCGATGCCATTCTCGTTCTTGAGGATGGACGCATCATGAATCAAGGTACGCATGCCGAGTTACTGGAGCGGTGTCCCGTTTACCGCGAGATACACGAGGCTCAATTCAAATCCACGGAGGTGACCACGGCATGAGCAAGCAAAAAGCACGTGCCCCTCGCGGCACCTTGAAAAGAGTGTTTTCCTATTTAAAGGGCTACCGTTTCTTTTTGATTTTTTCTCTTTTCCTCGCCCTTGTATCCGTCATTTCTGCGCTGTATCTGCCGGTTCTGATCGGCAATGCCATTGATTGCATAGTTGGCAAAAATGACGTAAAATTCGATACCATTTCACAGATTTTCTTACAAGCAGGGATTATCATCCTTGTTACAGCGTTGGCACAATGGCTAATGAACGTCTGCAACAACAAAATGACCTTTGGTATTGTTCGCAACATTCGAAACGACGCTTTCCGCCATTTGCAAAAGGTTCCACTTTCCTATCTCGACACCCACAAAACCGGCGATATTGTCAGTCGCCTGATTGCAGACACCGACCAATTTTCCGATGGATTGCTTCTGGGCTTCACCCAGTTATTTTCCGGTGTGCTGACCATCATCGGCACTTTGATCTTTATGTTGTGGATCCATCCCGGCATCACATTGGTTGTTGTATTGGTCACACCACTCTCGTTATTCGTAGCAGCCTTTATCGCCAAGCGCACACACAAAATGTTTCAACTTCAAGCCGAGATCCGCGGCAAGCAGACCGCGTTAATGGAAGAAGCCATCGGCTCTCACAAGGTCGTGGTTGCCTTTTCGCAAGAGGACGAGCTGTTAGAAAAATTTAACGACATCAACTGCAAGTTGCAAAAGGCTTCTCTGCAAGCAACCTTTTTCTCCTCCATCACTAACCCTTCTACGCGCTTTGTCAACAGTTTGGTCTACACAGGCGTAGCTCTAACCGGTGCGCTCACAGTAATGAGCACCGGCGGCGCTTCTCTATCCATTGGCGCGCTTTCCACCTTCTTGGCTTATGCCAACCAATACACTAAGCCTTTTAACGAAATATCCGGTGTGGTCACCGAGCTGCAAGGTGCCTTAGCCTGCGCCGCGCGCATCTTTGAGGTGCTGGA
The DNA here is from genome assembly GCA_017461945.1 of Clostridia bacterium. GTDB lineage: Bacteria > Bacillota > Clostridia > Oscillospirales > CAG-272 > Firm-07. Next base: position 29,023 of record JAFTSB010000038.1, on the reverse strand, counting down.
TTCTGATGTGGAAATATCCGACGCAAAATGCAAAAATCACCTTTCCAACGCTCGCGGCGCGGTAACATTCCAAAATGTTAATTTTTCCTATGTGCCCGACCATCCCTTGATTCAAAACATGAATCTGACCGTCGCCCCCGGCCAGCGCATCGCCATCGTAGGCCCCACAGGGTGTGGCAAAACCACCGTTATCAATCTGCTAATGCGTTTTTATGATGTAAGCAGTGGTGCAATCCTCATTGACGGAGTGAACATCCAAGATATTCCTCGCAAAGAGCTGCGCAGCTCCCTTGGCATGGTCCTTCAGGAGACCTGGCTGCGTGCCGGCACCATTCGCGAGAACATTGCATTTGGCAAGCCCGATGCCACCGACGAGGAAATCATTGCTGCAGCCAAAGCCGCTCACGCCCATAGCTTTATTAAGCGTCTGCCCCACGGCTACGAAACCGTCATCGGCGAGGATGGCGGCGCCCTTTCGCAAGGTCAGAAGCAGCTGCTGTGTATTACACGTCTGATGCTTTCTCCTCCCCCTATGCTGATCCTGGACGAAGCAACATCCTCGATCGACACGCGTACTGAGCAAAAAATTCAAAAAGCATTTGCTACATTGATGCAAGGGCGTACCACTTTTGTGGTTGCCCACCGTCTTTCTACCATACGAGAATCCGACCTTATCTTGGTAATGAAGGACGGCAATGTCATCGAACAGGGCGATCACGAATCCCTCTTGCTGCAGCAGGGCTTTTACGCCAAACTTTACCACAGCCAATTTGAAGAAAGCCAAGGAGGCACGCCATGACAAATCTATACCCTTTGAAGCTTGCCCCTGTGGCCAAGAGCGCCATTTGGGGCGGTCAGCGCTTGCGTCGGGATTGGGATAAGCAATCCAACCTTGATGCCATTGCCGAAACCTGGGAGCTAACGGTGCGCCCCAACGAAAACAATATTATCAAAAACGGCCCTTTTGAGGGCGAAAATCTGCAAAACGTATTAAAAAAATGGGGCAATCAAGCCATTGGTGCAGATTTCAACAACGACCGTTTTCCGTTACTCGTCAAATTCATTGATGCCGCCGATCGCCTTTCTGTGCAGGTTCACCCAGATGACGATTTCGCCGGCACATTTGAACACGATCTGGGCAAAACCGAAATGTGGTACGTGGTCGAGGCCGACCCCGGTGCAACCATTCTGATGGGGCTTATTGAAGGCGCGTCCAAAGCGGATTTCGCCGCTGCGGCGACTGCCGGAAACCCCGAGCCGCTTCTCCGCTGCATCCAAGTACAAAAAGGCGATTGCTTCTTTATCCCCGCGGGTATGCCACACGCCATCGGGAAAGGTGTACTGATCGCAGAGATTCAACAGAATTGCGACCTGACCTACCGCGTATTCGACTATAACAGACGTGACAAAAATGGCAATTTGCGTGAGCTGCACGTAGAAAAGGCAATGCAGGTCGTTCGCCCTTTTTCCGAAGCGGAGGTGAATGCCATCCGTTATGCCAATGGAGTTGCCGACGGTACGCTCGTTTCCTGCCCCTATTTTACCGTCAAGCACGCCAACATCGCAGATACATGGACGGCTACGGTCGAAAAAGACAGTTTTCAATCGCTCTTGTTTCTTGCAGGAGAAGGAACGGTCTGCGCCAACGGTCATTCCGTTGCCTTCCGAAAAGGCGACAGCATCTTTTTGCCCGCCGGGATGGGCTCTTACACCGTTTCCGGCAGCTGCGAGATGTTGATCAGCACGCTCTAATACAAAAAAGGCTCTGCCGATTGGCGGGGCTTTTTTCCTTCTCCGTTTTCTCTCGTTTCAAAGCTCATTCGCATTTTACACAACAACGTCCCTTCCTTTTTGCGCAAATGTCACAAGACGGGGCGAAAAAACGCAGATTTATTTATTTTTCTTTCACGGAAAGTGTTGACAATCCACCTTCACATAATGTATAATGATTCCAAGAGTACGTGCGTGTACTTTGTCTTTGTTATGCAAATTCAAAGGGCGCGCATGCTTCTGACATCGCTCTTCGTATGCATTGGTAGCGCATACGGTGGCGAAATGACATTTTTTCGTGTGGGTTCCTGCGAACCCCAGAAGGAGGAACAAATGAAAGTAATGCTCAAACGCACACTTCTCCTCTCCCTTCTCGTTCTTGCTGTCCTTTGCTTTATGGCATTGGGTGCAAGCGCGGCAACCGTTACTGCGGATAGCGACGCAAATGCCGTTACCGCCGGAGCAGTTGTCCGTGTTGGCGATGAAGGTACGGGAACGTACTACGATTCTCTCGGCGAGGCACTGACAGCCGCTACCGAGGGCTCGACCGTCACCTTCCTCACTGACGTTGAGCTTACCGAAGCGCTTCGCATCAGTCAAACTGTCACTTTTGACTTGAACGGTCACAAGTTGACTCTTGCTGCACTGGATAATTATGGATTGGTTATTCACGGTGACCTTACCATCACCGGTGAGGGCTATGTTCATGCAAACGGCGCCTACGGTATTGGTCTTTCCACCACCTGTACCGGCGGACTGACCGTTGAAAACGGCACTTTTACCGCAGACGAGTCCAATGTTTATTTGATTGGAGCGTTCAACGGTACCGTAACCATCAACGACGGCTCCTTCACTTCCCCCTACTGCGTTCTTAATAGCTTTGACGGCTATGAGGCAAGTGCGATTGTGACAGGCGGCACCTTTGATATTACTGACACCTCTGATGAGTCTGCCTCCCCTCTTTTGGGCATCAATATTGTTGTCAGTGGCGGCACTTATCATGATGAGATCGACCAAGCTTACTGCGCTGAAGGCTACATTCTTACTTACGATGCAGCAACCGGCACCTACGGCTCTGCCGAGGGCAAGTACGAGGCTATGGTTGGCGACAAGAAGTACGATACTTTTGAAAACGCCCTTCTGTTTGCCAACGCAGGTGACACCATCACCCTGCTGACCAACGTGACCGTTGAGACTGCATTATCCATCGACAAGAACCTGACCATTGACGGCGCAGGCTCTACCTTGACCTCCTCCGCGGCTGTTGCATTCACCTTGAATGCCGACCTGACCATTGAGGACCTGATCATCGATGCCACTGCAGGCCAGCTGATCAACATCACCGGTACCGATGTTGATTTGACGATCAAAAATTCCACTCTGACTGCAACCGGCAACGTAATTAACCGCGCTCACGTTGCAGATGAGGCTCATACCGGCGATATTACGATCACCAATACCTCTCTCAGCTCCTCCGGCGGTTGGGCACTGTCTCTCCATCATTCCGAGCAGAGCGCCTTTCTCCTCACCACGACCGTTTCTATGACCAATGTTACCGTTACCGGTAAATACGGTCTTGGTCTCGGCGGCACGGTGGCCGGCTCTGCCATCAGCTTTACCGGTGGTAGTATTTCTGTAAAGGAAGAAGCGTTCTATCTCCGCGCTAACTCCTCTGCTACCTTTAAAAATACTACATTGTCTGCATCCGGCTCTCGCTTGGGCTACGTTTGCAACTATTCTTCTTTGACTTTTGATGGCGTGACTGCAACCTATACCGGTACCAGCAATGCCATTTACTGTGCAAACAGCTCTCACCCCACCATTCTCTTTAAAAACAAGTCTTCTTTGACTACTGAAAGCGGTATGGGCATCAAGTTGGGGGATGCTGCGGCAATTTCCGATCACTCCTTGACTCTTCAGGACGGTTCTTCTATCTCCGCAGGCAGAGAAGCCATTCTCATCAACAGCGGCGCTTCTGCCTACACCGTCAACATTCTCTCCGGCAGTATCGTTAAGTCCACTGCCAACAATGCAATCGAGCTGAACGGTACTTTCAAGAACTTCGCCCTGAATATCACCAATTCTACCGTTGTTTCTACCGCAGATAGCACTTATGCTATTGAGATTACCGGTTCCGGTGCTATTCCGATCACCATTGACGGCGGCACCGTTCAGGTTGATGGCCAAAATGCGATTGCCATCCATCAGAAGTCCTCTGCTGCCCTCACCTTTACCGCCACAATGAAAGGTAACGCCCTGATCTCCGCCACTGCAAGCGGTTCTAAGGGTATGTATCTTGAGGAATATCAAGCGACCTTCTCCTTCTATCAATACGGCGGTAAGATCGTTTCTAACAGCCATGCAATGCAACTCAAGGTCGCTAACGGCGGTTCTCATAACAATCTGATTTTGATCAAGCCCACCGCAGGCCTTGATAACGTTCCCGAAATCGAAACGACCTCTAACAACGCCGTCTTCTACATCCACGGCAACTCCAATATCGAGTTTGACCTGGAGGGCGCTTATCTCAAGGGCGCAAACGCCATCATCAACAAGACCAACCCCGGCAATGAGACTCCCCGCACCTTTAAGCTGACCATGAAGACCTCCAAGCTGGAGGCCGGCTCCGCATACGCCGTTTACGTGGCTGATGCATCCACTTCACAGTCTTATTTCAAGGTTGATTTCACCATTTCCGATTCTACCATCACCTCCTCCGGCAGCGGCGGCATTATTGCCGACGGTGATGAAAACTCTACCATTAAAATTTATCGCACCACCATCGAGACCAATGGCAGATCCCTCCGCTTCCGCGAGTATATGGATCTGTATCTTGAGGACTGTATCGTAACCTCCACCAACGGCGACGCCGTGGTATGGGAGCAAAACAACGGCTCTTTGGGCGGTATGTTCAAGGTGACTGCCCTGCGCTCCACCATCACCTCCAAGGCCGGCCGTGCCGTTGTGACCGATAGTGACGCCAAGGGCACCGCACCCGAGCTGTCCTTTACCAATTGCGCACTTTCCGCAACCGGCCATACCATCAACTCGAGTGATAAGCTGGCCTCCCTGTCCCTTATCAACAGCACGGTGACCACCACCGCAAGCGATGCCACCGGCTCCGCAGCCATTCGTTTGGATATTGATGCAGGCCAGGCCACCGCTATCACCATCAAGAACGACTCCATTGCCAAGGATAAGGATGGCAACCTCGTTCCCTCTATCACATCCGCAGCCAGAGGCATTTCTCTGCACCGCGGCAGCGTTTATACGCTGACCCTGGAAAACGTGTACATTGATGCTGCATACACCGCTGTGCACCGCTCCAATTACGGCGGCTCTTATGTATTCAATGCCACCTTTAACAACTGTATCTTCGTTTCTTCTGTAAATCCCGTATTTACACTTGCGAAGGAAAGCGTCGATGGTGCCCCCAGTGCCATCCTGAACGTTGCCTTTAACAACTGCCAGATCACCAGTAAGGCTGCCAGCGAAGGCTACGCTGCCATCAGAATGGGCGGCACCGAGGGCTCTAAGGTCACCTTGACCGGCTCTACCGTGCTCACCCCCGGCATTGCCTTCCACGCCATTGGCGACGTTGAGCTGACCCTTAACACCACCAAGGTCGGTACCGAGGAATCCCCCGTTGAGATCGGTATCAAGGCCATTCGCATCGGCAATATCAAGGTCAACATTCTGAATAGCTCTATTTACTCTGCAAGCCACTCTGTCTACGTGGCCGAGGATACCGGCTGTAGTATGGAGCTAAATCTGACCCAGGCAACCATTACCGCCAATACCTCCACAGCAATCTATGCCAATCCCGGTGCAGGTGCTGCTACCTTTACGGGCACTTGGTTTGATTCCACCGTTACCGGCAAAGATGGCAGTGCCGTAAGCCTTGGTTACAACAGAAACCAGCTGACCATTACCCTCAGCATTTACAACTGCACACTGATCGCAACCCAAACCGCTGATCAGCAGGGCTTCTCTGCTCTGCGTCTGCGCGGCAAGAACGGCTCTAAGATCTCCATTGTGGATAGTGAGCTGAAGATGGCTGAGTCCTCTAAGGACTTCACCGTTAACGAATGGGCTGTGCTTGACCTCTCCACTCCCAACCTGAACGACGTAATGACCGTTACCCTGAACGGCACCGACGTGACCGCTTATAAGGGCACCGCCATCCGTCAGCGCGAGAAAACCTCCAACACCGTTTTGACTCTGACCAACGGCTGTGTCATCTCCTCTGCCTCCAGCAATGCGATCTGGAGCTCTAACGGTCATATTACGCTGACCATCGAGAACTGTGACATCAACGGTGGCACCGGCATGGACATCAACGGTGCAGTAAAGGCTCCCGACGGCAGCTACACTACCGTAACCGTTACCAACACCGATTTCGTGACCACCGGCACCGCCGTGGGTCTGCACTCCTACATCATTGCCACCTTTGCCGGCGGCACCATTGATGCAGACGGCAAGGGCTTTGACACCAACAGCGGCGATGTGACCCTGACCGTTGACGGCTTGACCAAGTTTGAGACTGGCGGCCGCACCTTCGAGGTTGGCAGTTACAACGTCAGCACCACCTACAATCTGACGGTTAAGAATGTTACGATCACCTCCACCGGTGGCGACGGTATGTTCGTTTGCGGCTTGACCGACATCAGCGTTTGCATGGAAAAGGTCACCATTGATGCAGGCTATGCCGGCATCTATATGAACACCACTACTGCCCGCGACACCACCGCAGAGAACGCCGAGGTTACCGTGATCCACCCGCAGCTTGACCTGAAGGATATCACCATCACCTCGGGCACTCAGGGCATCTTTGTGGATGCCGATAACCTGGATCCGGAAGGCACCTACGCCAATATCGAGAACATCACCATCACCGTGGTGGCCAAAAACAACGGCACCAACACCGCAGGCGGCGTTGGCCTTGAGATCGACCAGGTATTGAACTTCACGCTGAAGGGCAAGATCAACATCGACACCACCGGCGCAAGCTCCGATCAAGAGGGTCTTGTGTTCTACTGCAACTCCACCGAGGCTCAACACACCATCAACATGACCGAGGGTCTGATCCAAACCGGCAATATTGCGGTTCATCTCCGTTCTCACGGTAAGATCAACTTTACCATGACCGGCGGCCGCATCGTTTCCAATAACAACTACGCCTTTAAGTTTGAGTGGGATAACGAGCGCGAGATCAACGTGCTGTTTGACGAGCTGAACGAAGAAACTCCCGACATTCACGCTAAAAACGGCCGCGCGTTCTCCATCCACGGTTATTCCGACACTGTATTTAACATTGTAAATGCCAACATCAAGGCTGAAAACGAGAACGCCATTCATGCAACCGATCCCGACTGGGAGACTCCCTGCACTCTGACGTTGAGCGTTGAGAACTCCTTGATCACCTCCACTACCCATGCCGGCCTGTTTATTGGCCGAAACGCTGACCTTACTTTGACCGACACCACCATTCATTCTAAGGGCACGGCAATTGATAAGGGCGTCAGCTCGGTTTGCAACATCTTTAAGCTGACTGCCACCGACTGTATCATCACGTCTACCGCCTCTTACGGTATCAATGCAGCACAGTCTGATGAAGCCGCTTCTACTCTGCAAATGACCATTGTGCTGACCCGCACCGACATCACCGCGCAGCGCTGCCTGGTGATCGACGCTTGCAACAGCGGCGAATTCAAGTCTACCCTGACTATGACCGCCGGCTCGCTGACCGCAACCGAATCCTGCTTGTGGAATAAGGAGGATCTGGTGGCTACGTTCAAAGATGTGACCATGTCCAGCACCGGCACCTATGGCATTCGTGCCCCGATGAGCGAAATGGGCGGCGACTTTACGCTGACCCTGGATAGCTGCTCGGTCACCAACACCAGGGCCAAAGGCGACACTTATGGTATTGAGAGCGCTGTTGGTTCCACCTATGTTTCTCACCACGTCATTATTTTGAAGGGCACCACCTCCTTCAATATCACCGCCTCCAACGGTAAGGCATTTGGTCTGCGTGTCTACTCCGGCCATACGGAGTCCACCATCGACGTGACCGTTCAGGATGAGGTCCAGATGCACGTTTCCTCCACCGACAAGAGCAATCACAACTCGGTTCTGAACCTTGACGGTTCCGTTTTGATGACTTTGACCATCAATCTTAAAAACGCTTACGGCGAGAAGCCCAATTTCACCCACGACTCCGGCTATGGCATCCATATGCAGACGGGTGCGAGAAGACCCACCATCAGCATTACCAATGCTTACTTTGATGTATACAGACTGGCTATCTACTCTGCCGATGGCGGCTCCACCAGCACGATCACCATCAAGGATTCCAAGTTTGTGGCCGAAACCAACAAGGGCGTTTACCTTGGCGAGAACAAGACCAACACCGTTTATCTGACCATGGAGAATTGCTATGTCAGCGGTGCTACCCACGGCTTGGAGGTTGGCGCAAAGGGTTACGTCACTATCAAGAACAGTACCTTTATTGCCGATTCCAATGCATTGGATCTCCGCGCCCAGAACAGCACCGGCGATGTTTACAGCACAGTTTACAATTGTACCATTACCGGTGGCAATACTCCTCTCTACCTGAACGAGTGCAAGAACGTCATCATTGAGAAATGTATCATTACTGCAGAGGATCCCAAAACCGATTGGGAATATAACAATCGCGCCATTTATGTTTGGTCCTATGTAGATGCCACCCTGAAGGATTGTACCGTCACAATGGACGGCGACTTTGCTTGCGCAATTTACTACTGCGATAGTTGTACCAACTCCACCTTGACCCTGGATAACACCACCGTGACCTCCGGGCTGGACGGTGCTTACATCAACCAGACCATCAACTGCAAGCTGGTGATGAAGAACAAGTCCTCTATCAATGTTTCCGAGGGTGACCGCGGTATTGTACTGTACATGGCCGATGCAGGCGACTCCTTCACCTTGGATATGGACAACAGCTCCATTACCTCCAAGCTTGCTTGTATCTCCTTTAACGACGGCAAGGACGTGACCGATATCGGTACTCTGACCGTTATTATGAAGAACGGCTCTTCCCTGACCAACAAGGAGGAGGGCAATCTGACCGGCATTGCCAACGCCGACGCCCGCGACAGCTTGAAGCGTCACGGCTATGGTATCTTCATCTGGGATAAGATCAACCTGAACCTCACCGTAGAGAACTCCACCATCACCTCTGCCGGCGTGGCAGGCGTTTACCTGCACCGCCACGGCGCATGGGATGTGGATGTAAAGAACTCCACCATTACTTGTACTGGTAAATGGGGCGTTGCCTTCAAGCTGTTCAGCGCAAACAACGCATCGGTTGACCTTGACTTCCACAACACCACGCTGACCGGTGTACGCGCCGCCTTTGAGGCCGACGGTCATACCAACGATCTGACCCGTTACTACAGCTTCACGTACGATGAGCTTTCCGAAGATCCCAATATCACGGCTAGCGGCAGCAATGTCATTTGGCTGCGTGGTGCAGGCCACTTTGAGATCGAGTTTAAGAACGCTTATGTGGCCGCCACCAAGGGTCACGCTGTTTTCCGCACTGACGGTGTAGGCGCCGTCTACACCCTCAAGGCTACCGGCAGTAAGTTTACCTCTCCTGATAACGCAGCGATCAATATCGCTTCCGGCGTTAATATCAACGCAGTGACCAAGCTTTCCCTCACCAATTGTACGGTGATCGGTAAGACGCAGGGCTTGATTGTTGCCGGCAAGGTCGGCGGAGCTTCCACTCTGTACATCAAGGGCGGCTACTACTCCGATACCGCAGGCACCGAGGGCCGCTCCGTTGGTTCCGGCTCCATTCAGGTGTCCGGCGACATTACCATCACTCTTGAGGGCGTTACCATTCACTCCTACAACGACTGTGCGATCCGTCAGAGTGATAGCATTTCCACCATGACATGGACCATTACCGACTGTATCATTACCTCCGACGGTGAATACGGTTTCTTGTCCTCTAACGGTAACTGTGACCTCACTCTGAACGGCACCACTTCGATCGAGCTTTCCGATACCGATGCCGCGACCCGTGGCGTTGTATTCCAAGGCGCCGCTTATTCTCAGTCCCTGACCATTGCCGACACGGTTTCCATCATCGTTCACGGCAACGGCAGTTCCCACGCCGTACACGCTACCGGCGGCACCTTCCAAATGACTATGACCGGCGGCTATCTGGAGTCCAACGGCCATACGATCCGCCTCCAGTGCAACAAGCCCGGCAACTTCATCCACATCCAGTTGAAAGAGCTGAATGAGGAAAATCCCGACATCGTTTCTCACAACGATAGCGCGATCTACATCCACAATCAGTACACCTACGATGTCAAGCTGGAGAACGTCTATCTGAAGGGCGCAGATTACGCCTTTGGCAAAACCAATCCCGGCGCTTCGCAGATCACTCGTTTGGATATGTATGTCAGCAACTCCAAGCTGGAGGGTGGCAACTGGACGCTGTTCATGGGTTGGGGCGACTCCCAGATCATGGACGTTCACGCCTCCTTCTACAACACCGAGTTTATCTGTGGCAGCGGCCTTGCTCTGGACGGTGCAACCGCTAACACCGCGTATTACTTTGAGGGTTGTACCATCACCGCAGGTGACAAGGCGATTTACCTCTCCGACGAGCTGAAGCTGACCATGAAGGATTGTGTCATTAACAGCACCAGCTGGGGTATTTACAACCACGAGGCCCCCATCAACGGCTCTACCCTTGATATCACCATTGAGGATTGTGAGTTCAACGCCGAGCTGAGCGCGATCTATATCCGCCGCACCGACGTGGTCGATCTCACTCTGACCGTAAAGGATTCTACCCTGCACTCCAACACCGGCTTTGCCGTTATCATCGGTGCGAACACCAATGATCCCAATGGTATGGCTAACGGTAGCAACAATATGGTGGATGTTCTCATTGAGAACTGCCAGATCTCCGGCGTCCGCGGCGTAGGTGTTGGCGGCATGAAGGGTTCTGTTGCCGTTCTGAACAACAACACTATTACTGCCGGGCGTGACGTGATCTACGTGACGACCGACATTGCCGTAACCATTAACGGCGGCACCATCACCTCTACTCTGTTCGCAGACTGGACGCCCGCCATTTACGCTAAGGGCATCGACAGCGTTCTTACCATGAACGGTGTTACCGTAAACGCTATCGCTTGGGGCGTTTACCTGGCAGACGATTCTTCTCCCGATCTCTACCTCAACAACTGCGTGATCAACGCCGTTGGCGCGGGTGTCCGTGCAAACGGTGTCAATGGTGTAACCGTTGAGATCAAGGATTGTGAGATCAACGTATCTCGCATGACCGATGGCGAAATCACCTACGGTGGAACCGCTGTGAACTTTGCTTACCTGAAGGGTGCCATGAACCTGACCGTTGAGAACTGTGTGATCAACTGCCCTGAGGGCAATGGTATCGGCGTAGTCGCTCCCTCCTCCGCAGCGGCCAGAACCAACATTAAGGTCACCGATTGTTCCATTACTGCAGGCGCCACCGGCATTTGGGTCGGAACCGGCACTTGGCACAACACCGAGCTGCGCAACAACACCGTTGTTGCAGGCGGCTACGCTGTTGACCTGAACGGTCTGGCCAACTCCAGCGCTGTGATCAGCGGCGGCTCTTACGAGACCACCGAACACGATGCAGCCGTCCAGGCACAGGAATCTGTTGTACTGGATATCTACAGCGGCTTCTTCCTTGGTCACAGATTGAGCACCGCGCGCGTATCCGGCGACGCTGTGATGAACATCTACGGCGGTTACTTCCACTACACCGGCACGCTGAATCCCAAGACCAATGAGGATCACGGCAACGTGCTTCGCAACGGCACCTGGAGCGGCATCAAGAGCTGCCAGATCAACGTCTTTGGCGGCACCTTCGTCAACGACGCAGAAAGCTCTGTATTCTACTCCATCCACGGCAACCCCGTGAATCTGTACTCCTTCAACGCTATGGGCGGTAACAACATTTATACCGACTCCAATGGCGAGTTCACTCCCTACCCCAACAACGCTTGCATGTACGCTCTCAACAATCCCGTTATGATCAACGGTGCGCAGGTTCGTCTGGTACTCTCCGAGAATCAGGCAGGCGGTATCCGCTTTACCACCACCATCAGCGCAGAGACCTTGAGCTACATCGAAAGATTGGCCGACACCAATGCAGAGTTTGTGATCGGTACCGTGATCGTTCCTCTCGACTACCTTGAGAACCTTCCCGCCTTCACTCTTGATGCTCTCGAGAGCGCTGGCTTGAACTACCTCAATATCATCGCTAAGAACGGTCTGCGCGTCAATCGTGACGGTAGCGTAACCGTACGCGCCGCCATCACCGAGATCAAGGAGCAGAACTACGACCGTGCATTTGCAGCTATCGCTTACGTTAAGAGCACCGTAAACGGCGAAGACGTTTACTACTACTCTAACTTCAATGCGGAAGAAAATGCACGCAGCTTGAAGCAGCTGGCCAATGCCGCACTCTCCGATACCAGCACTGCACAGAACTCCACCTATCGCTTTGAGGTTCTCGACGAGAACGGCGTGGTGGTTGCTTACAGTCGCTATACCGACGAGCAGCAGGCCGTGCTGAACAGATTCAACAACTGCACCTACACCGAAACCGTTGTGAAGGAGCCCACCGCAACCGAACCCGGTCTCAAAGAGGTTCATTGCCCCTCTTGTGGTACTCACTATGAGGAGCTGATCCCCCCCACCGGCGAGGAAGCACTTCTTCCCGACGAGGCGGCCTAACCAAACGGTTAGAACCCATCAAGCGGCCAAGGCCGCTTGATGGGCGCTGCCCTTGAAAACATTCCCCGGAGGGATTCCCCTCCGGGGCTTTTCTTTGAAAAGATTATGGTTTCCCTCTTGATTTTCATGGTTTGGTATGTTATAATAATGTGTAATTATTTTTAAATGCTATGATGAAGTCTGCCCTGACTCTCCCCGCACCCCAGAGAAGGTCGCCTTGGCTGTAAGCGACCGTGCGGCGATCAGCGGTTTTCCCTTCGGAGCAGGCGCAAGGAACGCCACACGGCCAGTAGTTGCGCACGGCAGATCCCGTTATCGGTCAAATGAGAGTTGGTGTTGATCTATCCTTGACGCACCTTCAATCGGGTGGTACCGCGAGCGCTGTGCGCCTCGTCCCGTTTTTTCGGGGCGAGGCTTTTTTATTGCCACCCCAGACTCATTTCAGAAAGGAAAGAATCATGAAACAAACGCTTGAAAACATCAAAGCCGCCGCCATGGCCGAGCTGGCAAGCACCAACGCTGACATTGAGCAGATCCGCGTGCGCTATCTTGGCAAAAAAGGCGAGCTGACTGCCGTTTTGCGCGGCATGGGACAGCTTTCTCCCGAGGAAAGACCCGTTGTAGGCCAATTAGCAAACGAGGTTCGCGCCGCCATTGAGGCCGCCATTGCTGAAAAATCCAAGGAAATGAAGGAAAAGGAGTTGAATGACCGTCTGGCCCGCGAAAAGCTGGATGTCACCATGCCCGGCGCCTCGATCCGTATGGGCCATCAGCATCCCCTCACTCGCGCCCAGCGCGAAATGGAGGAGATCTTTATCGGCATGGGCTTTGAAATCGCCGAAGGTCCCGAGGTGGAGTATGACTACTACAACTTCCAGGCATTGAACATTCCCGAAAATCATCCTGCAAGAGATACGCAGGATACCTTCTATATCACTGAAAACATTCTGCTTCGCTCTCAGACCTCCCCTGTTCAGGTTCGCGTTATGGAGCAGAAAAAGCCCCCCATCCGCGTGATCTCTCCCGGTCGCGTTTACCGCTCGGATGCTTTGGATGCCACACATTCCCCTCTGTTCCACCAGATGGAGGGCCTGGTCGTCGATAAGGGCATCACCATGAGTGACCTGAAGGGCACCCTTGAGACCTTTGCACGCAAAATGTTTGGCGATTCTACCCAGATCCGTTTCCGTCCTCATCATTTCCCCTTCACCGAGCCCTCGGCCGAGGTGGATGTTTCCTGCTTTGTATGCGGCGGCAAGGGCTGCCGTGTCTGCAAGGGCGAGGGATGGATCGAGATCCTGGGTGCCGGTATGGTGCACCCCTTTGTACTGCAAAATTGCGGCATTGACCCTGAGGTCTACAGCGGTTTTGCCTTTGGCATGGGCCTGGAGCGCGTGACAATGACGCGCTATGGCATTGATGATATCCGTCTGTTCTACGAAAATGACGAGCGCTTTTTGAAGCAGTTTTAAGAAAGGAGGAAGAGCGATATGAATCTGTCTATGAAATGGCTGGCTGACTTTGTTGACGTCAGCGACGTAAATATCAAGGATTATTGCGATAAAATGACCCTGACCGGATCCAAGGTCGAGGGATATGAAAAAATGGGCGCAGAGATCGAAAATGTGGTTGTGGCACGCATCAAAAAGATCGTTCCTCATCCTGACAGCGACCATCTGCTGATCTGCACCATGGACATCGGTACCGGTGAAGACACCCAGATCGTAACCGGTGCGCAGAACGTATTTGAGGGCGCGATCGTCCCCGCTGCCATTCCCGTGGCCAAGCTGCCCGGTGGGGTAACCATCAAAGCCGGCAAGCTGCGCGGCGTTCCCTCCAACGGTATGCTTTGCTCCATGGGCGAGTTGGGTCTTACCCCCCACGAATGCCCCGGTAAGGAAGAAAACGGTATTCTCATTCTGGATGAATCCTTTGCCGAGCACATCGGTGCTGACATCCGCACGGCCTTGATGCTGGATGACACCGCCGTGGAGTTTGAGATCACCTCCAATCGCCCCGATTGTCTTTCTGTCATCGGCCTTGCCCGGGAAACGGCCGTTTCCTTCGGCCGCGAGCTGAACGTTCCAGCCCCCTCCTTCCGTGGTGCAGGCGATGGGGATGACATCAGCAAATATTTGTCCGTACAAATCGAAGCGCCCGATCTTTGCTATCGCTATGCAGCAAAGGTCGTGAAAAACGTGCGCATCAAGCCTTCCCCCATGTGGTTGCGGATGCGTTTGCACGCGGCAGGCGTTCGCCCCATCAACAATATCGTCGATATTACCAACTATGTCATGCTGGAATACGGCCAGCCTATGCACGCCTTTGATTATACACAGTTGGATGGCTCTGCCATCCGTGTGCGCCGCGCCACCAACGGCGAGCAATTCAAATCCTTGGACGATGTGGATCACACGCTGGATAGCTCTATGTTGGTCATTGCCGACCAGAAAAAGGCCTGCGCTCTGGCAGGCGTAATGGGCGGTGCTAACAGCGAGATCAAGGACGATACCAAGACCGTTGTGTTTGAATCTGCCTGCTTTAACGGCGCTTCTGTCCGCGTTACCGCCAAGAAAAACGGTATGCGTACCGAATCCTCGGCACGCTTTGAAAAAGGTCTTGATCCCGAAAACTGCTACGGCGGCCTGATGCGTGCCTGCCAGTTGATCGAGCTTTTGGATGCCGGTGATGTGGTGGATGGCATGATTGACGTTTATCCCGGCAAACCCACCGTAACCGTTCTGCCCTTCGAGCCCGCACGTTATAACAAATTCCTTGGCACCAATATGACCGAGGAGCGTATGGTTGAGATTCTGGAAGCTCTTGCCTGCACCGTAAAGGATGGCAAGATCACCGTTCCCTCCTTCCGTGCCGATCTGGCCTGCATGAACGATATTGCAGAGGAGATCATGCGCATTTACGGCTATGATAAGATCGTATCCACCAACATCTGCGCCGAGACCACCGAAGGTGGCAGAACGCCCAAGCAAAGCTTTGGCATCAGCGTTGAAAATGCGCTGTATGGCATGGGCTTGGATGAGATCCAAACCTTCTCCTTTATTTCCCCCAAGTATTACGATAAAATTCGCATGCCTGCCGATTCTGCTCTGCGTCGCTCGGTAGTGATCTCCAACCCCCTGGGCGAGGATACCAGCGTCATGCGCACCACCGCACTGCCTTCTATGCTGGAGGTGCTGGCACGCAATGCCAACTTTAATAACGAAAATGTTCGTCTGTTTGAAATGGGTTCGATCTATCTCCCCAATGAGGATGCAACCAAGCTCCCCTATGAGGGCAAGATGCTGACCTTGGGTATGTATGGAGACGTGGATTTCTATACCGTCAAGGGCGTGATCGAAAATCTGTTGGATCTGGCCGCCGTCAAGGGCGTGGAATGGACTGCTGTTGCAGACAATACCGCTTATCACCCCGGCCGCTGTGCAAAAGTAACCGTGGGCAACACGCAACTGGCCATTTTTGGCCAAATTCACCCTTTGGTAGCCGAAAATTACGGTATGTCGATGCCGGTCTACGCCGCAGAAATTGATTTCGATGCGCTCTTTGCAGCCCGAAATGCTGCAACTCACTACCGTCCTCTGCCTAAGTTCCCCGCCATCACCCGTGATTTCTCCTTCGCGTGCGATGAGGAGCTGGAGGTCGGCAAGATCATGGCTGTCATGCAGAAGGCCGGCGGCAAGCAATGCGAGGGAGTAACACTCTTTGACATCTACCGCGGCCCGCAGGTGGGCGAAGGCAAAAAATCGGTTTCGCTGCGCATGACGTTGCGCGCCGAGGATCACACTCTGACCGTTGAGGATGCCGATAAGGTCTCCAAAAAGGTTCTGACGCTTCTTGACCGTGAGCTTGGGCTCACCCTGCGTGGCTGATATGGAAAAAGAAAAGATTGCACGCATCAATGAACTGGCCCACCTCCAAAAGGAGCGTGAGCTGACCACAGAGGAAAAGGCCGAGCAACACGCATTACGTATGGAATACGTGGCCGAGATCCGCGCTTCCTTTGGTGGAATGCTGGCCAATACAGTCATCGAACGCCCCGACGGCAGTCGGGAACGGCTACAAAAAAAGGATTAAGCTCCGGGTGCCTCTGCCCCCGGTACGAGGTAATCATGGAAAATCACATTCATACAACAAGCGCCGCCGAAACCGAGGCGGTGGGCGCCTCTCTTGCTATGGAAATGACAAAGGATGCATCTCTCCCTCCCTTCATTGCCCTGTATGGCGATCTGGGGGTGGGAAAGACTGCCTTTGTCAGGGGCTTTGCCTCGGTATTTTGTGAAGGAATCGCCGTCCGTTCCCCCACCTTTGCCCTGGTCAACGAATATCGCGGAAAGAGCAAGACGCTGTTCCACTTTGATATGTATCGTATCACGGGCGAGGACGATCTTTATTCCATTGGCTATGACGATTATCTTGCAAGAGATGGTATTTGCCTTGTGGAATGGAGCGAAAATATTCCCTTTGCCTTACCGGACGATTACCTGAAGGTAACCATAGAAAAAGATGATGCCACCAGCCCCGACAGTCGCATCATCCACATCATAAAGGAGTCTTTATGTTAATTCTGGCTCTGGATAGTACCGCCGTTGTGGCAAGCGTAGCGCTTTGCAACGATGGCACTCCCATTGCACAATTCACCGTCAAAAACGGAAACACCCACAGTGAGACCTTGCTCCCCATGGTGGAATCCGTATTAAAAACCGCCGGCATAACGGTTGACGATGTGGATCTGTTCGCCTGCAGCGTGGGCCCGGGTTCGTTTACAGGCGTGCGCATCGGTGTTTCCACCGTAAAAGGCTTGGCCTTTGGCAAGAACAAGCCCTGCGTAGCCGTTTCTACGTTAGAAGCGCTGGCTGAGAATCTGATCCCTGCCAAGGGCATCCTGTGCCCTGTTATGAACGCGCGGCGTGGGCAGGTCTATAATGCGCTGTTCCGTTACGAAAACGGAACACTCGTCCGCCTGTGTGCTGACCGCGCCCTTGCAGTCATCGAGCTGGAGGAGGAGCTCCTCGCTATGGGCGAGCCTGTCTTTTTCAGTGGCGACGGCGTAGACGAAATCAAGCGCTTGGCTACAAGGATCGTGCCGGAAGGGATCTGTGATCTCTTGGTCGATCAAAACGCCGTATCGGTGGCAAAATGCGCTCACAAAGCCTATCTCCGAGGTGAGATCTGTACCGATGCAGAGTTAAAGCCTATTTATCTTCGATTGCCCCAAGCAGAGCGTGAACGCTTGGAAAAAATGAAAAACACCTGAAAAGGAGTTCTGTAATGAAAAAACTTGTTATCGGCTGCGACCACGCCGCCCCTGAATTGAAGGCCATTGTTCGTGATCATCTGATCCAGCGCGGATTTGAGGTCATTGATGTAGGAACCCACACCACCGAAAGCTGTAACTACCCCGACTATGCACACGCACTTTGCACCAAGATTCAAAGTGGCGAATGCGATCTGGGCATTTTGATCTGCGGCACGGGCATCGGTATGTCCATGGCCGCCAATAAGCACAAAGGCATTCGCGCAGCCTGCTGCTCGGATACCTTCAGCGCTCGCTTGACCCGTTTGCACAACGATGCCAATGTTCTTTGCTTTGGCGCTCGTGTGGTGGGTCAGGGTCTGGCCCTTGATCTGGCCGACATTTTTGTAGACACCGAATTTGAAGGCGGCAAGCACAAAACTCGCATTGATATGTTTGCCGACATTGAGAACGGGCAGTAATATGGCCTTGGCAGAAATCGCAGCCGATCTTTGTTTGCTAGCAGGAGGCAAAAACCCCGCTCCCTTCACCTCCGCTATCATTGTATCGGCAGGAAGCTCTACCCGTATGGGCACAAAGATCTCCAAGCAATTTCTCACCGTCAACGGGCTCCCCGTGCTTGCCCATACGCTGTTGGCCTTTGAAAAAGCGCGCCACATAAATGAGATCATTGTGGTAGCCCGCCCTGAGGATATGGAGCAGGTATGGCAAATCGCCGAACAATATGATATCAAAAAGCTGATCGCTGTCACGCGCGGTGGAGCAACACGCGCCGCTTCTGTGCGCTGCGGCTTTCGTAAAATAGATCCCAAGGCGAAATACGTTGCCATTCACGACGGTGCCAGATGTCTGATCACCCCTGATCAGATTGGCAAGGTCTGCCGCACCGCCTATCGCTATCAAGCGGCCACCGCGGCCACCGCCGTTACCGATACGGTCAAAACCGTGAGCCGAAAAGGCTTTATCACCGGCACTATTGACCGGCGAAAGGTCTTTACCGTTCAAACTCCCCAGGTTTTCCACACCGATCTATACCGTGCCGCACTGGCAAACGTTACCGACAATTCTCTAACGGATGACAACCAACTAATGGAAAAAATCCGACATCCGGTAAGGCCGGTTGATTTTGGAAAGGACAATATTAAAATTACCACCCCCGATGATATTCCCCGTGCGGAATTCATCCTGTCAAATCGAAAGGAAACGCTATGAGGATCGGACACGGATATGACGTACACCGTCTGGTAACGGATCGCAAGCTGATTCTTGGCGGTGTTGAGATCCCCCATTCGATGGGACTGTTGGGGCACTCGGATGCTGACGTGCTGACACACGCCATCATGGACGCCCTGCTTGGGGCTGCAGCTTTGGGCGACATCGGCAAGCTGTTCCCCGACACAGACCCCGCCTATAAGGGCATCAACAGTCTGTTTTTAGCCGCTGAAGTGGCCAAGCGCATTCGCTTGGCCGGTTATGAGATCGGCAATATTGACGCCACCATCATCGCCCAAAAGCCCAAGCTTGCCCCCCACATCCCTCAGATGCGTTGCAATTTGGCACGCACGTTGGGCATTGCACAGAGCGACATTAACATCAAGGCCACCACGGAAGAAAAGTTAGGCTTTACAGGCAACGAGGAGGGCATCGCTTCCCACGCCGTTTGCTTGCTGTACAAAAAGCCAACTGTGGCGCAAATCTGATCCAAAAAGCCGCTTTGCGCATAGCACAAAGCGGCAAAAGCACCGGTAAATGCAGCCTATTTTCACACATCCCGTCCTTTATGCTTCTCTGCTGCTTTACCGATACGGATCGTAAATTCGTTCCCTTGTCATAATATGTCGAAATTTCGAAAAATGTGAGGTTGTTATGATCATTTCCCCTTCTTTGCTTGCTGCAGATTTTTCGCATCTTTCTGCTGAGGTTGCCCGTGTAGAGGCTGCCGGCGCCGATTGGCTCCACCTTGACGTTATGGACGGTCATTTTGTGCCCAATATTACCTTTGGTGCCCCGGTTATCGGGGCGTTGCGTCCTCACAGCCGTCTGTTGTTTGATGTCCACCTCATGATCGATCGCCCCGAGCGTTATATTGCCGATTTCATCAAGGCGGGCGCCGACAGCATTACCGTTCATATCGAAAGCACGCAACATCCGGCCGCCGTTCTGGCTGCCATCAAGGAGGCAGGCCTCCGCGCCGCCGTTTCTCTTTCTCCCAAGACACCCATTGAAGCAGTCTTTCCCCTTCTCCCCCTTTGCGATATGGTTTTAGTCATGACTGTAGAGCCGGGTTTTGGAGGTCAAAAGCTGATTCCTGAAACACTTGACAAAATCAAGGCTCTACGCGCAGAAATACAAAAATCCGATCTTAATGTGGATGTACAAGCCGATGGTGGCATCAACGACACCACTTTGACCGATGTTTTAAAGGCCGGTGTAAATGTGATCGTGGCAGGCTCCTCGATCTTTGGCGCGACAGACCCTGCAAAGGCCATTGCCGATATGCGCGCAGCAGAGTGATTTCAAAAAGCAGGCGATCTCGTTTGAGAGCGCCTGCTTTTTGCTTAAAACTCAATTTGATTTTGATATTTTGTCGGTAGACCCTGTGCAAACAAATGCGAATCATTGGAAAGCTGCAGTACTCGCGGAATCACGATGCCATTCCCTTCAAAGTGAATCACCGTCATACCGGTGTGTGCCATATCAAAATGTGTGCACATTTGGGGGTACGGAATATCCAACAATGCAGCCAAAAAGAGCAATCCCACACCTTGATGCGCAAAAACCGCAATACGATCGTCATTGGGGCGCTCTGCAATAAAAGCGCACCTTTCGTGATCGTGGCGATAGCCAAGCTTCAGTAAAAAAGCATCGGTTCCCTCTTGCACGCGTCTCATGCATGTGCCAAAGGTGGGGTGGTCTGCAAAATATGGATGTTGATACCAATTTCTGCCCATTTTGCGCACTTCTGGCGTGACGAACAGCTCTTGATATTCCCGCAAACAAAAGGCCCATCCCGTTCTACCAGTTGAATCGGTACATTTCATATCGAGATAGGCCTGTGTTTCATCCAAAAATCCAAGCCTTTCTATGCCCATCCCCGACCGATCAGCAGTAGGCTTGGCAGTCAGATAAGCTCTGTGAAGCACAGATGCAAAGATCTTATCGGGCCGGCAACGCTCCATGCGTGAAACCAGCGCCCTTGCCTGCTCCTCGCCCAGCTCGGTCAAGCTATCGGGACTGTAGATTGGATCGCCATGTCTAATATAAAAGAGGAGCATGATTACGAACGAAAGCCCTCTAATTCATCCAACCAGAACACACGGGTATTGGCGTGCTCGCCCTCAGCATCCTTTACCGTCAAACGGAAGAAGGTATCGTTGGGATCAATAGCGAAGGATGCCTCGGTCAGAAGCTCCCCACCCTTGGGAGCCTTTTTTACACCCTTTCGGCGGCTTGCGGTGCTATAATAAATTGCCTTAGCCGCAGAGCAATGAATGTATACTTGTCCATCCTCTACATAAAGATCGTAGATTTCAGGGCCGCTGGAGGCATAGCAATTGCCCTTCTCCAAGCCACGGATCAACGCCTCGTGAGTCAGCTGCTCGGCCTTGATCATCGTCCAAGCGCGGAAAAAGCCATGGGTGCCGTGATTGTCATCACCGCCAACGCAGATCATACGCTTGCCAAGGCGAGACATCTGGTCATACACATAGGGCACATAATCCATATCAGAGGAATAGTCGCTGCCGCCATTGACGATCTCCAGACCGTCTAACCCCTCCAGTTTCGAGTAGGTTTCATAGGTATTCATCGACCAGGTGGGGTGATTATAGATCACCAAAAAACCATTTTCCTTGGCGGTCTTAATAACCTCGTTAAAGCATTCTACAGTAAATTCCTGATGATAGTCGCCGTTACCCACGTATTGTGCCGTCTCGCGATACAGCTTAGCATTGCCGCAATGTACAAACTTGGGGTTGTGGCAAATGGCCTTAACGTTATGGGGATCCTTGGCATATAGGTTCAGATGCAGGCATTCTTTATAGGAAAAATTGATGGGAGCTTCCTGCTCGTAATAAGAGGAGGGGGCTGTCTTGCAGGTATTAAAGTCGTATTCGTACGAGGTCAAGGCAATAAAATCCTCATCGTTGAGGTGAGTCAGATCCACAATATGCTCGTGCTCGGTATAAGCAACAGCTGCATATCCCTTTGACTTATATGCCTCCTTGATCTCCTCGGGGGTATTCTGGCCATCCGAAAAGGTGGAATGGCTGTGCATATTGACCTTATAAAATTTTCCCATTTCGGGCAACAGATACTGGCGCATAATACAGTTCTCCTTTTACCAGAAAATCAAAGCGGAATTAGCCGCGAGTCTTGCCACCTGCCACGTTGATGGTAACGCCGTGAATGTAAGAGGAACGGTCAGACGCAAGGAAAGCAACCAGATTTGCCACCTCAGAAAGCTTGCCAGAACGGCCAAGCGGCGTGGTGCCGGTCTTGCTATAGCCTGCGCGTAGCTGATCAACAGTGATGCCGCGAGTGTAAGCCAGCGCAGTCTCATAAGAAATGGTGCGCAGACCGGTAGCCTCCAGAATACCGGGGGCAACGCCAACCACGCGGATGTTCTTCTTGCCAAGCTCCTTGGCCCAAGAACGAGTCAAGGCGTTAACGGCGTTCTTGCTGGCGGCGTAAACGCTCTGTCCCTCAGAGCCCTCAAGGCCGCATTCAGAGGACATATTGATAATAACGCCCTTGCCTGCCTTCAGCATAACGCGGCCTGCGGCCTGAGAGCACAGGAACAGACCCTTGACGTTAACGTTCATAACCTTATCCCAAACGTCCTCGTCCAACTCATACTGATTGCCCTCGTCCACCAGTAGACGGGGAATGTTGATACCGGCGTTGTTGACGATCACGTCAATGCCGCCAAAGGTCTCTACAACCTTTGCGATCATAGCATCGACGCTGGCCTTGCTGGTCACGTCAGTGCGGACATACAACAGCTTTCCGTTACCCTCCTCAAGAGCGGGAGCATTTTCTGCGATATCACAAACGGTTACATAAGCACCGTCATTCAGCAGTTCCTGGGCGCAAGCCAGACCAATGCCGGAAGCGGCACCGGTAACAATAATCGATTTGCCTTCAATATTCAGCCAAGATTCCATAACTAAATACCTCTTTCAAAATTATTTATTAAATAAATTATATAAATTATAAATCCGAATGTCAAGTCTTTCGCAAATTTTGTCGCCATTTCGACACTAAGCCGTGTGTCATTTCTTTGATACTTCTAAAAACGACTCATGCACTCACTCTCCAAAATCAAATACCGCTTTGCCCTCCTGCATTTTCAGGCTGGCGTCAAAGCTCTTTCCGTTCTTTTTTGAAACAAAGCCCTTGATCTTTGCGGTTTTGCCCTCCGTTAACAGCTTTTGCATGTTGGCCACGGAGATGGGGCGGCCGCAAATGAAAAGATTCACCTTGAAATCGCAGCCCTCTTTATAGCCGCGGCAACCATAGCTGAATCTGCCACGCATCACCGGGCGGCCGCACAGAGGACAGATGCCAACATCCTCCCCGAACAAACCGATCTCCATGTCCTCCTCCAACGATGCAGCAGGGCGATCAAAGACCTCTTTGATTTCATCCGCCGCCATAGCAACGCTGTCCTCAACTGTCATTTCACCACGGAATACTCGTTTCAACGCCCGTCCCATTTCGCTGGTGCGATGCTTGTCCATGCGAATCTGCAGGCGGTCCAACGACTCGATGAGATATTCACCGCCCGGCAGCAGCGTGTATACATCCTTGTTCAAGGCAATATACTGACTCTTTCTGGCATTGTCAATGATGCCCGTTCGTGTTGCCTCGGTGCCAAGCTCCAAGCCCTCTAAAATGGCGCGATATTCTTCGGTATCATCGTCATCCGCATCCTCTTCCATGGCGGCCTTTTCCTCGCGAAAAGGATTTTTTAAATAGTTGTTCAGGGTCTCAATGGTATAATGCTTGGGGGGCGTGGTTTCTTTTTCCACGGGCTTAAAATCCACATGAACGGTATCCCCTTTGGAAAGCTTGGGGAGAACCTTGTCCTTTTGGGTGGCGTCGTCATATTTCATCCAACCCTTTTCTGCAATGACAAGGCCTTTTAAAGTAAAGGTTTCATACTCTCCCACTTGAATGGTGATCTCCGTACGCTCACCCAC
The DNA here is from genome assembly GCA_017461945.1 of Clostridia bacterium. Lineage (GTDB taxonomy): Bacteria > Bacillota > Clostridia > Oscillospirales > CAG-272 > Firm-07. Next base: position 4,978 of record JAFTSB010000038.1, on the reverse strand, counting down.
GCAGGGCTCAGCACAAAACACAGCCACAAAGCGGCGGAATACGGTGGAATAAACCAGACTTTCCTTTTGTGACAGCGTATTCTTATCCGGGATCTTATAAGTGGGAGTCAAGGCCGAGTGAGACTCGATCTTGCTGTCGTCAAAGATCTTTTTGCTATCCTTGAAAGTGACCGGATAGCCCATCTTGCCGATCTGGCCAATGATCTTTTTCATCTTATCCTTTTCGGCGGTGGCCAGATATTCGGAATTGGTACGGGGATAGGTCAAATAGCCCTTTTCGTAAAGCCCTTGAATGATCTCCAAACTCTCGGACATCGACATTTTATGCTTTTTACCAAGCAAATTCTGTAATTTAGAAAGTGAGAACAGTTTGCCCGGTGCCAAAATATCCTTTTTCTTTTTCACGGCGGTTACCGTGGCGCCGCGACGATTATACATCGTGCAGCAATTCCCTGCCTTTACCGCATCTGCCAGCTCGTATTTCCGCTCGCTTTTCAGCTCCACGTTCTCGCCGTTGGTTTCGGCATTGCTGATGATCGCATAGTATTTTGACGGCACAAAATGACGAATGGCCATATCGCGGTCATAAATGGCGCGCACGATGGGTACGATCACACGGCCAACACGCAGTAAAGTGCCCATTTTTAAGGTGGCGTATCGCGTTAAATTCACGCCATAGAGCCAGTCAATATAGGTGCGCGCAAAACCCTCGTTTGCAAGGTTGCGATATTCCTTGGACTCTTTCATATCCGCAAGGGCAGCTGCCACGGTCTCGGGTGTTTGATCGGGGAGCCACAGGCGCTTGTATTGCTTATCTCGTGGGGGATCGGCGTGCATAATGCAAAGACGGACGATGATCTCCCCCTCCCGATCGGCGTCTCCTGCATTGACAATGGTATCGACATCGGGGCGATGGCACAGATTGCGTATCACCGCAAATTGCTTTTCAACACCGGCATCGGGGCGCTTATCATCACCCTTTCGCAATTCAAAACGGAATTGGGGCGGAATACAAGGGAGATTTTCCATACACCAACGCCCGTTTGTTCCTTCGGGGGCGGGGTTATAGTGTTCGATGTCACAAAGCGAAAACAAATGACCGAAGGCCCACGTTACCAAATAGCCACAGCCTTCTAAATACCCGTCGCGCCTGGCCAACTGGCCAATGCCTGCCGCAATATTCCGCGCCAAGCTGGGCTTTTCGGCGATGATCAGAATCACGCTCTCCCCTCCTCCCTTTTGCAAACCTTGTTATAATTTTATCATAGATATGATGCAAAGTCAATGCAAGCTATTGCTTTTTCAAAAGAAATATGTTATACTTTATACGGGATATATGATACTGCCACCGGGTAGCGCCTCTGTACGTCGTTAGGTCTTTGAAGACGTGCTGTGGCGTTTTCTTTTTTGGAGGAGCTATGCAAAAGGACTCGCATTATTTTTCGATTGCCGATCGCCTTCTTTGGGGGATATCCGCACTCTTGATCGTATTGATTTTTATTCTTTTTGACCGATCCAATTACATCGCCATGATCGCTTCTCTGATCGGAGTCAGCGCCTTGCTTTTAAACGCCAAGGGAAATCCCATCGGGCAAGCGCTGATTATTGTTTTCAGTCTGATTTACGGATGGATCTCCTTTTCCTGCGCCTATTACGGCGAAATGATCACCTACCTTGGCATGTCCGCCCCGATGGCGCTATTTGCCTTGATCACATGGTTAAAAAATCCTTATAAGGGGAACCGCGCACAGGTGCGTGTCAGTCGCTTGACGCCCAAAGAGCTGCCGCTCTTGCTGATTTTGACAACCGGGGTCACCGTTACCTTTTACTTTATTTTGCGCGCTCTGCAAACCGCAAATCTGCCCTTCAGTACCCTTTCGGTCACAACCAGCTTTATCGCCGTTTATCTCACCCTGCGGCGCAGTCCTTTTTTCGCCCTTGCGTATGCCGCTAACGATATTGTACTGATCGTGCTGTGGTTCATGGCCTCTATAAAGAACCCTTCGTATTTTTCTGTCATCATTTGCTTTATTGTATTTTTGGTCAACGATCTTTACGGCTTTTTCTGCTGGCTTCGTATGCAAAAAAAGCAGGCAGCGGATAAAGATTGATTCAAGCACTTTACTTTCACGCGCAATTCCGCTATAATAAAAACCGAACGGAGGTGAGTGTATGGCAACGACCTATCCCATTCTGCTGGTACACGGCATCATGCTGAAGGATACCGCATTTTTTAAAGCCTTTGGGCACATCGAAAGCATTCTGCGTCAGCACGGATATACGGTTTTCACCGCCCCCACCGACGGCTTTGGAACCATTGAAACCAACGCCCTGCAGCTAAAGAGGTATATCCTTCGCGTTTTGAAAAAAACCGGAGCCGATCGTGTCAACCTCATCGCACATTCCAAGGGTGGGTTAGACAGTCGCTATATGATTGACCATCTGGGTATGAGTGACAAGGTGGCCTCTGTCACCTTTCTTTGTACGCCACATTATGGCTCACAGGTCGCCACTAAGATCTATGCGCTTCCTCGCCCTGTCAAGCGCCTGATCTCTGCGGTTCTCGATATGGTATATCACACCTTTGGGGGCGATTGTCATCCCAATTCCCTGGAGGTTTGCCGGCAGCTGTCTCACACGCCGGAAGGCGTTTTGGAGCATTTTCATCACGACGGCATCTTTATGCAAAGCTACTCCACAGCTATGGAAAATAGCCGAGATGATTTTGTAATGGGCATCCCATGGCTTTGCTCTCGCCATTGGGAGCGGGACGTCTCCGACGGACTGGTCTCTCAAAGCTCCAGCCGCTATGCCGAGTATAGAGGACATTGCACCGAGGAGCCTCTTTCTCATTCTCAAATCGTGGACTTTATGGTAAGAAAAAACAAGAAAAACGCCGTATATGCTTTTTACCTTTCTCTCTGCCGTGAGCTGGAAAAGCGCGAGCTATAAAAAGATCGCAGGGCAATAGCGTGATGTCCTTAACGGAGAACACGCATGTTGCCCTGCGGTGTTTTTTTATGAAAATCGTTTGATCTCACTCTCAGCTACGCGCTGCACGCCCTCACTGACATAATCGCCAAGAATGGCAGCCACATCGGCCTTGGAGATGCTTTCACAATCATCGGGCAAGGCGGGCGGCAGCTCACCGAATAAACTGCGATAGATCATGTGGGCGCCCACATAGCCCGCAAGAGGCTTGCTGTGACCGTGCTGATCCTCGTTTACAAAGTGATCTCGCAACACGCCGCAATCGATCAGCGTATCGATCTCAGCCTTCCAATTCAAGCAATATACATTTGGATACTGGGTTTGGGCATAGGTGATCTGGGCGCTTGCCTCGTTATGTGCGGGCAAAAGCACCAAGCGCGTACCAGAGTCGGCACAAAGGTCGATCATCGTTTGAATGTGTGTCACATCGGCCGAGCTATACAGACCACATAAAAAGACAATGGAAAAGCGCCCGGCTGCAATATCGGCACGAATGGCAGGATAGTCTCCCTCCTCGCTGGTGGCATAGGTCTCAACGCTCGCATAGCCATATGCGCCACGCACTACATTGATTTCCTTTTCACCGGCATTTATCAGATCCTGCAAAATAGCCTGCAGATTGGAATAACGCGAATACAAAAAGCTATTTCCAATCATAAGAACCTCATCCTGTCCATTGCCTTCGTTCATAGGAACCTCAGGGATATCATGATAGCCCTTGATCATCAGAAGCTCAGGCTGAGAGCACCATTTCACGATTACCGCATCCATGACGCTCTGCTTCACCTCAAGCGTGGTGACACGAGTTCTGCTTCCTTCGCTAAAGGAAAATAACATCCGATAATAGGGCTCCGTAACATCGCCCTTGGTCAAAAAGCCGGTTAGGATCTCAATGCCAACCTCATGATAGGTCAGCGTCTTGGCGGAATTCATATTTTCGACGGCAGATTGGCCGGTATAGACCGATCCGATCGCTTCGCCTTCTTGCATAACAGTATAACCACCCTCAGCCTTGGTGTATGTCCATTCTTTTGGTAGCTTCAAGCGCAACGTCATATTGCTATCCTTGTCGGCAAAGCAAGCTTGCGCAAATTCCCCGATCTTGCGGGTAACGGCCAGATCATCGGGGGCGATCACCTCAGCGATGTCGTCACCGTCTTGGTCATTGTCGCAGGCCGTAAAAACGGTCAATAGCAAGGCAAAGCATACAAGTAAAGTCAAAAAGCGTTTCATATCCTTCTCCTTCTCTAATTATCACTTTTACTATATCAAAATATAAATATACTGTCAACATTTTTCCATTCTTTTCTGTTTCTTTTGAAAAAAAGTATATTTTTGCAAAAAAGGTATTGACAACCCCCTTCTTTTCTGCTATAATATTGCCTGTTGAATACGGGGCATTAGCGCAGTTGGGAGCGCACAACACTGGCAGTGTTGGGGTCAGGGGTTCGAATCCCCTATGCTCCACCAAAATGTAAAAATCGGGGTTTGCGCCCCGATTTTTTGTTTTTATTGCACATTTAATCAAGTCTTTTTTGTTTCATTTGCACAACGCAATCGCGTTTAAAGCCTTCAAAACGCGCCTAAAATTCCATTTTCGTACCCACTCTTGTACCTAAAAAGGAGAGGTTTTTCACACCTCTCCTTTTTGTTTGTTTATCCTCACGCCCCATACCCACTATATCCCAGCAGCTTTTCCTTCTCGCTTGCGCTCAAATTCAGCTTGCTGATATGGGACTTTACGGCGCTTTCCCCATTGACGTTAGAATACCCAAGATACCCCATCACCATGTACTTTTCCGCCGCCGAGAGCCGTAAGGAATTAACAAACGTCTGCAATTTCCGTTTTTTCGTACCGGTAATCGCTTTGCCGTCCTTGTCCTTATCCGCCTCGATGGCGCGCGCCGTGGCAATAATGACCGCCAGCTTCTCAATGTCAATGGCCTCGGCAAACAGCACGTTCTTTTCGGCAAGATCCAGCCCGAGG
>JAFTSB010000037.1 GCA_017461945.1 Clostridia bacterium | reverse complement strand
CCAACGGCTCGGTAAACAGCAGGCAAATAAGGGAGTATACCGCGGCAAGAGCCAATGAGCCGTAAATACTGAAAGCGCCTACCCGGCGGGCGTCATCCTCTTTCTTTTCACCCAGTAAACGGGACAGCAGACTGCCACCGCCCACGCCAAAAAGATTGGACAGGGCATTGAGCATAAAGAACAAAATGCCCACCACACTGGCAGCGGCCACCTTGTTGGGATCGTTGCTCATACCGATGAAGACCGTGTCGGCCATGTTGTAGATCATGGTAATGAGCTGGCTGACGATGGTGGGGATGGCCATTGTCAGCAGAGCCTTGCCCACCGGCATTGTTTCAAACAGCTCGGTTTTACTGTATTTCTCTTTCACCTTGCGCCTCCGTCAAAAAGGAAAATATTTTGCATATTATAGCACAAAAGCGCCCAAAACACAAGGTCCGGCGCTGCATAGCGCCGAACCTTCTAAGGTTATTTTAAGGTCAAACCGTCACTGAAGGCCTTGCCGACCTTTTCGCCCAGCACCAAATACTGATGATGGACCGGGTCAAAGGTAATGGGCTGCAGCTTGGCAACATCTACCTTGCCGGCTTTGTCCAAATAGGCCTCGTCAACGCAAACATTGATGACTTTGCCAACCAAACGGCAGGATTCGGGATCGTAGGAAAGCATTTCGCATTCCAGCGCCATAGGCAGCTCGTCGATCAGCGGTGCATCCACAAACTCTGATTTTGTTGCGTGAAAACCGGCTTTTGCAAACTTATTAGGCTCCTTATTGCCACTGACAATGCCCACATAGTCGCAGGCCTTTACATACTGCGCAGTGCCCATAGACACCGTAAATGCCTTGCGTGCCTGAATGTTCTTGGCGGTCTTGTGCTCAGCCTCCACGCAGATGGTAAGCTGCGCTTCTTCCGTCACACCGCCCCAGGCCGCGTTCATGGCGTTGGGCGTGCCGTCTTCATTGTAAGTGCCGATAATAAACACCGGCATAGGATAACACATTTCTTTTGCACCAAAATTCTTTCGCATAATAGGTTCCTCCTAATGTAGTACAGTATGTATTATACTGCCAAGGACACAGCTATTGCAAGAGGTAATTTGCCATGATATAATATCAAAGAAAAGGAAGTGAGAATATGGATTGTTATGCGATTTTGAAAAGCTTGGTGGATCAAGATACCAGCGCGGTGGTCATCTGTGATATGGATCACAAGATTGTTTATATGAATCCAGCCGCCTGCCAGCGGTATGCCCAATACGGGGGTGCAGCATTGCTGGGAAAAAGTCTGCTCCATTGCCATAACGGGAAGTCCGGAGAATTGATCAAGCGGGTGCTTGATTGGTTTGCTGTTAGCCCGACCAACAACCGGGTACATACCTTCTATAATGAGAAAGAGAACAAGGACGTGTATATGGTTGCGTTGCGTGACGAAAAGGGCGCATTGATCGGCTATTATGAAAAGCATGCGTACCGCAACCGGGATATGACACCCTTTTATGAGCTTACTTAAGGGGTGGTAAAATG
>JAFTSB010000036.1 GCA_017461945.1 Clostridia bacterium | reverse complement strand
CGTGATCGGCGAGGGAACCAAAGTAGAAGCGGGAGCAGTAGTCGCCGACGGTGCGACACTGCCCGAATAAGGAGGAATGACAATGAGAGCTGCAGGATTGATCTTTTCCAACATTCATGACGCGTCCATCCCCGAGCTGACCTCTCGCCGCACGATGGCGAGCATCCCCTTTGGCGGCCGTTACCGCCTGATCGACTTCGCACTTTCCAATATGGTGAACTCCGGCATCACCAAGGTGGGCTTGATCACCCACGATAATTACCAATCCTTGCTGGACCACATCGGCAACGGCAAGGACTGGGATCTGGCACGCCGCAACGGCGGCATCAAGCTGCTCCCCCCCTTTATCACCGCTTATGACAACGCCACCGCGGGCAAGGTCTATACCACCCGTCTGGAGGCTTTGATGGGCGTGATGAGCTTTATTAACCGTTGCAGCGAGGAGGTTCTGGTGCTGTCGGATTGCGACGTGATCTGTAATGTGGATCTGTCCCTGGCGATCGAGCAGCACATCAAGAACAACGCTGACATCACGCTGGTTTCTGCCATGGTGGATACGGCCGAGCAGGAGCTGGACGCCAAGGCACAGGTGCCCGTGCTTGACGAGGAGGGCCGCCTGACCGACATCAGCGTGTACGAGGGCCAGCAGGGCAAGGTTGAGGTCTGCTCTGATATTCTGATCGTGCGCCGCGCCTATTTGCAGCGCGTGGTGACCGAGGCGGTTGCCCGTGGCTATACCAGCTTCTACCGCGATATCATTTATCGCAACCTGGGCCGCGATCGCTTCTTTGTGGTGCGCTACGACGGCTTTTTTGCCAGAGTGAATTCCATTGAAAGCTATTTCCGTTGCTCGATGAAGCTGCTGGATCGCAAATCCCGTGTCAATCTGTTCTATCGCCGCAATCAGCCCATCTTTACCAAGGTGCGCAACTCGGCCCCCACGCGCTATCTGCCCTCGGCCAAGGTGACCAATTCTCTCATTGCCGACGGCTGCGTGATCGAGGGAACGGTGGAGAACTCCATTTTATTCCGCGGTGTACACGTGGGCAAGGGAACTGTGGTACGCAACTCCATTCTGATGCAGGATACCTACACCGGTGAAAACGTGACCCTGGGCTGTGTGATCACCGACAAGGATGTTGTGATCAAGGACGACCGCACGTTGTGCGGACATGAAACGCTGCCGTTCTATATTGGCAAGGGCATGACGGTATAATTCTGCCGCAGGCTCCATCAGCGAAGAAAATTATAAAAATTCAAGCAGGAAATGCGGGCTATCCGCAAAAAATTGATTGCATCCATCCCTACCGCAAAAGCGGCAAATGGAAAGGAGAATATATGAAAAAAATCCTCTTTGTAGGTGCCGAGGCAATGCCCTTTGCCGCCACGGGCGGCTTGGGTGACGTCATGGGCTCTCTCCCTGCCGCGCTGGCCGCCGCAGGCGATAACGATGTACGCGTGATCATGCCCCTGTATGGGCAGGTCAAGCCCGAGTGGAGAGCGCAAATGAAGACCGAGGCTGCGTTTACCGTCCATCTGGCGTGGCGCAAGCTGTATTGCGGTGTCAAGTCTCTCCAAAAGGACGGCGTAACCTACTACTTTATTGATAACGAATACTATTTCAAGCGCGGAGCCCTGTATGGGGAATACGACGACGGCGAGCGCTTTGCCTTTTTCTGTATGGCAGCCATGGAGTCCTTGGGGCAACTGGATTTCTATCCCGATGTGCTTCACGCGCACGACTGGCAGGCGGCTCTTTGCCCCGTGTATCTGGATTGCATCTATCGTCATCGCCCCGGCTATGAAAACATAAAGACGGTATTTACCATCCATAATATTGAGTATCAGGGCAAATATTCCTTTGCTATTCTCGGTGATGTGTTCTCCCTTGGAGAGGGCGAGCGTCAGCGGATGGACTTTGGCGGCTGCATCAATTTGATGAAGGGCGCGATTGTGACCTCTCACATGGTCAGCACCGTCAGCCCTCGCTATGCTGAGGAGATCTGTACCCCCGAATACGCCCACGGCCTGGATGGCATCCTGCGTGAAAACAGCCACAAGCTGTGCGGTATTCTCAATGGCATTGACTATGTTTATTACAACCCTGCAAAGGATACGGGGCTGGCTGTCAATTACAGCTGGCGCACCCGCGTCAAAAAGGTGGGGAACAAGACGGCTCTGCAAAAGGAGATCGGTCTCCCCGTCCGTGACGATGTACCCGTGCTTTCGGTCATTTCCCGTCTGGTGGCACACAAGGGGTTGGATATCATCACCGGCATGATCGAGCGACTGCTCGGCGAGCAGGAGGTGCAGCTGGTGATCCTTGGCTGCGGTGACGATCGCTTTGAGCGCTTCTTTGCCGATCTGGAAAAGCAATACCCCGAAAAGGTACGCACCCTGCTCAAATATGATCGCGATCTGGCCAAGCGCATCTATGCCGCCACCGATATTTTCCTGATGCCCTCCAAGAGCGAGCCCTGTGGGTTGTCCCAGATGATCGCCTCTCGCTACGGCGCCATTCCCGTGGTGCGTGAGACCGGCGGCCTGTTCGACTCCATCAAGCCCTATTGGGAGCAGGGAAAGAGACTGCGCGGCAACGGCTTTACCTTTGCCAATTACAGCGCTGATGAGCTGCTGGAGCGCACCGTGGCTGCCGTGACCGTGTGGAACGATCCCGACCGCCGTGATCGCTTGATCTCCAAGATCATGCGCACCGACTTTTCTTGGAAGAAGTCGGCCAAGAATTATTTGCAGATGTACGAAAATCTGTAAGACGTATCAAAATTATCGTATAAAACAAGAAAACCAAACCGGAGGAACCTAACCAATGAACTACAATCCCAGCGCACAAGAGGTGCGCGCAGGCATCGAAGAAAAGCTTTCTCGCCACTTTGGCTGTACCCCCACCGAGGCATCCTGTGATCAGATGTACAAGGCCGCGGCCATGACCGTAAAAGAGATCCTGACCGAAAAGCGCGGTCAATTCAAGAAAAAGGTCAATCGCGCCCAGTCCAAGCGCATTTACTATATGTGCATGGAATTTTTGCTGGGCCGCTCGCTCAAGACCAATCTGTGCAATCTGGGCCTGCAGGAGCAGTATCGCGAGGCGCTGGCTTCTATGGGCTATCAGTTGGACGATCTTTATGAGTGCGAGCCTGATGCAGGCCTTGGCAACGGCGGTCTTGGCCGCTTGGCCGCCTGCTTTATGGATTCGCTTTCCTCTCTGGATTATCCTGCCACCGGCTTTTCCATTTGCTATGACTACGGTCTGTTCAAGCAAATGATCGTGGACGGCATGCAGGTGGAGCTGCCCGACGTATGGCTGCCCGGCGGCGAGGTCTGGCTGGTGCCTCGTACCGATCGCATCTACAAGGTGCGCTTTGGCGGCAAGGTCAAGGAGGAATGGAAGGAAGGCCATTTGGAGATCGTATACGAGGGATGCGAGGAAATGGAAGCGGTTCCTTACGATATGATGATCTCGGGCGCCGACAGTGAGGCGGTTTCTCAGCTCCGCTTGTGGCGTGCCCGCAGCACCCAGAACTTCAATATGGGTCTTTTCTCACAGGGCCAGTATACCCGTGCCCTGGAGGAGAGCAATAATGCCGAGATCCTGACCAAGGTCCTGTACCCCTCCGACAACCACATGGAGGGTAAGATCCTGCGTTTGTCGCAGCAATATTTCCTGGTTTCTGCCTCTTGCCAAAGCATTATCCGCGATCACATGGCCGTTTACGGCAATCTGGATAACCTGCCCGAAAAGGTGGCCGTGCATATCAACGATACCCACCCTGCTATGTGCGTGCCCGAGCTGATGCGTATTCTCATTGACGACTATCATTTCAGCTGGGATAAGGCTTGGGATATTGTGACCCGCACCGTATCCTATACCAACCATACCGTTATGCCCGAGGCACTGGAGACCTGGGCAGAGGATATCTTTGCCCTGCGTCTGCCCCGCATTTATCAGATCCTGAAGGAGATCAACGAGCGCTTCTGCCGCGAGGCGTGGAAGTTCTATCCCGGCAACTGGGATAAGATCTCCTCTATGAGCGTGATCGCCTATGGCCGCGTGCGTATGGCCAATCTGTCGGTGATCGCCTCTCACCACATCAACGGTGTTTCCAAGCTCCACTCCGACATTCTCAAGGACAGTGTCTTTAAGGATTTCTACCGGATGTATCCCCAGCGCTTTGACAACGTGACCAATGGCATTGCACACCGCCGCTGGCTGGTATATTCCAACCCTGAGCTGGCAAGCCTGCTGGACGATTGTATCGGCCCCGATTACCGCAAGTGCCCCGAGCGCCTGGCCGATTTCAAGAAGTTTGAAAACGACAAGGTCGTGCTGCAAAAGCTGGCGGAGATCAAGCTGCACAACAAGGAGCGCTTTGCCGACCGTCTGTATCAAAAGACCGGCAAAAAGCTGGATACCACCTCTCTGTTTGACGTGCAGATCAAGCGCTTGCACGAGTACAAGCGTCAGCTGCTCAACGCCCTGCACGTGATCGGACTTTACCTTGATCTCAAAGAGAATCCCGATCTGGAAATCCAGCCCCAGACCTTTATCTTCGGTGCCAAGGCAGCCCCCGGCTATGATATGGCCAAGCGCATCATCAAGCTGCTTTGCATGATCGAAAAGGATATCGAATCTCATCCCCGTATTGCCGAAAAGCTGCGCCTTGTGTTCCTGGAGAACTACTGCGTCAGCATGGCCGAGACCCTGATTCCCTCTGCCGAGATCAGCGAGCAGATCTCCATGGCAGGCAAGGAGGCCAGCGGCACCGGCTGTATGAAGCTGATGATCAACGGCGCGCTGACCATCGGTACGCTGGACGGTGCAAACGTAGAGATGCAGGCTGCCACCGGCCCCGAGAATATGTTTATCTTTGGCCTTACCGCCCCCGAGGTGGAGGATCTGTGGGCCAAGGGCTATAATTCCGCTCTGTATTACACCAGTAACGAGCGGTTGGCACGCATCGTCAACTATCTGCACGTTGGCTTCGCAGGCGAATCCTTTGGCGATATTGCCAACTATCTGCTCTCGGGCTACGGCGTGGCAGACCCCTATATGTGTCTGGCTGATTTTGAATCCTACCGTCAGGCGCACGCTGATGCCCTGCGTGTATATGCCGACAAGGAGCGCTGGAACCGTATGTCGCTGCACAACATTGCAGCCGCAGGCCACTTTGCCGCTGACCGCAGCATCAACGAATACGCCGAGCGTATCTGGAAGCTGAAAAGACTGACGGGTGTCAAATAATGCTGCCGACAAGACCCTTGTCCTGTCCGCTGCCCGTCATTGAAAAGCATTGTAAAGGGAGGGACGTCTCGTCGCTTGGCGCCTTTCCCGTTACCGATACCCTCACCCTCACGGTGCGCGTTCCGCGCGCCCTGGGGGCGGCGGGTGTGGTATTGCGCATTGCACCCGATGCACACCCCGGCAAGCCGCAGCCCTGTGATCTTCCGCTTTCCTTTGTGGAAACCGAGAAGGGGACAGACACCTACCGCTTGGAGCTGTGTTTGTCCGATCTGGCGGTGGGCGAGACCGGCGGACTTTTTTATTATGAGTATCTTTTCCTGCGCGGATTG
>JAFTSB010000035.1 GCA_017461945.1 Clostridia bacterium | reverse complement strand
CGAGCATCGCATTTGATTAGTCAAACGCAAATTGGGCTAAGCCCAAACCCTTATACAAACAGAAAGAGCAAGAGTAAAAGGAGAAAATCCTTCTATTCTTGCTCTTATTTTTTCTTCTGTCGATATGTCAACTTCGTTGACCCGATATGTTCTCGCTTCGCTCGAACTCGATATATTGCCGCTGTGCGTCAATTCGATATGAGATAAATCCCTCGTTTGCAAAGCAAACATTTCGAGCCGAAGGCATATCGAGTTGCGTCAGCAACATATCGAAAATCCCATAAGGGATTTATCTCGATGCGTGTTCTCCGTTAAGGATAACACGCTAAAGCGTGCGCTCTCTTTTGATGCTCATTCCGCTGTCGGACTCTGGGTTTTTGGGAGCTTTGTCAAAGCCTTGGTCAGCACCTCGTCGGGGCACAGCAGCACCTCGCAATCGCCGTCTGCATTGGTGATCGACAGCACCAATGCCTCACGAGGGCGCATGTCCGGCGCGTAATTGTAGCGGCGCAGGCCACGTGGCGGCTTGCGGTTTGCATCGCAAAGAGGTGCGGTGGCGGTGATCTCCTCCAGTCCCACGCGGCACACCAGCTGCATGCGCGCGCCGCCCCGATAGGCGTACACCTCAATATCGGTGTTTCCGTCCTCATAGGGGCACAGACGGTAGAGATAACGGATCACAATATAGCGAGAAACGATCTGGATCAGCGGAACCAAAAGGATCAGCCCCACGGCTTGGGGAATGACCCGCAGTCCATTGGGGATCAGCGCCGAGGTCACAAAGGATGCCACCGACAACAGCAGCAGAGCCAGAGAAACCAGGTGCGCCACGTTGTTTTGTCGCTTGGGGAGATAATCGTACATAGGGTACTCCTTTTCAAAAATAAGCATACGGTATGCAATTTTTGTTAATTTCCATATTCTTTTAGCAGCTTTTCCTCTTTGGAAGTGAGTTTTACCTCCAGCTTGGGGTCCTCCCGGTGGTAAAGCCGCAGCGTGCCAAAGGCGGGGGTGGCGTAATCGGGCTCCAGACCGTAATAAACGTCCAGATAAGCCGTGATGGTATCGTCGCTAATGGTGATGCCATCAAAGGTGTATAAAACGTAAGTGTAAAGCGCGGTGGTGTCAATGATGTGGGCGGTGGGGGTATGGCGCACCTTTTGCAGCATCAGACTGTCATCGGTGTTATCCGCCAGATCATCGGGGGTCAGATCCACCACCTGCACCACCGATGCGTCAAAGATCTCCTCCCCTCGCAGAGGGATATCCGAAAGCCCCAGGGCCTCCTTGGTGTATTTCAGCGTGCTGTTGTTATAGCGCAGCGTCAGCTGCAGCTGTTGCGCTTCGGGGATAAAGACAAAGTGGGTCACGCCAAAATAACCGTAATTATCGTCGCCCTTGGTGATAGAGGGTTGCTTTTGATTGTAAAGCTCCAATTCGTCGCCATGGGTGCGATAGGCGGCGGCCAGCGCTTCGTTGGGGACGAGGCGATCCATGGCCGCCGGAGGATTGGCCGAAATAAAGACACGCCAGATCATAAAAAAGCACACGGCGGCAATCAGCAGCGTGAATAGCATTTTTGCGCAGATCCCGGCGATCCACAGGGCATAGCTTTTTGGGGGTCTTGCCATTTTACTCTCCTTTGACCTTGGCACGCAGCGCGCGCAGACGCATCATCACGTCGTTTCCGCCCTTGCCAAAGTAATCGTGTAGCAGCTTGTATTCCTCGTAGAGGGTGTTGTAAACAGCTGTATTTTCGCAAACGGGTGTGTAAATTTTGTCCACGGGACTGGCCATTGCATCCGAGGCCGCGCGGAGATTGGGATAGCAGCCTGCGGCAACGGCGGCGCCGATGGCGCAGGAGAAGGCGGGCGCTTGCGCGGTTTCGGTGATGGCGATGCTCTTGCCCAGCACATCGGCATACAGCTGCATGCTAAAGGCATCCTTGCGGGCAATGCCGCCGGAGGCCACAATGTGTTTCACGGGCACGCCACAGCTCTCGTATTCCTCAATGATGCGGCGCCAGCCAAAGGCAGTGGCCTCCACCAGGGCGCGCATCAGATCCTCAGGGGCAGTGGTCAGCGTCATGCCCACAAACAGGCCCGACAGATCCGAGTTGACCAGCGTGCTGCGGTTGCCGTTGAACCAGTTGAGCGCCAGGACGCCGCTCTCACCGGGCTTTTTGGCGGCCGCCTTTTCAATCAGCAAGCGGATCATGGGAATGCCACGCTCCTCAGCCTCCTTTTGGTAGGCGGGGGAGGTCAGCTTTTGAGCGGCAAAGGCGAAATGATCGCCAAAGCAGCAAAGACCCGACTCAAAGCCATAAAAGCCGGGCAGTATACCGTCATCCACGGTGCCACAGGTGCCGGGAACGGTAACCTTTTTCTTGCCCAGCAAAAAGAAGCAGCCGGAGGTGCCAAGCACCGCAAACATATCGCCGCATTCCTTCAGACCCAGCGCCAGCGCAGCCACGTGAGCATCGGGGGCAGGGGCACCCACGGCGGTGCCGGCCGAAAGGCCAAAGCGCTTGGCCGCCTCGGGGGTCACGTGACCAACGCACTCTCCCAGCATCGTGGTGGGCTCGGTCAGCTTATCCCGCACAACATAGCGCAGTTTTTCGTCCACGGCGGCGAAATATGCCTCGCTGGGGTAGCCAATGCCCTTTTGGTAAAGGCTCTTATAAGCGGCAAACTGATAGCCACGCGTATGCACGCCGGAAAGCATCCAGGTGACCCAGTCACCGGCCTCCATAAAGTAACGTGCGGCAGCATAGACCTCGGGGGCCTCCTCCATGACCTGATAGATCTTGGGGAACATCCATTCGCTGGAGATCACGCCGCCCACCTGATCCAAAAAGGCCTCGCCGCGCGCCTTTGCCACCGCGTTCATGCGGTCGGCGTATTTTTGCGCGGCGTGGTGCTTCCACAGCAGGGTGTAGGCAAGGGGTGTGTTTTGAAACTCGTCTTTAAAGCAAAGGGGCGTACCTTGCTCGTCTGTGGGGAGCAGGGTGCAGCAGGTAAAGTCCACGGCTATGCCCACGACCTGGTCTGCGGTGATACCGGCATCGGCAATGACCGCAGGAATCACAGTCTCCAGCACCAAAAGATAGTCGGCAGGGTCCTGCAAGGCAAAATTGGGGGGGAGTTGGATATCGCTATCCTTCAGCTTTGTATCCATAACGGCGTGGGGATAATCCAGCACGGCGGTGGCGACCTCGCGGCCGGTGGTCACGTCGGTCAGCACCGCGCGACCCGATAGCGAGCCAAAATCAATACCAATGGTGTACTTTGCCATAACAGACCTCTTTCCTGCGCGCACGCCGCGCGCGTATTATTAAATCTATTGTATAACAAATCTCCTCAAAAGTCAAATGAATTCTGTGTGAAGGCGCAAAGGGAGAGCGGAAACGTGTTTGGGCCACGGGGGTGGTTGCGGGCTCATGGCAGAAATTACCGCTACCGTTATGGCGTTTTTTGTGCTATACTGTTAGCATCCATCACCAAAGGAGGTGTTCTATGAAGCATCGTTTCGTTGCAAAAATAGCCGGATGTACCCTGGCCGCGCTGATGCTGGCGGTCACCGTTCTCCCCACAGCGGCGCTGACCCCGGCTTATCCCATTACGGGCACGTATCTTTCCTCTACATATTACGACAATCTCATTCATCTGCCTCGCACGGGGGATAAGGCCTTTGATACCGTGGCCATTGCCCTGTCGCAGTTGGATTATCACGAGGGGAACAGCACCGCCGATTTTGACGGTGAAAACACCGCAGGTTATCGGAATTATACCGAATACAATCACGCCTTGGGGCAGATCGGCGGCACCTATGGCTATGCGTGGTGCGCAGCTTTTGTATCCTGGTGCTTAGAAGAAGCCGATGCTGCCGACAGCGCGGGTGGCCTGTTTGCCAGCTGTACGCTGTGGGTAGAGGCTCTGCAGAGCTTGGGGCAGTACAGCACCCGCGCCTCGGGATATATTCCCAAGGCTGGGGACATCATCTTTTTCCGCTCGCCGGGGGTGTCTCGCGCCTCTGACCACGTGGGGCTGGTGCGCTATGTCAAAGGGGGCAGAGTCTATACCGTGGAGGGGAATTCCTCGGACCAGGTTTCGCTGCGCGACTATGCGTTGGGCGATACCTACATCCGCGGTTATGGCCGCCCACGGTATCAATCCACTTATCTTTTGCCGCACACGGCCCTGGAATGCGAGGACGCCGTCAATGGCTGGTATACCGTGACCAATCGCTTTGTCAACGTGCGTGCCAAGGCCAGCAGTACATCGGCCAAGCGCGGCACGCTGGAAAAGGGAGACATGGTGCGTGTGATGAACCTGCAAAACGGCTGGGGGATGATCTATTATAAGGATCAGCCGGCCTATATTTCCTTGGATTATGCCGATTTCACTGCACCCCTTTCCTATATGGTGAAATACAAAAGCGACGGCGGAGAAGGCCTTCCTGCCAGCCATAGCTATTTCAGTATGCAAGAGGCCTTTGTCAGCGCCACCGTGCCTGTGCGCGAGGGCTATACCTTTGAAGGCTGGCAGAGCGGTGAGCACCGATATGTGGCGGGCGACAGATTGCCCATGGGCGACGTAACGCTGGTCGCCGTATGGCAGGCGATCCCCGTGGCCGAGCCTCCCACAACGCCCGGGGAGACACCGCCCACGCAAGACGAAAACACAGAAAATAGTGGAGACGGTGATGCATTTTTGGCACCGCCCGGTGCAGAAGATGATACCGTTTCCGTTCAAACACCCACGCAAGAGGGCGTCCCTTCACAGGGCAATTCTACCGCAACGCTTGCGGCCGGTATCGTGGTGGGTGTCACCACCGCCGGCCTTGGAGGCTGGTGGCTGTGGCGCCGCCTGCGCAAACGGGCTTGAGGAGAATCGGCGGAATGTATTGTGTTGGGTTTATACCGTATCGTGGGCGAACAGTGTTCGCCCCTACAGGGTAGCCACAAAAAAGAGACGTAGCGATGGTATCGCTACGTCTCTTTGGTTTTCGTTATGTCATGCGTTACAGTGCGGCCAGCAGCGCGGCGTATTTGGGCAACAACCAATCATAAGCCTCGTTTGAAAAATGGCGGTTCTCGTTGATGCCCAGCACCAATCCTTCGTCGATCCAGCAGCTCTGTGCAGGATTGTGGAAGGAGATTCCGGCGTTATAATAGTTGTTAAAGCAGGGAATGGAATAGATGCGGCAGATCTCCTCCATAGCCAGCACATAGTCGATATCCGAAATGCCCAGCTCGTTTTTAGAGGGCCAACGGTTGTAGTTGGTCATAAACAGGATCTTAGCCTTGGGGTATTTGGCGGTCAGTCCCAAAATCATTTGGCGGAGCGCCCCCTTAAAGGTGGTGGGATCGGTGCTGTCGTTTTCGCCGAGGGGTACCGACAGTCGCTTGTCGTTGGCGCCACCCAGCACCACCACGTAATCGGCGCCGTCCTGCATTTGCGCATAGCGCTCGCACATGGGGGGGACCTTGGTCTCCTTTTCTTGCTTGGCCATGGTGTTGCCATTTTTGCCGTAATTGTAAACGGTCATGCCATAGCGTTCCATTTTGTTGACCCACGTGGCGGCGTTGCCCAGCTTGTTTCCCTCAAACAGAGAGTCGCCAATGGCCACAAGCGTTTTGCCCTTTAAAATGTCGTACATCGCGATTACCTTCCTTAATTTTGATACGTATGCGTGTTTTTTGTCAAATGCGGCGCACCTTATCTCCAAGGGAAAGCCCCTTTTGATAGGCGCGGATGACCCGATCCACCTCGGCAGCACTCTCTACCGAGAAGATGAAATGGCCTTTGCTTATTCCTGCGCCCAGCAGCTCACGGCGGCGGTCGCTCATGACCGTGGGGCGGCTGTTATACAGAATGTTGCGGTGCCGCTCTCCATATTGTGTGGGCAGGCAGCGTATGGGAAAGCGCTCTCCCCGGCGGTCTACCAAAGCGGCTTGCCCGGCCTTGCAGGTGGCGCAATCGCCCACCTCCCGACCGGCACATTTCTCCAACAGCATCAGCGGCACGCGTCCATATACAATGGCGTCACGCCGTCCGCCAATGTCGCGGATCTGGGGTAGCGTCAGTTCGGCGGAAAGGAGCGCATCGGCAAAGCCCTGCGACAATACGGAGGAAAGAGAAGCGCTGTTGGTCAGATTCAAGCGAAAATCACCGTGAGGGATCAGTCCTGCCTCGGTGGCCAATATCAAGTGGCCTACATTGCCGATCAGGGCGTGCTTTGCCCCGCGGCGCTGTGCCTCTCGCAAGGCTGCCAGCGCAGCCTCGCGCTCGTCCTCCAATATGACGGGTGGGATCTCTACGCCGTTGGCCACCGCGCCGTCAAAGGCGTGCAGGGGCAAATAGCGGAGGGGGAACTGCTCCTGCGCCAAGGGTGTGATCTGGGCGGCAGCGGTAAAACGGGCGGAGAGCGCGGCGCTCTGACCCTTGTCAAGGCGAGGGGCGGCGAGGTTGACAAGCTCCACCTGGGGGCGATCCGGGGCGGTGAGGCGCCGCAGCGCCTCTCTGCGCAGGGCGTTCAGTCGCGAAACGGGTACCATCAGGCCGGGTCCTACGGTTATGGCCACCGTGCCAACGGTGTAGGGTGTGCCGCCAAGGCGGCAGAGATTTTTTTTCACGGCCTCGCCATCCATGGGGGCGTTCAAGGCCTCTAAAGGGGCATCACCTGTGAGCGTTACGGTGCGTTTTGCATCGGAAACTGTGAGACGTATGGGCGTTTTTGCGCACATTTCAAAGGAAATATCCAAGGGGATGGGGGATGGCTGCAGCAGCGCTTCGTCCAACTCGCACACGGTTTGCTTATCGGCCTCGGTGCGCACACCCATCATGCGGTGGTTGATGCGCCCCGAAAAATAGCCATCGGTAAAGCCGGAACGCGAAAAGGCAGCGGCCAGCGCCGCCACCTCGGCATCGGTGGCGGCGCGTCTTTCATCCAGCAGTCGGCGGTAAATGGAGACCACCTGATAGACGTAGGAGGGGGATTTCAATCGCCCCTCGATTTTCAGGGAGTGTACACCCGCCTCGATCAAGAAGGGGATCTTCCGTGCCAGACACAGATCCTTGAGGGAGAGAGGGTAGCGCCCCTTGGCATCGGGCAGACGGCAGGGCTGGGCACATTCCCCCCGGTTGCCACTTCTCCCCCCCACAAGAGAGGAGAACAGGCATTGCCCCGAATGGGAAACACACAGAGCACCGTGTATGAAAATCTCCACCTCGGTGCCGCTTTTTTGCACCATATCCGCAATGTTTTCGCGGCTCAACTCCCGGGCGGGCACCACGCGGCAAAAGCCCCGTCGGGCCATTTCCCGGGCACCGTCGCTGTTGTGGATCGAGCATTGGGTGCTGGCGTGTAAGGGGAGCGCGGGCAGCAGGCGATGCAGCAGCTCGGCCGCCCCCAGATCGGCCACGATCAAGGCATCCACGCCGGCGGTATAGGCCTTGTGCGCCGCCTCTAAAAACAGCGGCAGCTCCCGATCGGTGACCAGCGTGTTAAAGGTCATATAAACCTTTACACCATAGGCGTGGCACAGGGCAATGGCATCGGCCACATCCTCATCGGTAAAGTTCTTGGCTCGCATACGGGCATTGAAAGAGCCGCCCCCGAAGTAGACGGCATCGGCTCCGGCGGCAATGGCCGCTCGCAGAGCCGCAGGCGATCCTGCGGGGGCAAGAAGTTCAGGCAATGGATAGCGTTCAGGCATTTTTTCCAAAGTCCAGCATATCGGCAATGTGGTCGGGCTCCTTCACGGGTGCGCCTTCTGCGGCTGCACCCTCCAGGGGATGAGCGGAGGGAGGGTTGACGGTGCGGGGGGCCGTGGTCAGAATCTCGTCCAGATCCATCTGGGCGTATTTATCGGTGGTCTGTTGCTCGGCGGGGGTCACCTCAATCTTCGGCTCTGCCTCAAAGGTGGTGTAATTGGCCGAGGGCTGGCGGGTCTCCACACACATGGAGGCCAGCTTTTCGCGCAGCTCGCGCACCTCGGTCAGAATCGACAGCACCTGATCGTGCATACGGTCGGCACGGGCGTTTGCCTCGGTGTTCTGACGCACCAGCTTGGCATTCAACTGAAAGAGCGTAGCGTTGTCCTGCAGCAGGGCATCGTAAGCGCCGCGGCTGACCTGCAGCTCGGCGCGCAGCGTCTCGTTTTCGCCACGCAGCAACGCCGCCTCAAAGGTGCTGCCCGTGGGGTCGCTGACGTGTACAAAATCCTCCAGCTCCTTTACGCGCTCCTGCAGGTGCAGGTTTTGGGTATAGAAATCCAGGGCGGAAAGCAAAGCCGCCTCGGTCTTGGTGCAGGAATGGGCCTTGTTGGAGGTCAGGGTGCGGATCTGACGGTCCAGAAAGGTTACGGCCTCGTCAACGGTTTCCTGGGTCTCCTCGCAGACGATGTTCATGGGCACGTCTGCCACGGTAATGCTGAATTTTTGTCTCATAGTTGGCCTCCTTCCAAATTCCTCTTGCAAATAAAGGGAATTGGGTGTATAATATAAACATTGCACGCGAAGGGGCTATTCCCCCACTTTATCTCTATTATAATACATCCGCGCTTAATTTTCAAATCTTTTTTTCAAAAGTGAGGTATATTTTTATGTCGGGCTTTGACAAATCTCGCCGCATCGTGGTCAAGATCGGCACATCCACTCTGACGCATGAGGAGGGGCACCTCAACTTGCGCCGTATCGAGGCCCTGGTCAAGACCCTTTCCGATTTCAAAAACGCGGGACATCAAGTGATTTTGGTTTCGTCGGGTGCGGTCAGCGCAGGTGTGGCCAAGCTGAACACGCGCCGCCCCATCAACGTTGCAGAAAAGCAGGCCATGGCTGCCATTGGCCAAAGCGAGCTGATGAAGCTGTATTCCCGTTTGTTCTCGGACTACGGCCACACCGTGGCGCAGATCCTGCTGACCAAGGATGTTATCGACAACCCCACCCGTCGCACCGCTGCCGAAAATACCTTCAGCACCCTGTTGGGGCTTGGATGCATTCCCATCGTTAACGAGAATGACTCGGTCTCCACCGAGGGGCTGAATTTTGGGGGCAACGATACACTCTCTGCCTACGTGGCCCTTGTTTGCCACGCCGATCTTCTGATCAATCTGTCGGATATTGACGGCCTTTATGATAAGGACCCCCGCAAATTCCCCGATGCCAAGCGGATCGACCGCGTGGATGGCATTGACGATAATGTGCTGGCAATGGCAGGTGGAGCCGGCACGGCCCGGGGCACGGGCGGCATGGCCACCAAGCTGCTGGCCGCCAAGATCGTGCTGGAGGCCGGTATCCCCATGTATATCCTCAACGGCCAGGACCCCACCGTTTTGTATGAAATTCTGGATGGCAAGCACGTGGGCACCTATTTTGCCCCCCGTTCCTGAAATTCCATACCGTATTCCCATTTTGACGGCATTTTAATCGAAAAAATCCCCCGGCAGAGATCTCTGCCGGGGGATTTTTTTGCGGTCAGTTCTTGTATTCCAGCGTGGCGCGGCCCTTTTTAATGTTTTGTGCTGCTGCCAGTTTTGCCTTTGCTTTGCAAATGCATTGGGCAAAGCCCATACCTCTAAAGTTGCGCGAACGCTCCTAAAGGCTCTCCCTTCGGGAGAGCTCCCGCGGTAGCGGGTGAGAGGGGGCTACGGCAAATTTTCAATTCTTTCATGGATTACTCTGTCAATCGTTTGG
>JAFTSB010000034.1 GCA_017461945.1 Clostridia bacterium | reverse complement strand
CTTGGCGGCACCGTCCGCCTGTATCAGCTCCACGCTTTTGTAGTACCAATCAAGATGCCCCGTGGTCAGCACCATGGCAAACATCACCAAGGCGGTGCCGATCAGCATATATTTTACCCATTTTTGATAGGTGAAACCGCAAAGCCCCGAAATGATCATAAACATGCAAAGCGGAACGAACACCTGCCCCAAATAAGCGATTTTATTTGCCGTCAAAGCAAATTCCGCCGTTTTCGAGGTCGACAAAAGCAGATAGCCGAGATTTACCACACAAACAAAGAGGTTCAGAACAAACAGCCACGGTTCGCTTCGATTTTTGCGCACGAACAAATAATATCCGATCGGCAGTAAAAGCGAAAGCGCAAATATCACGCTGTATGCGATCGTCACGGCAGTCCCCCCTCTCCGGTTTTGCTAAAATTGTTTACGCCTAAAATGATTATAGCACAAAGCACCGAATAAAGCAAGCCTGTTTTACAAATGAAACTTTCGGGGCAGTGATTTCACAAGCCTTGTGAAATCACTGCCCCGAAATGGTTGTGTAAGGGTTCATGCCCCTATCAGCGTGCGAAAATCGGCATTTGCATCTTTTTATTTTACATTTGAAAATTGGCATGGAAAAACCCCAGAAGCCGCTTGGCTCCTGGGGTTTCGTTGCCTGCATCTATTAAGGCAACATAATATGGTGCGAGAAATGTCGGCCGTGAAGAAAACGCAACGCGTTTTTAGGCCGAAGCATTGAGGGACTTGCCCTCAATGCTGTCCCGTTTTCGACCATCTAAAGCAAAAAGAGCACCATTCGGTGCTCTTTTCGCTTGTTGGTGCGAGAAACGGGACTTGAACCCGTACGGTGTAAACCACACGCCCCTCAAACGTGCGCGTCTGCCAGTTCCGCCACTCTCGCATGGCAACGTTAATATTATACTGGAAGGAAGGGCAAATGTCAAGGGGTTTTACAAAAGTTTTTGGGAAAAGTTTTCTCTGGGCAAGGAGCGCACGCTCCTTGCCCAGAGCATGCATCAAAAGCCTTCCGGTAGCAGGACCGCATCACGGGGCAGCTTTTGCCAATCAAACAACGGGATCAAATCTTTTAGCGCCATGGATTCCGGCGACGGGATCAGCCCCAACGCCGCCGCCAGCGCGCCAATCACGGGTGCAGGATCGGGATAGACCTGGCGCACACGCTCCATGCAACCATCCCCCTCGCGCTTGGAAAGGCGGCGGCCATGGGCATCGGTCAACAAGGGGATGTGATAGTAGCGTGGCGTTGCAAAGCCGAACAAGCGCTGCAGATAGATCTGACGGGGCGTGCTATCCAGCAGGTCATTTCCCCGCACGATCTCATTCACCCCCGAAAGACCGTCATCTACCACTACTGCCAATTGATAGGCGTAGACCCCGTCCGAGCGGCGCACCACAAAATCCGAGCAGTCGCGCTCCAGGTTTTCGGCATACTCCCCTTGCAGGCCGTCTACAAAGTCAACCGTCTCGTCGGGCACCAGCACGCGGCTGGCCGGTCGCCGCCCCACGGGCGGTGGGTCGCCGTTTTGCAACCGATACAGACATTTCCGGTCATACTTGGGCACACCGTCGTTTCGATGGGGGGCGGTGGCCGCGTGAAGCTCTGCACGGGAGCAATAGCAGGGATAAATTAACCCCTTTTTGTTCAAAATTTCAAGATACGTGTCATAAATTTCAGTTCGTTTGGACTGCCACAGCACCTCACCGTCAAACTCCAGGCCCATCCAGGCAAGGTCATCCAGCAGATATTTTGTGTTCTCCCCCATAAAGGGGCAACGGGCGGCATCCAGATCCTCAATACGCAACACCACTCGTCCCCCCGCCGCCTTAGCGGAGAGCCAGGAAAGCATCGCACACATCAGATTTCCCAAATGCAAACGGCCGCTGGGCGTTGGTGCAAATCGCCCTACCACGGGTGTATTGTTCTGTTGCATCATCCTCTCCCCCTCAATCTTCTTGAAACGCAACGGACTCGCCGTCGCTGATATAGCGCAAGGTTCCTTGCAGATCGGTGCGTTGCCACGTGGCGCTCACCGCTTCTAACCGTTTCAGCATCGTCTCGCGCGGGAACCCGTAATCGTTATCCTTTCCACAGGAAATGGCCACGATCGCCGGCGTGGTTGCCGCCAGCAGCTCGGCCGACATAGCGGTATCGGAGCCGTGATGCCCCGCCTTGAACCAATGGCAATCCAGCTTTTCGGCGGGCACGGTAGATAACAGCAATAGCTCCTCTTCGCTTTCGGCATCCCCCGTAAACAAAAAGACGGTATTCCCATACAAAATCCGCGAAATTATGCTACCGTTGTTGAGATTTTCGTCATTGGCATCGGCCGGCGATAAGAGGATCTCCAGTATCGCCGCACCCACAGAAAAGGTCATACCGCCCTGAGCAGTGGTGCAAAGCACCTCCAGTGCGGCCGCTGTTTCCAGCACCACCGTATAGAGGAAATCCTCGCTGCCGGTGGCCGGCAGGATCAGCTCCCCCACCTCATAGCTTTCCAATAGCATACGCGCATTGCCCACGTGATCCTCGTGGGGATGGGTCAGTAGCAAATAGTCGATCCGATCAATCTTCCGTTCCTGCAAGGCAACTTGAACGGCACTCCGCGCCGTGGCCGTGCCCGTGTCGATCATCAGGACGGTGTCATCGCAACGCACCAGCGTGCAATCGCTTTGCCCCACGTCCAGCACCTCTACCGAAAAGGGCGCAGGCTGTGCAGAGGTACAAGCGATGAGCTGCAGGCAGCAACACAACAGCAGCAGAAAGGTTGCAACCCGTATATAATAATGACGCAAGCCGATCACGCCCTTTCGTTTTTCTTTATTGTAGCACAAAAATACCGATTTGCAAAGGGAAAATGCAAAAATGCTGATATACTCCCCCCAAGATTGCATACAATACCCCGAGGTGATGCTATGAAGATCCGAATCACACCCGGGGCGGTCCTCCTTTGGCTTGCCATACTGCCAAAGGGGCCCATGCGTCTGTTTTCCACGCTGTTGGCCGCCGCAATACACGAGTGCGGACATTTATTGGCGGCGCATCTGTTAAAGCTTCCCCTGCGCCGTATGGAGATCGACCTGCTGGGGGCAAGGCTCTACCCAGCGCGTGCGCTTCCCTCTTACAAGGCAGAGGCCATTTTGGCAGCGGCAGGGCCGCTGTTCTCCCTTTTGCCCGCGCTTGTACCGTGGCGATCCCCCTTTTTTCTGGCGCTGCGAGCCGCCTCCCTCTCCTTTGCGTTGTTCAATCTGCTGCCCATTGACGGCTTTGACGGTGGACGATTGCTGTCGGCACTGCTTTTCTGGCTTTTGGGGCAGGAGCGTGGAGAACATCTTTTGCAATGGATCTCCTATTTCACGCTTTTGCTGCTATTTTCGCTTTCTGCGTGCCTGCTGCTGCGATACGGCAGCGATGCCGCTATGACGGTGGTTGCCGCTTCCCTGTTCGGGCGACTGTTGACCACTTCTCCCGAGGTCACGATCAACCGGCAGAAAAAAGCGAGGATTTGAGAGAATTCGGGAGCATACACGAGGAAAACGGCGTTTTCGCGAGAAAATCCCGAAAAAACTGCGACATTTTCCGAAAAATTACGGCAGATTACGGTTATTGCGGATTTTTTTTGCAAAATCTATTGCATTTTACGCCGGTTTCTGTTACAATAACACCGATAGTAAAAAAGGGGGCGTGTTTTCGCCCCCTTTCACGCTTATCTTTTGCAAAAATATTTCACTGTGAAGGAGTATTTATGTGAAATGGAGAAAAAGCTGATCAAACTGCGTTCGATTGAAAAATCCTTTGATGGAGAAAAGGTACTGTGTGGCATTGATCTGGATATTCACGACAAGGAATTTGTGACTCTGCTTGGTCCTTCCGGTTGTGGCAAGACCACTACGCTTCGCATCATCGGCGGCTTTGAGACCCCCGACACAGGCAAGGTCTTTTTTGACGGAGAGCTTATCAACGATCTCCCCGCCCACAAGCGTTCTGTCAACACCGTATTTCAAAAATACGCCCTTTTCCCCCACCTGAACGTATATGATAACGTGGCCTTTGGTCTGCGTGTGCAAAAGGTCAAAGAGGATGAAATTCAATCGCGCGTGCGCGGCATGCTGCAAATGACGGGACTGAAGGGATTTGAAACCCGTAAGCCCGCCACCCTTTCGGGCGGTCAGCAGCAGCGCGTGGCCATTGCCCGCGCTCTGGTCAATCGCCCCCGTGTGCTACTGTTGGACGAGCCCCTTGGCGCCCTGGACCTGAAGCTGCGCAAGGATATGCAAAATGAGCTGAAGCGCATCCAGCGCGAGACCGGCATCACCTTTATTTACGTGACCCATGATCAAGAGGAGGCCCTCTCCATGTCGGATACCGTTGTGGTAATGGCCAACGGTATGATCCAGCAGATCGGCTCCCCCACGGACATTTACAACGAGCCTGTGAACGCCTTTGTGGCAGATTTCATTGGCGAATCCAACATCCTGGATGGCATCATGCTGGCCGACAACAAGGCCCGCTTTGCCGGTCACACCTTTGATTGCGTGGACGGTGGCTTTGAAAAGAACGAGCCCGTAGATGTGGTGATCCGCCCCGAGGACGTGGACGTCGTTCCCGTGGAAAAGGGCATGCTTTCCGGCACGGTCTCCGGCGTGACCTTTAAGGGCGATTATTACGAAATTATCGTGGACGTATGCGGCTTTAAGTGGATGATCGAAACCTCGGACTACGTAGCCCCCGAGCAGAAGATCGGCATTTATGTAGAGCCCGATGCCATTCACATTATGAAAAAATCCGAGTACTCCGGTATGTTTGGTGACTACTCCACCTTCTCGGAGGAGATGGACCATCTCTCCGACCCCGGTGAGGAGGCAGACGAAAATGAAGAAGAAGCTGTCCTTTCTTGAGCGTGCTGCCGCCGTCCCCCATATGGTATGGGCGGTGATGTTTATTGTGGCGCCCTTGCTGATCGTGGCCTTCTTCGCCTTTACCGATACCAAGGGTGGCTTTACCCTTTCCAACATCCAATCCCTTTTCTCGTATTCCCACATCTTTTTGGTCTCCATCTGCTTTTCGTTGGTAGCAACCTTCTTTTGCTTGCTGATCGGCTACCCCTTGGCGTATACCATGTCCCGTGCCAAGCCCTCTACCCAAAAGCTGCTGATGGTGCTATTGATGCTGCCCATGTGGATCAGCCTTTTGATCCGCACCTACTCTTTGATGACCCTGTTGGACAACGGTGGCCTGGTCAACTCGCTGCTGCAGGCAATCGGATTGGAGCCCGTTGCCATGGTCGGCACCGGCGGTGCGGTGATTTTGGGCATGATCTATGACTTTCTGCCTTATATGGTCCTGCCCATTTACACCTCTATGCAAAAAATGGACAACCGCTATCTGGAGGCGGCTGCCGATCTTGGCTGCAACAGCTTTCAGACCATGTTCCGTGTGGTGCTGCCCCTGACCACGCCCGGTATTCTCTCGGGCATTACGATGGTGTTCGTCCCCTCGATCTCCACCTTCTACATTTCTCAAAAGCTGGGCGGCGGCAACTTTGACCTAATCGGCGACACCATCGAGCGCCAGTTCAAATACCCCTCCACCTATCACGTGGGCGCGGCCATTTCACTGGTGATGATGATCCTGATCCTGATCTCGGTAGCGGTGATGAACCGCTTTTCCGATGAGGAAGGAGAGATCGTGGTATGAAAATCTTATCCCGTGTTTATATGTGGGTGGTCTTTGCCCTGCTGTACGCGCCCATTCTGGTGCTGGTGATCTTCTCCTTTAATGACGGAGGCTCCCTTTCCGCCTACACCGGCTTTTCCTTCCGCTGGTATGGCGAGCTATTCCGCGACAGTGTGGCGCTGCAATCCCTGAAAAACTCTTTGATGCTGGCCATTAGTGCCGGCCTGATCGCCACCGTGATTGGCACCTTTGCCGCTCTTGGCCTTGACCGTATGCGCAACCGTTATCTGAAGGGAGCGGTCAATTCGGTGACCAACATCCCCATGATGAACCCCGATATCGTCACCGGCGTATCCATGATGCTGCTGTTTGTGGCAGTGGGCGGTGTGCTTGGCCTGCAGGACATCCTGGGCCGCTGGACCATGCTGATTGCACATACCACCTTTGGTTTGCCTTATGTGATCCTTTCGGTGCTGCCTCGTTTCCGTCAGTTTGACCCCTCCTTGCGTGAGGCCGCAATGGACCTTGGTTGCACCCCGGCGCAGTCCTTTTTCAAGGTGGAGCTCCCTCAAATCCTCCCCGGTGTGATTTCGGGCTTTATTATGAGCTTTACCATGTCGCTGGATGACTTTGTCATCAGCCACTTTGTCAGCTCTCCCGATTTCCAGACCCTGCCCCTTTACATTTACAATCAAACCGCACACAACGTCAAGTACAGCATGTATGCCCTTTGTACCCTGATCATTGTGACCATTCTGATTTTGTTGCTGGCCGTGAACTTTGCCGGCGGTGTGGGTGACCGCACCAAGAGAAGAAAGGAGGCGGTAAAATGAAAAAAATTCTGACAACGATATTGATTTTTTCGCTTCTTGCCCTCTCCCTCCCCCTCTTTTCCGCCTGCGACAACGGCGGCGAGACGGTGACTCTTTACGTTTATAACTGGGGCGAATATATCTCCGATGGCTCCGAAGGCTCGTTGGATGTAAATGCTGCCTTTGAAGCATGGTACAAAGAGACCTATGGCGTAAACGTTAAGGTCAATTACTCCACCTATTCCTCCAACGAGGATATGTACGCCAAAATGAGCAGCGGTGCGGCCTCCTATGATGTGGTGGTCCCCTCCGATTATATGATTGCACGCATGATTGAGGAGGAGATGCTCCGTCCCTTGAACAAGGAGAACATCCCCAATCTTCAATACGTGGACATGGAGCTGCTGTTTGGCGATCAGAACCCCTATTACGACCCCGAAAACGCCTATTCGGTTCCCTATACCTACGGTACGGTGGGCATCATCTACAACACCACCATGGTAGACGCGGCCGACATCGGCTCTTGGGACATCATGTGGAACGAGAAGTATGAGGGAAACATCCTGCAGTTCAACAACTCCCGTGATGCCTTTGCCACAGCACAGTTTAAGCTGGGATACAGCGTCAATGGTGACAATGAGGCCGAATGGCGCGAGGCGCTGGCCCTTCTGACCCAGCAAAAGCCCATCGTGCAGGGCTATGTCATGGACGAGATTTTTAACAAGATGGAGAACGGTTCTGCCGCCATTGCCCCTTACTACGCCGGTGATTTCTTTACCATGTACGGGGATAACGAGGATCTGGCCTTCTTTTACCCCCAGGAGGGCACCAATGTTTTTGTGGATGCGATGTGCATTCCCAAAAGCTCGCAAAACCCGGAAATTGCAGAACGGTACATTGATTTTATGCTTTCCGAGGAGGCCGCTGTGGCCAACGCGGAATACATCTGTTATGCTTCTCCCAACAAATTGGTCCGCGAAAACGCCGACTATGTTGCCGCCATGGAGGAGATCCACCCCGATGCTATGGAGATCCTTTATGGCACCGAGGAGCTGGAGCTGCAGTTCTATGAAAATCTCCCTGCCGAGCGCTTGATGCTGCTCAACGAGCTGTGGGAGGATCTGAAGATCGAAAGCTCCATCAACGTGGCCATTATCGTGATGGCATTGGTGATCGTGTTCGCCTGCATTGCTATGGGCGTGTTGTTGTACGTGCAAAAGCGCAGACGCCGCCGCTACATCACCACCCTTTGGGATGCATAAATCGCATTAAGAAAAAAGCCGATACGGAAAACCGTATCGGCTTTTTTCTGTTGGCTGATTTTCTTTATTGCCTTAAGGTGCGTCTTTTTCTTTTTTCACCAATACGTATCCGGGATTTTGGATCAAAATCCCATCGGTGGTCATCACGATCTCCACTTCCCTCTCCAAGCCAAGCGCATTCCTCATATCCTTTGGAATACATATCCTGCCCAATTTATCTAACTCCTTTTTGACTCCAATACGTTCCATATGTTTTTCTCCAATTTCAAATATAGTTTTGTGTTGTCCTGTCATAGGACAACTTTTGTGCGAAGTTAGTATATCATAAAATGTGTCTTATGTCAAGACAATGATATATGAATGGAGAACGGTTCTATGGCGCGCATTATCGACGGTGAACGCAAAAACATGATCGGTGAAAACTTAAAGCGATTGAGAATTCAGTTGAAAATGAGTCAGCAAGACCTTTCCAATAAATTGGAGCTGGAGGGTGTTTACGTCTGCCGCGGATCTGTTTCGCGGATCGAGGACTATTCACGCACCGTGACTGATATTGAGCTATTTGCCATCGCCCGTGTTTTGGGCGTTACGCCCGATCAATTATATCAATAATCAAAAGAGCCGATACGGAAAACCGTATCGGCTTTTTTGATTTGCGGTCACCGCCACGCGGCAGGGGGAGTTCTCTTATTCTAAAGTGGTAACGACTTCTTTGAATTCATAGTAGTTTGCGTAAAAATCAATCATAGCGTGCTCGTTACTGGCGTTTGAATAATACCATCCTTTATATGGGATAGCCGTCATTTGGCCCTCGCCCACCAAAAGCATCATGGCATCAAATTCGATCGGTTCCGTGTAGCCATTTCCCATTTGAGCCGGGTTTTCTCCAACGTAACGATAGCGCTGCTCATAGCGAAATTCCAACCGCGGCATTTCTGCCGTTCGTATTTTCTTGGCGGCATTGACCTTGACAGATCCATCGCTCTTGTACTGCACAATTTTAAAGCTTTTAATGCTCTCCGTGGCGGCTTGAAAAGCACTGTACACCCGTTCTATTTCCGAGTCTGTCAGCAGACGCGTTTTACCGCTGCTGCTGATATATAAAACAGAGTCGGGCTTGGGTAAAAACGCATCGGTCTCAACAGGCGTTTTGCGAAAAGTCCAATGCCGGCAGTGCGGAAAAAACCAAAATACAGAAAATAACGCGAGCGCAACACACGATATGGAAATTGAAATTTTCAAAATCTTCTTTTTCGCTTTAGTCATAAGCAATTACCTCTCCTGTTAATGCATCGCACGCAACGGTTGAAGGTGGATCATTGCAAAACCAAATTTTTCAGTTGATCGAATTTGTCCTTATCCGAAAAAGATAGATTGATGTGTAATCGATCTATACCGAAATATTGACCATTTCGGCAACCAACCAATGCCAAATGTTCTCCTTCAAAAACCAACATCATAGCATCAAACTCAAAGGGGCGATCCAAACGAACACCCAATAGGTCTTCATCACGAGGAGAATCCAGTATCCCAACAAATTTTTGAGGCTGATCGTATCGAAATTCCAGGCAAGGGTATTCTTCCATATACTTCCAAACATCATCTTCGTCAAAATAACAAAGGCAGGTTCCAATGCGATATAACGAAACCATCAAATGCATATATGTATCATAAATATCTGCGGTTTCGTCCTGGGAAAATTTTTTCATAGATAACCCCTGAAATAGCACCGCAGAATCGGGTTTTGGCAAGAATTCAAAGGTCTCTACAACAACTTCTGATTTTGTTCTGTGCCTCCTGCTAGCAATGCAGATAGCGCATGACAAAAACAAAATTGCCATCACGCATATGACAGAAATCACACTTACGGTGATTCTTTTTTGAAATTTTGTCATAACAGCCTCCCTTGGTTTAGAAAAGTATTTGGTTTCCGTTACCATACAATTTTGTGGCCTCAATAAATGCATTAACTCGATCTGCTTCAAAATCGTATTCGCCTATTCGATCCTGCAATCGTTGTAGCGCAATACTAGATGCCACAGCTACTGTTTGCCCTTGGGCCAACTGTTCAAATAATACGTTTAAATAATTCATGAGATATAGATTATACACTTGAATATCCCAAGCAATAACTACCTGCGCCCCACGTTCTAAACTTATATCCGCTAACGAATCTCCTGTATCAAATGAAATCCAATTATCTTCCCCTTCAGAAGTGTTTGACCAACAGCAACCCCAAATAGCCAATTCACAGTTCGACATATCAGGCAGACTTTCTGCTTCTAAATAGGAATCTTCGTCTGACCCATCATAACATGCAAAGCCAGGGGTTCCATGTCCTACATATATGAAAATTTCAGCATTAAAGTCTCTGTATCCGGTTATAGAAGAAGTTTCTGTATTAGCCCGGACCACTGTCATATCTTCTTTATGCACAACATTATAGTTTTGGTTTATAACATCATTTTCAATACTCCAAATTGCAGGACTTGCTGTAAGTTCACCGGGATCATCATTACTATGCCCCACGAAGGTGAGCTGGCGGATGCGGACGGTGAAGGCTTGGGAGGTGCTACCGGTGTTGATGCCGGTAAATTCAACCGGGATGAAATAAGGGGTGTTAGCTTCGAAAAACACGTCCACAATCAGCTTACCGTTATAAGTCTTATAGCTTAATGCCTCGTGTATGGCACCGGCTGCGTTTTTGATAAGCCCACGTCTACGTTGCTGCCGCTTAGCTCAATCTTATAGCGTGAGGGCTTGGGCGAAGCATAGAGAATTGGAATTGTTGGTTGGTACCACCGTGAAATGTATAAGTAGAAATCTCTGTTCCCTCTGCAGGATTTGCACCATTCACATCCATATGTGTGCCGTGATACACGTTGCGCAAATGATAAATCGCGCCATCCACGATCCCCTCGTCATAGCTATGACTGGTAAAAGACGTCAAGATAGAAGGGTTCCCTGCCGAATAGGGCTGCGCAACGGCTTCGCCTACTGCATCAACGGCAAGGGCGGTGGTGGAAAACAAAAGTGCAAAGGTCAGCAGCAGGCAACACAGCTTCTTCATAAAAGTTCTCCTTTCTGTTATGGGTTGTGGATGGTTGAATACGTGAAACAGAAAATGAAGCTTCGTCGGCCATGGGTCTGCACCCCTTTTCCTATGATCGCAGGAATAAATTTCCTTGTGACTTTATTATAGCATGGAGCGCATGAGGTTGTCAATAACATCAAATAAGCACGGCGAATTTCACGCTTTATCTGTGCATTATTTACAATTTATTGAGATTTATTTGGGTTATCCGCTGCCCAAAATTCCCTTTACTATATAAGACCACGTTTTGGGCAAAATGTGGAATAATTTTTGAAAAAATTTTGATCGCTGCAAAAGCAAACACCGCCGTCCGTTTTCACGGACGGCGGTGTTATTTATGGGTGTGATCAGCATCTTGCCACGCCGGTTTCGCGAGCAACCTTGATGACGGCCTTGGCCACCACGTCGGCCACGCGCTTATCCAGGGCGGGGGCGATGATGTTTTCTTCGGAGAGCTCCTCGTCGCTGATGAGGGATGCCAGCGCATAGGAGGTAGCCACCTTCATTTCTTCATTGATGCAGGTGGCGCGGCAATCCAGCGCACCGCGGAAAATACCCGGGAAGGCCAGCACATTGTTGATCTGGTTGGGGAAGTCACTGCGGCCGGTACCAACCACACGCGCACCTGCCTTTTTGGCAAGGTCGGGCATGATTTCGGGGGTAGGATTTGCCATGGGGAACACGATGGGATCGGTTGCCATGCTCTGAATCATTTCAGGGCTGACGATATTGGGGGCGCTGACACCGATGAACACGTCGGCACCCTTCATAGCATCGGCCAGAACGCCCTTTTGGTGAGAGCGATTGGTAATGAAAGACAGCTCACGGTGAGCGGGGCTGAGGGACTCGTCACCCTCGCAAATGATGCCAAAACGGTCGACCATTGTCAGATGTTTGACACCAATGTTCAGCAGATGCTTGCCGATGGCTGTGCCCGCAGAGCCGGCACCGTTGATGACCACCTTGACCTCATCCACCTTCTTTTTCACCACGCGGAGCGCATTGATGATAGCGGCAGCCACCACGATCGCGGTGCCGTGCTGGTCATCGTGGAACACGGGAATATCGCAAACCTCCTTCAGGCGGCGCTCGACCTCAAAGCAACGGGGGGCGGAGATATCCTCCAAATTGATGCCGCCAAAGGAGCCGGAGATCAGCTGAATGGTGCGCACGATCTCGTCGGTATCCTTGCTCTTGATGCAAATGGGAAAGGCATCCACATTGGCGAACTCCTTAAAGAGTGCGCACTTGCCCTCCATAACCGGCATACCGGCCTCGGGGCCGATATCGCCCAGGCCCAACACCGCAGTGCCGTCGGTGATCACAGCCACCAGGTTGGAACGGCGAGTCAGCTCCCAGGATTTGTTGATATCCTTTTGAATCTCCAGGCAAGGCTCGGCCACGCCGGGAGTATATGCCAAGGAAAGGTCGCGACGATCGTTCACGTCCACGCGGGAGACGACCTCGATCTTTCCCTTCCACTCATAATGCTTTTGTAACGATTCCTGTCTGATATCCATAATTCCTCCTGAAATCAGTCCCGGACCTGACACACGGGCGTGCCCCTTTGCCGGAAGTTCTTGAAATCCGTGCCCATTATAGCACACTTGTCCAGGGATTTCAAGCGATTTCACAATATTTCCCATGTGTTATTTTTTTGACATACGTTGTTATTTTTTTGACAAAAAAGCAGGGCCACGACGCACAGTGCGCAGCCCTGCCGGAGATCATTTGCTATGCAGCTTGCGGTAAGCGGAAGGGGTCATCCCCTCGGATTTGGAAAAGATCTCATTGAAATACGAGGCGCTGCCAAAGCCGCAAGAAAGGGCGATATCGGTGACCTTTTCCTCGCCTGCGATCAGCTTTTGCTTGGCCAGCGTCAAGCGACGCTCGTTGCGATATTCCAGTATGGTAATACCGGTTTTTTCTTTAAACAGATGACAGAGATAATAGCGGCTCATGCGAAAATGAGCCGCCATATCGGCAAGAGAAAGCTCGTCGGTCAAGCGCTGATCCACCCAAGCGGTAATGCGCTCTACGGTGGGGTGCTTGGGCTCGCAGGTGCCGGACAACTCACGAATGGCGGTCACCACCGCCAGCAGCAGCACAGGATCTGCGTATTCACGTTCGGCCAGCCTTGCGATCAGCTGATCTACGCGATCTACGTCGGCTTGATGCTGCTCGTCGCAGCGGGGCGAATAATGCTCGAAAATGCGATTGACACGCGCTTCGCCGCTCTCGGTCTTTAACAAATGGGCGGCGTATTCCTTATCCGAAAACAAATGGGGATCTCCAAAGGGGTTGGGGTCCTCGCCGCGATATTTCCCCAGCTTGGAGGCGATCCGGCCAAGATAACTGCCCTGGTTGACCAGTTCCCCTTGCAAAATATCCTCCTCGGTCACGCGGCTGACCAAAATCTCACGGGCATAGCTTTGCGCCTGCTGCAGGCTTTTTTTCTTACAGCCACGCTCCCGGTCGTGCGTGATATAAATATAGCCATCCTCGGCCTCCTTGGCATCGGGATAAGAAACTGCGTCACGGGCATCCAGCATCAGGCGCCAGGGCCACGTGCGGCCATCGTCCTCAGAAAGCAGGAGCATCAGATTGTTACGCTTGTTGAAATCCACGTGATTGATCAGCAACAGACGCCCCGAACGCAAGCGGCAAATGTGAAAGCGCGAGGAAGGGCCACCAAGACCACTATCCTCTCCCCTGCTCCAAGTACGGCCGCGGTCACTGGAATAGGATACGCCAATGCCGTAGTAGGTGCGCACCAGCATCATCAGCCGGCCGTCGGTCAGCTCTACCACCATATGCTCGTCAAAGGAGCGATTGGGCACATCGGCACCGCCCAGTCGAGAAAACGTGACACCGTTATCGTTTGTTTTGTACACAAAGGAGCCCTTTTCGGGAGTTTTGCTATCGTATTTCGGGGGCAAGGAACGCACGCCATGGTTCCAGACCGCCAAGGGGAACAACCACTCGCCGGTGGAAAGCACCACAGGCTTATTCATCATAATATCATGCCCGATGAAAAATTCCTTGCTCCAGACAAGCTCATCGGCATCGGGGTCGTCACAGATCACGCCCCAAAGTCCGTCATCGGGGCAAACCGCCCAAGTGAACCACAAACGCCCCAAGGGGTCGATCCAAAGGCAAGGATCGTAGCAACGATGATCTGCCAGGTAGGTGGCAGCAATGGGCTCGGAATACTGAAAGCCATCACGGGATTCCACCAGCATACAGTAATTGCCGATATGCTCCATAATACCGCCTGCATAAAAGGTAACGAAGATCCGCCCTTTTTTGGTAACCTCAATGCTGGGGATGCCTTGCCAGATCCGTTGATCGGTGGCATAGCGCCGTAGCTCTTTTTTGTCGGTGATCAGCATATTCATCATCTGTCCCCCTTATTGTATTGTTTTTATTATACAAGAGTCAGCACGAAATGGCTATAACAAAATTGCGAAAGGGGCTTGGCGCATCTGCCGGATGCGCTTTTCTTATGCTAACACATTTTTTGCAGAAATGCAAGTTTTTTAAAAATACTGGACATTTATTCACATATGTGCTATAATATATAAAAAAGTTTTGTTATTTTAGAGAATTTATTTCATGGAGAGCTTATGATTGCCAGATATGAAAAACGCGCGTTGTCGGGCACAGATCGCTTGCTTGCACAACGGTACAAAAACGCGAAAAACCTCCCCCATTGGCACGCCGAGCACGAATGGATCTGTGTGGAGTCGGGGCGATTGACGCTAACCACCGATCAGGGGGATCATATTTTAAGCAAGGGCGATTTCGCCTTTTTAAAGGGAGAGGAGATCCATTCCCTCTCCGGCACATCGGACAACGTTATCGCCATACTGAAGCTGGCTCCTCTTTTTGTGCGACCAATTTTGGGGCAAAAACGACTCCTATCCCCCGTGCTGCAATGCAGTACTGTTCTCATGCCTCTTTGGAACGATCTGTTCACCGAGCTGCGCGAAAAACGCGAACATTGGGATCTGATTGCCGAGGGCATGGCTCTGCGTCTGATGGCCGAGATGCTGCGACGGGAGTCTGTGCAGGAATCGGAAGTAAAGCTCCACACCGCAGGAGAAAAATTCCGTCAGCTGCTGCAATGGCTGTCGCGCAATGCGCCCTATGCCACCTTTGAGGAGGCCGCCGCCCACATGGAGTTCAGCGCTCCTTATTTTTCCAAATATTTTCAAAGCATGACCGGCACCACCTTTACCGACTATCTCAACGCACTGCGGGTCTCTATGGCCACCGAGCTGGTAGCCGAGGGACGCTTGGAGATGACCGAGGTGGCCATGGCCTGCGGCTTTGGCACCATCCGAAACTTCAACCGTGTATTCAAGACCTATACCGGCTATACCCCTCGCACACTCCCCCGGGATTACGTGTTCACCCATCACGTGAAGGGTACCCGTGGCGAGGATTTTGACCCCACCCTGCAGGAAACCGAGCTGCTGGAGCTGTAAAAAAAGAGCCAACTGCGTTAGCGTGTTATCCTTAGCGGAGAACACGCATCGAGATAAATCCCTTAAGGGATTTTCGATATGTTGCTGACGCAACTCGATATGCCTTCGGCTCGAAATGTTTGCTTCGCAAACGAGGGATTTATCTCATATCGAATTGACGCACAGCGGCAATATATCGAGTTCGAGCAAAGCGAGAACATATCGAGTCAACGAAGTTGACATATCGACAGAAGAAAAAATAAGAGCAAGAATAGAAGGATTTTCTCCTTTTACTCTTGCTCTTTCTGTTTGTATAAGGGTTTGGGCTTAGCCCAATTTGCGTTTGACTAATCAAATGCGATGCTCG
>JAFTSB010000033.1 GCA_017461945.1 Clostridia bacterium | reverse complement strand
TCTTTCATAACCTTCAAATTTTGCCATGATACGTTACCTCCTATTACTCTTTGCGGGGATCAATGTACTTGACAGCATCAGCAAATCTGCCGTAGGTACCCTTAGCCTTCTCATAGGCCTCGTTGGGCTCCATGCCCTTCTTGATCATATCGGTCATCTTGCCCAGAGAAACGAACTCATAGCCGATCACCTCGTTGTTCTCATCCAGAGCCATGCGAGTGCAGTAGCCCTCGGTCATTTCCAGGTAACGAACACCCTTTTCCTTGGTGCCGTACATGGTACCAACCATCGAACGCTCGCCCTTGCCCAGGTCCTCCATACCGGCACCGATAACCAGGCCACCCTCGGAGAAGGCAGACTGAGAACGGCCGTAAACGATCTGCAGGAACAGCTCGCGCATAGCGGTATTGATAGCGTCGCACACCAGGTCGGTATTCAGAGCCTCGAGAAGGGTCTTGCCGGGCAGGATCTCTGCAGCCATAGCGGCGGAGTGGGTCATGCCGGAGCAACCGATGGTCTCAACAAGAGCCTCTTCGATGATGCCGTTCTTCACATTCAGAGAGAGCTTGCAGGCGCCCTGCTGAGGTGCGCACCATCCCACACCGTGGGTATAGGCGGAAATGTCGGTGATCTGCTTGGCTTCTACCCACTTGCCTTCTTCAGGAATGGGAGCGGGACCGTGATGGGGGCCCTTCTGCACGACGCACATGTGCTGTACCTCAGTGCTCATTGCGTAAGGGGCTTCACTTACTTTTTTCATGAGTTTTTATCTCCTTTTTTAGATTGACTTGATATAAACGGCCGAAATGTGCTTGAAAGGCTTACTTGCCAAAGCTCACATCGGGGTTGACAAAGAAACGGGGCTTTTGCCGACCGGATAGCGGTCGTAATCCACCAACAGCATCTCGGGGCTGTCGGCATAGGCTTGA
The DNA here is from genome assembly GCA_017461945.1 of Clostridia bacterium. Lineage (GTDB taxonomy): Bacteria > Bacillota > Clostridia > Oscillospirales > CAG-272 > Firm-07. Next base: position 2,514 of record JAFTSB010000033.1, on the reverse strand, counting down.
CGGTGGCCACGCATATCGGCAAAATCACCAGAACCAAATTGGATCACCTACAGCTCGTATTCGGGATTGCTGCAAAGCACTTTTCGTAATACGCATCGGTGATGTACAATCGCTGATTGCTAAAATCTTTATCTTCTGTCTTCTGACAGACTTTCTAACAGGGGCTGAATGGCCTTGGCGTACTCCAAGCCGATAAAGGCAGCACCATTCTTGTTGGGATGCACACCATCGGCGGAGTAGTACAAAGGCTCAGGCTGATGGGGCAATGCCTTGGCAAAGATGGCGTCGGTGGGAACGTACACGTCAGCAAAATCCTTGGCGATCCCCTCAACGATGGGGACCATACGATCCAGATCGGGGCGCATATGCTGCTTATCCTCGCAATCCAGCAGGTAAGGGCACAGGATCATGATCTTGGCCGAGGTACGCTTGCGGATCTCAGAAAGCAGGGTGCGATAATTCAGCTCAAACTGTGCATCCGTGGTGGGCACGGCACCGGTCTTTTTATAGCGATGCCAGATGTCGTTGATACCAATCATAATGGAAATCACGTCGGGCTGCAGATCGATGATATCCGCGCTGGAGCGGTCAAACAGCTGACCGGAGCGATTGCCGCTGATGCCCAGATTGATAAAGGTGAACTCCACATCGGGGAAATCGGCCTTGATCTGCTCGGCGGCGTATTTGGGATAGCCTGCGCCAAGGTCAAAATAATTGCGCCTATCGCGACCTGCATCGGTGATGCTATCACCTTGAAACAGGAGCTTGATCTTTTTCATTTTGATTATTTTACGATCTCACCGTAAACAGCACCGAAAGCTGCGGCGGCGTTGCACTCATCGGTGTCGATGTGCATGGCCAGAGCAAACTTTTCAGAAACGCGAACCACAACGTCATCAAAAATCAGAGGACGGGCGGTATCCAGCTTCACCTTTACAATTTCCTTGTCGCTAACACCAAGATTCTCGGCATCGGCGGGGGTCATATGAATGTGGCGCTTGGCAACGATGGTGCCCTCTGCCATGTCGGTTTCACCGGCAGGACCAACCAGCTTGAGACCGGGAGTGCCGGCAACGTCGCCGCTCTCGCGAACGGGAACAGCCTTCAGACCCAGCGTGCGTGCATCGGTAAAGGAAAGCTCAACCTGATCGGCAGGACGGAAGGGGCCAAGAATGGTAACGGCCAGCTCACCCTTGGGGCCAACAACCTTTACTCTTTCCTCGCAAGCATACTGGCCGGGCTGGCTCAGATCCTTCTTGTTGTGCAGAACAGCGTCTGCGCCGAACAGCTTGGCAAAGGTTTCTGCCGTCACGTGAATATGACGAGCGGAAGTTTCTACCACAAATTTCTTATCCATAGCTAAAACCTCTCTTATGTATAGTCCTTGGAGTGTTTACACTCCATACGGTATCATTATAACATAAAAGACCGTTCTTGTAAATGCAAAAATGAAAGAAATCTGCATATAGAACCAAGAAATTTGGGTAAACTATGAAAAAATAGTCAAAGGAGTGAAATCATGAGCGAAGAAAAAGAACAAAATGCAGAGCTGGAAAGCATTTACAAAAGTGGCGGATTGGAAATGGACAGCGGCATCCATTGCCTTTCGATCATTGGGCAGATCGAGGGACATTATGCCCTTGGCGAGGGGCAAAAGGCCACCAAATACGAGCATCTGATCCCCCTTTTGGTCTCCATTGAGGAAAGTCGTGAGGTCAAGGGGCTGTTGCTGATTTTGAACACCATGGGCGGCGATGTAGAGGCGGGGCTTGCCCTTGCGGAAATGGTAGCATCCATGAAAAAGCCCACCGTTTCCCTGGTATTGGGCGGTGGCCACTCTATTGGCGTGCCCCTGGCGGTAGCAGCCAAGCGCTCCTTTATCGTGCCCAGCGCCACCATGACCATTCACCCTGTGCGCATCAACGGGCTGGTGTTAGGTGTGCCACAGACCTACCGCTATTTCCACGATATGCAGCAGCGGATCACGGATTTTATCTGCCATCATTCTCACGTCGACGCCGATAAGCTGCAGGAGCTGATGATGGCGCCCGACAAGCTTTCCACCGACGTGGGCTCGATCATCGACGGCAACGAGGCGGTGGAATACGGTCTGATCGACGAGGTGGGCGGTTTGGACGCAGCGTTGGCGGCATTGAAGGAGATGGCCAGAGAAAAAAGCGGCCAAATGTCATAAAAACAGCGATACGGTATTGCAAAAACGGTGTTGGGAGCATCTCAAGATGCATCGAACAAACATCATTTGCATTTGACGCACGACCGCCGGAAATCCGGCTAAAAAGGCCTCCCTTGTGCAAAGGGAGGTTTTCATTGTAGCCTTCAGGGTACATAAACCATCCCTTGGAGTGGTGGAATAAAAGTGCTTTAGCCATAGGCTCTCCCTATGGGAGAGCTCCCGCGAAGGCGGGTGAGAGGGCAGAAAATACCCCCTCTCCGTCGGCTCCGCCGCCACCTCTCCCCAAGGGCGAGGCTTTGCCGAATTTTCGGCAGTGGGGC
>JAFTSB010000032.1 GCA_017461945.1 Clostridia bacterium | reverse complement strand
GCCGGTTTCGCCGCCTTCACCGCCCTCATCCTCGGGGGTCTCAGCAACGATGATGCAGCCAGAGTTGAACTCAAAGGTGCCGCCGTAGTTCTTCAACTCACCGTAAACGGTGATGGTGTCGCCAACGGCAATGGCATCGGCGCCGGTGCCCTTCAAACGGAAGCACTTCACCAGCTTGTCAGCCTTGTCGGCAACCTTGATGGTAACGGTGATGTTCTTATACTGGGTAGAGTAAGCCTCGTTGATCTCGGTAACAACACCGGTCAGGGTGTACTTCTCTGCCAGAGCCTTATCCTGCTCCAGGGCGTAGAGGTCATCTACGATCTGAGCCTGAGTCTTAACGGCGTCAAGGGTGCAGCCAGCGTCGAACTCAACGGTGCCGTTGTAGTTCTTGATCACGCCGGTAACGGTGATGTTGTCGCCAACGGCAAGAGTAGCGGCGCCATCGCCCTTCAGACGGAAGCACTTGATGGGCTGGTCGGCCAGGCCGGCAACCACGATGGTAACGGTGATGTTCTTGTAGCCATCATCGTAGGGGATATCGATAGAGGTGATGATACCGGACAGCGTGAACTGACCGTTCAGGCTCTCGCCTGCCTCCAGGTCGTAAGCAGCATCCACGATCTCCTCAGGGGAGTCAAGGCTGGAAGCATGGTACAGCACGTGCAGACCGGGGCCAGCCAGGTTGGTGGTAGCGGCGGTCATGGTAAAGGTACCGTCGGTGTTGTTGACAACGCCGTAAACGATCAGAACATCGTCAACCAGCAGGTCCTCAACATCGCCAAGGGTCAGGGTGATGGTATTGCTCTCGCCAACCTTCAGGGTCACAGCGTTGCCCTCGATCGACTGAACGGTACCCATCAGAGCAGTGGTCAGAGTGTTGCCGGTGGTTACGGCAAAGGCATTGGTAGCAGCCTCGGTAGAGGTTACCACAGACTTGAGCTGGCAGCCCTGGTTCAACTGGAGCTTGCCGTTGTAGTTCAGAATCTCGCCCTCAACGGTGATAATATCACCAACCTTCAGGCCAGCGCACTTGTCAACGGTCTCGCCCTCAGCAAGGGTGTAGGCCAGACGGTAGCACTGGAGTTGAGGCTCGGGCAGGTTACCGATTGCAATGGTAACGGTGATGTTCTTGTAGCTGGAGCTATAAGCGGTATCAACAGAGGTGATGACACCGGTGTAGGTGTACTTGCCGATCACCTGCTTGGACTCGGCATAGAAAGCAGCGATATATGCGCTTTCGGCATCTACAACCTTAATGGCCATGATCTCATAGTTCTTGGTCACAGGTGCGGTAGCGCCCTCTACATTGGCAACAACGGTGACCATACCCATACCGTAGGCATCGCCAACGGTAACGGTCAGCTTGCCGGTGGTAGCGTCGTAAGTCAGAGGAGTGGTAGCGGTGCCCATATTGGTTACGGTGTAAGCGAACACAACATCCGGATAGTCAGCGCCCTGTACGGGGAGCACCAGCTCGCCGTTCTCGGTGTACAGGCCCTTGATGGCCAGCTTAGCCAGCTCGTGAGCGATCTGCTGGTCGGGGGTCTTAACAGGCAGAGAGAAATTGCTGAAGGCATCGGCAGAAACGGGGATCAGATAGAACACGCCATTGTACTGCTGTACGATACCGGTTACATCAGCAAAGTAACCTTGCTTTGCTGTGTGAGTCGCCTTAAAGGCATCGGACTCGGCTGCGGTGGTGCAGTTGCTGGTGCCGGAGATACGAACGTAGGTCTCAACACCATCCAGCTTGAATTTGAAGTAACCGTTGCCAATATCCTGACCGGTGACCTCAACGCCCTTGATGGTAACGAGCATGGACTGCTTGGCAGAAAGTGCAGCCTCGTCGTTCTTCTCAGCGGCAGTAAAGAGCTCGGTGTAATCCACGGGGGTAACGGTCTTGATGGTGGAGTCAACGATCTCGATGGAAACGTTCTTCACCTCATGAGTGCCATAGTAGGTAGCCTTGATACCGATGGCCTCAACGGTCATACCAACCTTAAGACCCAGATCGGTGATGGGGTCCTTCTCCATGTTGTAGAGATAGTAACCGCCTTCGTTGTTCAGATCCTGCAGGAATACGTTGTTTTCCTTATCACCGTCGGACTTAGCCATGATACCGGTGATCACGCCCTTGACGACCACAGGAGCGTCATCAGCAGCGGCGGCGTATTCTGCATAGGTGTTGACCTTGTAGGCAGGAACCTTGTGAGAGAACTCCTTGGTCAAGGTGTTGCCATCCTCGTCCGCAATGGTAGCGGTGAGCTTATAGGCAATCTCGGTTGCGGTCTTTTCATTGACATCGATGGTCCAGAAGCCGGCCTTAGCGCTTTCCTTAACGGTAACGCCCTCGGTAACGTCTACGGTCCAGGTTACGGTGTAAACCTTTTCGTCAACGGTGACCTGTGCGACTACGTCGTAGTCAGTGGGGGTGGCTTCTGCATCGTCCTTATACAGCTGAAAAACATAGTCAGCTGCTGCCTGCAGGCCTTCGTTCTCTTTGGAACAAGCGGCGAATACAGTCAGGCAAAGAACCAGAGCCATGACGATCATGAATAGTTTCTTCATAATCCTTCTCCTTTTTTGTTTTATTTAAATTTTAAAAATTTAAATACACGATTATTGATGAACGGTGATGTCGTTCAGCGTCATAACGCGGATCTGATAGTTCTCATAGAACTTATCCACAATTCCCTTTACGTCAATGGTCTTATCGGTAAAGGCATCCGCGGTCACGCGGTTGTTGTTGGCATCGTACAGCAGTCCCAGGAACAGGGTGATCTCGATGCTGCCATAGGTGCAATACAGGGTGATTTCGCCGTCATCATTGGTACGGGAGCCAACCACATCCAGCTGCAGCATGGAAATGGAGGTGTCCAGCGCCATTTCGGCGTAATCAAAGGTTTTTAGCTTTTCCTCCTTTTCCTCACCTTCCACCACGGTCACAGTCACCTTTTTGGTGGTGAAGTCCAGAGCGGAGGTAGGGGTAAAGGCGGGAGTGTGCCCCGAGCTGATCAGCTTGAAGTTAGCGGGGTCATCGGGCTTCATCAAGGAATAGGAAAGACCCGACACCTGCCAAACATCGCCGGCCTCAAAGTAGGTAACAGAGCCTACCACACGCACGCGGTTGCCCACGTTGATGTTTTCCAAGGCCAATCCGGGGAGACCTGCGGTGGCATAATACACCGAGATGCCCTGGTACATACCGGTTTCCTCGTCATACTCCTCCACATAGAAGGAGCCGCCGAACACGGCAGAGATCACACCTTCAAAGGCCACCTTAGTGCCCTCGTAAGAGGTAATATTGGAGCGAAGCTCGCGCAGAGTCATTTCCTGTGCGGCACCGTAATGGAAATCGGGATCCTTTTCGGCAGAATGTACGTAAAGCTGTTCCAGCTTGGCTTGGTCAATGGCGGCCATGCAGGTCTCGCCGTAGCGGTTTTGTGCAGAATTGGAGGCAATCGCCAGACCGTTTTGCAAAATCTCCAGATTGAGATTGCGATAATCGGTCATTTCAGCGGTTTTATACCAGACCCAAACCAAATAGCGACCGCCGGTGGAATCGGCATTCCACGTGCCGTTATCGGACTCCAGAATAATGGAGGTGGCGTTTTTCAGTCTCTCTTTGGTAAAGTTAGAGGCTGCCTTGCCCCAGGGCTCGATGCGTCCGGTGGATTCGGGGGTGTTAATAGCCAGATATCTGGCTTTGATGATGCCACCCTCCATCACGCTTTCGGGCACATTGAAGTGGGTGGTATCCCCGTCGATGTAAATATGAACCGTGGCCTCTTGCTTGAGCGTGTTGGAGTTCATATCCAACTTCAGCTGAGCGGCATAGTCCACGTGCGTGGGCTCATCCTCCTTGTCGCAGGCGACAAAGCTGCAAAGCAGCAGGGTCGCCAGCAACAAAGCGGCGAGCAACCGCGTAATAACGGTGTGCTTCATATTGATTATCCTGCCTGATACTTACACTCGGCAACGGCATCCTCAAAGGCTTTTTTGATCATGCCTGCCACGTCATCGGTCTGGGCGGTGAGACATTTCTGCATCAAGAGGCCGACCTGGTCACGGGCTGCGGAAGAACCGTTGAAGGCGGGAGAGGTGTAGTAAGCAGCCTCCTGCTGGAGACCAACCTTGATGGAAAGCGCGGCAATGTTGTCGCCGCCGTCAGCCTTATCAAGGAACTGCGTCTTGTAGATCTCATTGTTGTTGACCGACTTGATAACGGGAACGTAACCGGAGGCCATGGAGAACTCCGCCTGGAACTCAACGCAGGTGGTCAGATACTTGACGAACAACCAGGATGCCAAAACCTCCTGGGGATTGCTCTTGTTAAAGATGCACAGGGAGGGACCCTGAGAAATGACCTTGGGATTTGCGGCATCCATCTGAGGAACGGTGGTGATACCAACCTCAAAGGGATAGCTGCCACCGGACTTCTCGGGTCTCTGGTGAGTGGCACCTGCGGAGGAGCCGATGGACATATAGCTGTTACCGGCCTCGGTAGAAGCCTTTACGAACAAAGCGGAGGTGTAACCGCCGGAGATCTCCTGGGTGGTAACGTAGCCCTTCTGGTACCATTCGCGGAACTTAGCCACAAAGTTGCGGTTGGTCTCGTTATCAAAGAGGAAGTGATCACCGGTAGCGCTGGTGTAGGGGGAGTTCAGCTGCTCGCACAGGTTGATGAACCAGTTGGACTCGGAATCGTAGCCAAGAGGAATCGAATCGGGGTCGATCTCCTTGATGCGCTTGCAGACCTGCTCCATCTCGTCCCAAGTGGTGGGAGGTGTGATACCATTGGCATCAAAGAAGGTCTTGTTGTAGTAAAGAACCTCGGTGGACTTGGACAAAGGCAGGGTGTACATCTTACCGTCACCAAACTGCTTGCCCTCCTCATAATAACCCTTGATGAAATCATCGATCTGGGTCTGCGTAAGGCCAAGCGTCTCGGTGGTGCCATCCTGACGGGTAACGGTCATCTCGCTGGCAATGAGGTTGTCCATAGAAATGGCGGCCTTTGCCAGGTTGTAGAGAGCCACGTGGTCGGGATAGCAATAAGCGATGTTGGGCTGACCGCCAACGGCGATCTCGGTCTTGATCTGATCACGAACATCATCATAACCGCCCACCTGCTGGTGGTTGATGGTAATGTTGGGATAAATCTTGTTGAACTCGACAATATAACGGTCGAGAACATCGCGCAGATTCTGTCCCATGGTGTGGTAGAACGTGATCGTCACAGGGGTGCTGGTGTCAAAGCCTTCTTCGGGGACCACAAAATCCACGTCCTTCGCATCCTTTTTACAGGAAGCGAGAGCGAGCGTGTTAAGGCACAGAGCCAACAGAAGGATGACGGCAACAATGATCTTTTTCACGGCTTTTTTCCTTTCTCTCTTTTCTTCTTTCTTTATAATAAGCGGTAAAACCGACCTATTAACCCTTGATACCACTGCGCGATACACCCTTCATGATGTACTTGCGCAGGAAAATGAATACCAGGAACAACGGGAAGGAAACAATGGCAACGGCGGCCATCTGCACGGGGATGTTGACGTCACCCGTGGACTCGGTAAAGGCATTACGCAGACCGTTGGTGATCAGACGGTGTGCCTCATCATTGGCGACCAGTCGCGGCCACACATAGGAGTTCCAAGCGCCCATCATTTTCAAGATGGTGATGGAGATCAGCGTGGGTAGGGACAAGGGGATCATAACCTTCCATAGATATTTAATATCGCTGGTACCATCCACCTTGGCGGCCAGATACAGCTCGTTGGGGATCTGCATGAAGTTCTGGCGCAGGAGGTAGATGTAGAAGACGCTCACCAAGAACGGCACGATCAGCACCGTAAAGGTGTTCATCCATTTCAGGCTGTACACGGTAACGTAGTTGGTAATGGTAAACAGCTCACCGGGGATCATCATGGTAGCCAGCAGGGCGGCGAACAATGCGTTCTTCCCTTTAAACTCCAGTCTTGCAAAGGCAAAGGCCGACAGCACGGTGATCACCAAGGACAGCAGCGTGGAAACCACACCTACGTACAGGGTATTCAGGAACAAGCGCCCCAGATTGGCCTGCTTAAAGGCCTCGACATAGTTGGAAAGCAGGATTTCTTTGGGGAACAGCGTGGGAACGGCGCGCTGATATTCGGCAAGAGACTTGACCGAGGAGATCAGCATCCAGTAGAACGGAAAGATCACGATGACGGCCATGGTGATCAAAAAGAGGTACAGCAGGACCTGCACGGCGATCTTGACCACGCGCTGCTTGACGGTGACCTTGCGCATATCGCGCTCCTGCATTGTCAATTCAGAAACAGACATACGGCACCTCCTTTTAATAGTGTGTCTTCTTCTTGCTGACGTAGAGGTTGATCAACGTCACCACGAAGATGATACCGAAAAGGATCAGAGCGGCCGCACTGGCACGGCCCTGATGGTTGCCGAGTGCATCGTAAATAAAGCCAACAACGGTATTGAGTCGACCGGGGTCACCGGTGGGACCCATATCGTCGCCAAAAATACCGACAATGCTGGAATATTCCTTAAAGCCGCCGATAAAGCCGGTAATAACAACGTAGGCCAGCATAGGAGACAGCAACGGAACGGTGATACGACCGAACACACGTATGCGACGGGTGCCATCCACCTTGGCAGCATCGTAATACTGCTTATTGATGCTTTGCAGGCCGCCCAAAAGGATCAGGATCTTAAAGGGCAAGGCATTCCACACAATGTAGATCACCATCACCACAATATTGGCGATATACGAGGAGCCAACGTTGATCCAGTTTACACGCGTTCCGCCAAAAAACTCGATCACGTTGTTAATAATTCCTGCCGTAATGATGATTTCGTTCTCGCCGCCAAAGGCAGAGCCGACCATATTGAACATGGCGGCAAAAACCATGCCGATCGCAATGGAGTTGGTCACGTAAGGCAGGAAGAAAATGGTCTGCAGCAATCTCTGCAGGGGCTTGATGGCATTTAGGCAAACGGCGATCAGCAACGCCAGCAGCGTGGAGATCGGTACCGTCAGCACACACAGCAGCATCGTGTTGCCCAGGCATTTTAAAAAGTCCTTATATTCCAGAACCTGCTTGAAGTTTCCGATACCAAAGGAATAGGAAATGCCACCGGCGGCACCCATACTACTATACCCTTCCAGCAAGGACATACGGACGGTATTGATGATGGGCCAAACCGTAAAGACCAGCAGCAGCAGGATGGCAGGCGACAGATAGATCCACGCCTTCCAAGAATGCTTACTCTCTACCATATCATTTCACCTCGAAACGAATACGGGACTCGTCCTCGTAATGGAACAGGAATACCTTATGAGGCTTGAGCGTGTAGTGCACCGTCTCTACGGCAGACACCTTGCAGTCCGCATCAATGATAGAACGCACGGAAGGATTGAGAGATGCCTCGCTGGTAGAAACCACGCTGACATCGCGACCCATGACCTCCACGCTGGAGAGCTTGCAGGAGAAGGGGCCGTCCTCGCTCAAAATAAAGCCCTCGGGGCGCACGCCAACGGTTACAGGCTGATCCGCAACACCGCTGACCGCCATAACGCACTCGCCACCCTCGCAGGTATAGCCAACAATATGCTCGGTGACCTCCACCTTGGTCTCGGGACCGTTTTCGGTCTCCACCACGGTCTCGACCTCCTCGGTCTCAACGATGGGCGTGATCGTGCCACCGATGTAGAGCTGCTGATCCTTGACATAGCCGCGGAACACATTGATGGGGGGCGTACCAAGGAATTTGGCAACAAACAGGTTTGCGGGATCGTCATACACATCCTGGGGCTTGCCGATCTGCTGTACTACGCCCTTTTTCATTACCACGATCATATCGGAGATGGACATTGCCTCCTCCTGGTCGTGCGTAACGAAAATAGTGGTAATGCCGGTTTCCTTCTGAATGCGACGGATCTCCTCACGGGTCTGCAGGCGCAGACGGGCGTCCAGGTTGGAAAGAGGCTCGTCCAACAGCAGCACCTTGGGCATCTTGACCAGCGCGCGGGCAATGGCCACACGCTGCTGCTGACCGCCCGACAGCTCACTGGGCTTGCGGTCCATCAGCTCGTCAATCTGTACCAATTTGGCAGCATCATAGGCCTTTTCCAGCATCTGCTCCTTGGTCATACGATCGGCGCCACGCAGGTTCTGCAACGGGAACAGAATGTTCTGCTTGACGGTCATATGAGGGTAGAGGGCATAGTTCTGGAACACCAGGCCAACGCCACGATTCTCGGGTGTCAGCTCGGTCACATCCTCGTCGCCGAAAAAGATTTGACCGCCCGTAGGCTTTTGCAGGCCGCTGATCATATACAGCGTGGTGCTCTTGCCGCAGCCGGAGGGGCCAAGGAGGCCGATCAGCTTGCCGTCGGGAATGGTGAAGGTGAAGTCGCTGACTGCCACCACTTCCTCGCCGGATTTTTTGTTGCGGCTGGGAAAGATCTTGGTCAGATTTTGCAAAACAACTTTCATGTCATCTTCCTTTCTCTATATCCAGCTTTTCAGCTGTGCTGACTCATAATGGTTTTCGGATGGAATGCTGCATTCCATCTGAAACAGAGGTGCACCTCTGTTTTAGTGTTTAATTTTTCTCTGCCTCGACCTGCTCGGCATGGATGCGCTGCTTATAAGCGAGCATGGCCTCCGGGCTTTCAAAAATCATTTGGCTGGCGAAATCCACCGTCACCGTATGTGCCAGCTTGTCGTGCAAGGGAGTGCGCGCCTTGGTCGCAATCAGCAGCACCATCTGCACCAGCAACATGCCCAAAATAATTACGGTGCCACCGATGCCCGTCAGATTCAGATAGATCATGATCAAAATCAGCACAGGAACCATGGTTTCCACCGTGTACTTTCCCAATACCGTGCGGGCAAACAGCAGCAACGGCGACAGCCTGACACCGTCCTCACGCATAACGGCAACACCAAACACCTTTTTGCCAAGGGTCTGGCCATTGCCAAACAGCAACGGAACCACAAACTCCAGCAAAAGAAAAGCAATTAGGATGCTGAAGGTAATGATCAAAAAGGTGAAATTCACCACCATGCTATAAGCATAGTTGGCTTCCCCATCGTTTTGCAACGCCTCCATAGCGGCGCTGTAGCGATCCAGCTCCTCCTGGGTCAAGGCTTGATAATCCGCAGAAGAAATGTCAAAGTCCACACCGTACTCTGCCTCATAGGCATCGCAGGCAGCTTCAAAGCGAGCGGTATAGCTATCGTAATCCAGCACCGTGGATAGCAAAAGTGCCAGACCTACCACCACAATGCCCAACAGGATCAGATCGCAAAGGGCGGCGGAGATCCGCTTCCACATATTGGCCTTTTGAAAATCGTACACCGACTCACCTCCTCGCGTATGCGTGCGTGCGCACACACTCTTATATATTATATATAAAAAAACAAAAAAAAGCAAGTTGTTCAACAGAAAAAGGCGCTTTTTGGCACTTTGTTCAATTTCGCCGTCGGATTTTGGTGAAAACATGATAAGGAATACACTATTTTATACAATTTAAAGACAAAAAAGGACGGTTTAGCGTGTTATCCTTAACGGAGAACACGCATCGAGATAAATCCCTTATGGGATTTTCGATATGTTGCTGACGCAACTCGATATGCCTTCGGCTCGATATGTTTGCTACGCAAACGAGGGATTTATCTCATATCGAATTGACGCGCAGCGGCAATATATCGAGTTCGAGCAAAGCGAGAACATATCGAGTTCATCTTTCGTGAACATATTTCACGAAAATGAATATATCGACAAAAGAAAAAATGAGAGCAAGAATAGAAGGAAGTTTATCCTTTTACTCTTGCTCTTTCTGTCGTTATAGGGGGTTGGGCTTAGCCCATTTGCATTTGACCGGACAAATGCGATGCTCGCGCTTAGCGGTATTATCAAATTCTCCGCTAAGAACAGCACCTATTCCCATCCTCTTTTGTTATTGCACCCAAGCGGCACGCTCGGTCAATAGTTCACTTTTGCGTTGTCCACGATAATTGGAATAGACCTTGCCAAGGCCGGTCTCGTCCATCTCGGTGGCATAAAAGACAGTAAAGCTATCCGCCATGACCCTATCGACACCGGAGCTGACAGAGCGAGCGCCTTCGGCGTTATCGCTGACCCACAGTTCTCCCTCCCGCACGCAGAAATAGAACATATCGTCAGCGGTAAGGCACAAGCTTTCGGCCACAACGGTATCGGAAAGGCGTATGGGATCCGCCCCCAGGCGATGACCATAAAGTGCCCCATGCTTATCCACGTAAACCAAGCGGCTGCCATCCACATTAGGCAAGTAATGCGACACATCCCAGTGCAAAATTTCGGCTACCGTTTTGCCGGTTTTGCATACATAGAGGTTAGTGTGACGAGTGTCACCGCTGTCGGAGGTGCTTAAAAAGAACACCCGTTTATCGGTCACCGTCACGCCGGCAGCATCATCCACAAAAGCGATCTTGGCCAGGGTTCCCTGATCCTTTTTCTGCGTCAGATAGACCAGCTCTACCGTGGTGCCGGTACGGCGCACGTAGTAAGAATCCAGCAAACTGTCGGTCAGATATTGATAGCCGGTGATCAAGGGACGCACCGCGACACGCTGATTGGGGATCAGCTCCAACGTATCGTCGCTGCTCATATCGGGCAACCGTACCCCCTGCCCTTTGACAAACAGCAAGGTCTTGCTTCCATCACGTAGCATCAATTGAGAAAGATCGCGGTTGAAGGCAAGCCCCGCAAGATCGGGAAGCTTGGCGCACTCCACCTTGGTCTCCTCACGGGGCGTCCAGACAAACAGTGCCCCATTGGCATCGGTATAATAAAGGTAACGGCAATCGTTGGAAACGGCAATGGGATACAAGGCGGTATCGTTGGAAAAATAAGGCTTAGAGCCGGTTCTGGAGTACACATCGCAGCGCGTAACGCCGTCAGAATCCACATACGTATAGAACATTTCCTTACCGTCGGGAGAAAGCGCATAGCGCGGATCCTCGGTTTTTTGAGAGATGCAGGAAACGCCATCCTTGTCACCGACGATGGCATAGTACAGCTTATTTTCCGCCGAGCGCCACGCAAGGGCATCACCGCTGGCAGAAAGCACGCAATCGGTCACGGTAGTGGCGATTTCGCTGACCTTTTTTCCCTTCACCAAAAACAGCCTGTCATCCACCAAGGCGGCGCAAACCTTGCCCGATCTATCATAGGTCTTGTAACGCAGCTGGCCGCTGATCTCCCCCCGTTCGGTACCGTTGACGGCCACAAGGGTGGTGTTGCTGTCGGGATGATAGATAAAATTAACCGAATTCGTCCGTTCGTCATACGAAGTGGGGCGGAACACAAAAATCAAAACCGAAGCGGCCAGCACAACTATAATGGCCAGCAGGAGCCCCAGTTGGCTGAACAATCTCCTTTTCTCCTCTTGGTGGAAATGGATGGGAACGGTGGCCTCACCAACAGCGGTATCGGCGCGTTGCGCAGGGAGATTTTTCTTTTGACCTTGCGCCTTCCCGTTGGTGTCACTGGGCACAGGAAGAACGAAATTTTCGCCCTCGTGTTTCGGATTTTTCTGACGTGCCATGAAGTCCCTCCTTTCATTAAAATGCAATCGACATTATTTTACACGATTTTCACCAAAAAGTCAACCCCGGGGCGGTATATGCACAAGAAAAAGGATGCCGCAGACCACTCAAAGGTCATGCACGGCATCCTTAATGCAGGAAAGTTCAGAAAAAGGGATATCGTTACCACAGACCAGTTGGCCGGGGACAGCGCCCTTTCCTGCCAGCAACAAGGTGTCTCCACGGCGCAGCTGGAGCACGGCTTGATGAATAGCGCGGGCCCGGTCTGTCACAATACAGTAACGAGCAGGATCGGCAACATCTGCGGCCATTTGCTTGCAAATTTCCGTTACGTTTTCAAAATTGGGATCATCTGCTGTAAAATACGTATAGTCCGCCCAGTCGGTGGCCGCCTTTCCAAGAGGCGCCCGACGTTCTTTGGCGCGACCTCCCACCGATCCGACCAGCACCGTCAATCTCCCTGTAGTATAGGTGCGTAACGTGCGCAAGGCACGGGTCAGATCCTCGGCCGTATAGGCACTATCCTGAAAGATGTGCCGTTCCCCATCGCTCCACGCAAGAGCAAGGCGGCCGGGTGTAGATGCTGCGGCAAGTCCGGCCGCGATCGCTGTCGGTGCAAGCCCTAACACGGTGGCGCCCAGAGCGGCAAGCACCGCGTTTTGCACCATATCCCCTCCCGGGAGAGGCAAGCGAATGGGCATAGCGTTCCCACATATATGTAGCGAAAAAGATGTGCCAAATACACCATTTTCGGCAAACGGTTGCAGATTTTTTGCACAAGCATCGCCTCCATCTCCCGCGGTCAGCAGTTGTGCGCCGTGTAAGCGGTCGCAGATCTGCATCCGCGTGGGTGCGATGACAAAGGGCGCTCTTTGCGCCAACAACGAAAGCTTGGTCGCGCAGTATTCCTCCCAATCCACGTGCTCACGTGGGCCGATGTGGTGCGGCGACACGCCCGTGAACAACGTGGCGAAAAACGGAACACCCAGGTGCGTCTTTTGCTTTAACATATAGGAGGAAAGCTCCAGCAAAGCGATGTCTGTACCTGCTTCTCGAAATTGGTGCAATATCTCTTGCAACGACACGCCATCGGGCACGATGCACCCTGCAGGCGAAACGACTCCCATTACATCAACGCCATCGGTGGTCAAAGTAGAGACTGCCCTGCCGTTTTGGCGCAAGATCGAGGCCAGCAGCTGCACCGTGCCGGTCTTTCCATATGTTCCCGTAACGCCGATGACCGTCATATATCGCGCCGGGTGTTGCAAGCACCGTGCGGCCAATTCCCCTGCGTAAGCGTTTGGATCCTCCACCACCAGCACCACAGCATCATCGGGAAGCCCCGGCATTCGCCGCGCCAAGAAATGGCGGCATCCCCTTCCATAAGCAGCTGCCGCAAGGGTGTGCCCCTCACGCAAAGCGGTAGCGGTACAAACGTAGATGCTGTCACAAGTGGCCTTGGCGGCATCGGTTGTCACATGACGGATGTCATGAAAAAGGCAACCGTTTGGCGCATTTTTGGCCAAACGGTATGGTATTTTCTCAACCAATTCCTGCAGTCTCACGGTGTGCCCTCCGTTATTTCGGCAGCATGACGGAGAACAAAACGGGATTCCAGCCACATACGGTTTCGTTGCACAAAGGGCTCATAGGCCTTGTCGCAGACCACAAGCAGCGGTATGGCAAGTGCGCTCTCACATTCCACATCCTGCAACACCGTCAGCAGCAGATCATCGGAAAGTCCAGGGGCCGCATCGATCAGCCGCACACCCGGCATAAAGCGCAGCGTCAACGCGCGTTTTCCCGTCAGCACAATACAATCCGATCCAAATCGCTTTTGGATCCTTCTGACGGTAGCGTGACATTGGGTATTCGAGCCCAATAGTACGGGGTATAAGCAATCACGCAGCAGATCATCCATTCAAGGCCGCCTCCTTTCCGTTTTTCTCTTATATTATAAGCACTTTTGAGCGAAAAAACAAGCGAAATATGCAAGTTTGAAAATTTTTCTCTTGCGTTCTCCCACTGTAATGGTATATAATGGAGGCACCCCATCACCGAGAGGACTGCTATGAAGAAGGAAACCATTTACAACGTGTTTGCTCGCTTTCCCGAATTGGAAACCGAGCGCTTATATTTGCGCGCCCTGCGCGTGTCGGATGCCCCCGATATGCACGACTATGCCAAGCGTCCCGAAACCACGCGGTATCTGCTGTGGAACCCCCACCCCAATCTGGATTATACCCGCCGCTATCTGGAGTATCTGATGGGCCGTTACCGCTTGGGGCAATTTTATGACTGGGCATTGATCAACAAAGAGGATGGAAAAATGATTGGCACCTGCGGCTTTGTGAAATTTGATCTGCCACACAACTGCGCCGAGATCGGTTATGTGCTGAACCCCGATTATCACGGGCAGGGGTTGATGCCCGAGGCGGCCAAGCGCATTTTGCAATTTGGGTTTTCGGTGTTAGGCCTTCACCGCATTGAGGCTCGCTATATGGCCGCCAACACCCCCTCACGCCACGTAATGGAAAAGCTGGGAATGACCTTTGAAGGAATTCAGCGGGGCCGAATGTTGGTCAAGGGACTTTACCGTGACATTGGCACTTGCGCCATTTTGGCAAGTGAGTTTCGGGCTGAATAAATTCCGCTGATTTTGGGAAAACTTTTCCTATCACCAAAAGGAGGAGTTTTATGGAAACCAAAATAAGAAACGAGATCTCGCCCGAAAGTTTGAAGGGCACCAAAACCGAGCAAAATCTGCACACCGCACTTGGCGGCGAGGCGCAGGCCCATTTGCGTTACCGCTGGTTTGCCAAAAAAGCACGAGCCGACGGCTATGAGGCCATTGCCAGGCTGTTTGAAGAAACCGCCGGCAACGAGATGGAGCACGCGGAGATCTGGTTCCGCTATCTGGGCGGTTATGGCGCCACTGAGCACAATCTGAACACGGCGGCAGGCGGCGAGCATTTTGAGTGGGAGACCATGTACGCCCAGTTTGCCGACGAGGCGCGTGCTGAGGGATTCCCTGCTCTAGCGAGCCTGTTTGAGCGCGTGGCCGCGGTGGAAAAGCAGCACGAGCAAAACTATGTGACCGCCATGAACGAGGTAAGAGACGGTACCGTATTTACCGCAAGCGATCCGGAAACCAAATGGATCTGCCTGAATTGCGGCTATATCTTTACCGGCAAGGAGCCCCCTGCCTTCTGCCCCACCTGCGCTCATCCCAGAGGATATTTTGATAAAAAGAAGTCCTAAAAAGTCCAAAAGGCGTGATGCTTGTTAAAGCATCACGCCTTTTGTTTTTATCATATAAAATGGGGGAGGATTGTACGATCCCCCCCGTTTTGTATCAAAAACGCGATAACGGATGCGTTTTTTAACTCCGCGGCTTGCCGATCTTGCAAATGACTGCGGCCAACAAGCCAAAGCAGAGTGCAGCGGTGGTCCCCCCCGCCGCCGCGGTAAGACTGCCCGTAAAAGCACCCAAGAGGCCCTTTTCGTCCACGGCCTCGCGCACGCCTTTGGAGATCAGATACCCAAACCCGGAAAGAGGGGTGGTGGCCCCTGCCCCGGCCAACTCAGCAAAGGGGCCATAGACGCCAACTGCTCCCAAAATCACACCCATCACCACAAAGCCCACCAAAATACGTGCGGGGGTGAGCTTGGTTTTATCGATCAGAATCTGGGTGATCACGCATAGCGCTCCCCCAAACAAAAAGGCCCACAAAAGCTTTAACACAATGTCCATTCTTTTTCCTCCTTTGAAGTGATACACAGCAAATGTGCCACTGCGGGAATGCTTTCCCCCTGCTGGATGGACTGGGGGCTCATCATGGCTCCCGTTCCCAAAAAGAGAATGCGCCGCAGCTCTCCGCACTCCAGCTTCGGCAGCAAATAAGTGGCCAGCACCGCTGCTGAACATCCGCACCCCGAGCCGCCTGCGTGAGTATCCTGCACCTCTCGATTGTAGATCATCATGCCGCAATCGTTGTATACGTCGCGGATATCGACTCCCTCCAACGCCATCAGCTCGCACAGAATATCACCGCCCTCATAACCAAGGTCTCCCGTTACGATCAAGTCGAAATCCCGTGGCTTTTTGCCGGTTGTGTCAAAAAAACGCAGCAACGTATCCGCAGTTGCAGGTGCCATCGCCGCCCCCATATTGGCAGAATCGCGCACCCCCTTCTCGACCACAATGCCGGGACAGACCCCTTTCACCAGCGCCGCGGCGCCTTGTCCTTCGCCCACAATAAAGGCGCCGGCACCCGTTACCGTCCATTGTGCCGTAGGGGCGCGCTGTCCACCATATTCAATGGGCGAGCGATACTGCCGTTCGGCTGTGCAGAAGTGAGAGGAAGCCACCGCTGCGGCGCGCTTTATCAGTCCCCCCGACACCAGTAAGGAGGATAACAGCAATCCCTCTGCAGCCGTTGAACAGGCCCCATACAGCCCAAAATACGGCACATCAAAATCCTTCAGGCCATAAGCCGCCCCCACGCATTGATTCAGCAAATCTCCTGCAAAAATCGCCTCTATGGCATACTGGTCTATCTCCCCCTTGGCCATAGCCGTATTCAGCGCCAAGCGTTGCATTTCAGCCTCTGCTTTTTCCCACGTGCGTTGCCCAAAGCGGTCATCTGCGCTATGCAGATCAAAGCAGGAGCCAAGAGGGCCGTCCTTTTCCTTTTTTCCCACCACGCTGGCCGCTGACAATATGCCACACGACGTTTGGATACATCCCTTTCTCATGATGACACCTCCCCATTTTATCTATATAGATTTTTCCCTGTTTTTCCATTGGTTATGCGCAAAAAACGAATACGTATGATAAAAAACACCACCAAGGCAAGCCTTGGTGGTGTTTTTTGTGTAATCAAGATAACAGATTATCTTTTCTTACTTTTTCTTTTTCTTGGAGACGACTACGCTGACACCTACAACCGCGCCAACGCCCACAACAGCAACGCAGACGATAACCACGATCAGAGTGGTATTACCCTTCTCCTCGGTAGGCTCATTCGAATTGCCGTTATTGCTATTGACACCGTCATCGGCGGTGGTCAGCACAGGGATCTCTGCCGTTTCTGCAAAGCCACAGATCGAGCAAGTGTGCTTCTTCTCACCCTTTTCAGTGGTCGTAGCAGCCTTGGTCTCGGTCCAGTCGCCAAAGGTGTGCTGGCAGGTGTAAGCACAGGTGCTGCACTTGCCATCGACAAAGGTATGGTTCTCGCCGCTAACAGCGGTGCTGCAGCAGCTCCAGGTGCCGCTATGCTGAGTAGCGGTCGTGGTCCAAGTAATCGTGCCGGAGTGGTTCTTGCTGCTGATTGCACGGTACTCGCCGCAAACCGAGCAGACACCGTTGGTGGTGCAGGTGGGAGCGGTAGTGGTATCGTGCTTAGCAAGAGTCTCAGCGAAGATGTAGCCGCACTCGCATGCCTGCCAGTGAGCCGCACCGTTGCTCTGATAGCCCGCAGCCGTGTGCTGTTCCATACCGCCCATTGCGCCACAGACGCAAGAGGTAG
Organism: Clostridia bacterium; assembly: GCA_017461945.1. Classification (GTDB taxonomy): domain Bacteria; phylum Bacillota; class Clostridia; order Oscillospirales; family CAG-272; genus Firm-07. Next base: position 1,739 of record JAFTSB010000032.1, on the reverse strand, counting down.
TGTGCAAGCTGCCATAGCTCATACCTACCTGATCATATACGTGATCGACCAGGCCGGCATCGGCACCGCAGCAAGCGTGAGTCACAGCGTGCTGTGCACCCTGATTCTCGCCTACGATCAGCTCTTCAGAAGCGTGCTTGGTAAGATCGACCTCACCATAGATAGTGCCACAGACACATACATTCTTGCTCTGGCAGTTGGCAGGAGTGGCAGGAGCAACGCTGTCATGTGCAACGGGAGTTTCGCTCTCCTTGACACCACAAGCGCAAGTGCCCTGATGCATGCCCGCAAACTCGCCCTCGGTAAAGACCTCGTATACGTAGCTGTGAGCAACGGCCTCGCCATCAACGTGACCACATTCGCAAATGCTGTGATGTGCGGTGCTTGCGGCATCGTCAACGCCGGGAATGGCGGTCAGTACGTGGTTGTGTGCAACCTTTTCGGTGGTCGCGCCACATTCACAGGTCTTCCAATGGTTCTCGCCATCAGTGTTGAACCAGGTGTCAAAGCTGTGCTCGACGGGAGTGCCCTGCTCGTAGCCACAAGCGCAAGCCATAACGTGCTTGCCGGCGTGCTCGCCCTCGGTGTAGACCTTCCATTCCAGCTCGTGGCTGCCGGAGGCCTCACCTGCACCACAAGCGCACAGGTAGCTATGAGTAGTCTCGTCGATCTTGGTCAGTACAAACGTGTGAGCGAGATTCTCCTCTACAACAGTACCGCACTTGCTGCAGACCTTGTTGTGAGTGGTTGCTGCAGCGCCCTCAGCCAATGCATTCTCCACGCAAATGATCGCATTTGCAGGATGCTGGCAGACGTAGTCACAGTTAACAACCTCACACTTACCGTCAACGAAGGTGTGCTGGGTTTCTACAATGTGCTCGAAGTTGCAGCAGTTGTAGTAGAAGCGGTGGGTGTTCTCGTTGATATCCGAAACCAGCTGACCGGTGTGCGCCTCTTCGTTTACGGAGCCGTACTCCTTGGCACAAACAGCACAAACAGCCTTGTCGGTACAGGTGGCGGTGGTATCGTTTTGACCGTCGGAGCAAGCAGCCTTATCCTTGTCGGTGTAGGTACAGCCCTCGGTGAGACAAGCGTGGTAGTGGTAGTCGGTGCTACCGATGGTCACGTTGGACCAGTTGTTCAGATCGTAAATATGCTCGGCAAATGCGCCGTAAGCAGTCTGGCAAGCCGTACAAACGGCCTTCTGCTGGCAGGTAGCGGTGGCACCGTCGGCACCGTCGTTACAAGCCTCCAGCTTGGTCTTTTCACAAGCGTCGCAGGTCAGAGTATGGAAGCCATCCTCCTCGGTTCCGGCCTTGGCAGGAACAAAGTTGTGTGCATCCTGGCCCACAATAGCAGAGCAGCTTGCACAGACCTTCCAATGGTTCTCGTCGTCAGACTGGAACTCACCGGTAACGTGTGCGGTGGCAGCGGTGATCTCGTAATTGCAGATCTCGCAGATCTGATGGCAGGTGCCGTCCAGGAGATCGACCCACTTGCCGGTGTGAGAAACGGTGGTGTCTACAGCGCCGCAGACACATTCATGCCAGTGACCGTCGGCATTGGTCTTCCACTCGCCGGTAAAGTCGTGTGCAACAGCCTCGGCCTCATGACCGCATTCGCAGGTCATATTGTGGGTCTCGGTATTGCCCTCAACCTTAGTGGCAACGTGGTTGTGTGCGGTGGTGCCAACAACTGCCTGGCAGTTCTGGCAGACCTTCCAGTGGTTGGTCTCATCG
>JAFTSB010000004.1 GCA_017461945.1 Clostridia bacterium | reverse complement strand
GGGTTGAGCTTGAACTGTGCGTAGAAGGAAATGATACCGTAGATCTCCTCCAGAGAAGCGCCGGTCTCACGGGCGATGATCTTCTGCACCTCAATGGGCAGATAACCATAGATCTCTTGTGCCTCCTGCAGAATCGGCATCATCTTGCCCATTGTGTCCTTATGCTTGGCACAAACGGCGATCAGACGCTCTTCCTGCTCTTTGGTACCGTGAAATTCGACCGTGGTCAATTTCTTTTTCATGGTGTTGATACCTCCACAGAATTTTTGTTGTTTGTATTACGTGCATGCGCATAATGCGCTCGCGCGCAATACGGATATGACATGCTTGTTAATTATACTACAATCTTCACGATTTGTCCATACCTTTTCAGAGATTTCTTTTGGAAAAAACGGCAGAAAACAAGACATTTTACATTTTATATACATTTATCGCGCCAATCCCCCTCTTTTTTCACGCATAAAATAATAGGAAGACATCTTTTTGAAAATGTTAGGATTGGGTAACAAAATGATTTGTAAAGCTCCCCAAAGAAGCTATTGACCGCATATACATCCGCAAAATCAAAATTTGAAGCAAATATGAATAAAAAAGCACCGCTTCTTCTCCCATAATCCGATTATCCTGATCATAAGTACACGCACGCCAAAGGTCTTGACGGCGCGCTACTTTAATGCTTCAAAAGCATGTCGTATCGTTTTGCTAAAAGTTCTCCGGCGCCGAACAATCGATTCACAAAAAAAGCGCTGACCGTCCTCGCCACAAAAGCGGATTTTTTCACCAAAAGCGCATCACACACAGCAACGCTTCCGGATCGCCTACAGCCACCGCGCCTCCGTTTTATAAGAATCAAACCAAGCCTGCTCGTTTTATAAAAATTGCCCCGAGGCCTTTTCGGCCTCGGGGCGCAACTGTTATTTATCAATGTAATACTCAACGGTAAAGGGATCCTCGGTGGCGTCTTGAATGCGATAAAGCTTCAGATCGCCGGGCTCAAGGTAGACATGGAAATCGTCAGCGGTCTGAGCAATCAAGCTCTGCTCGCCGTCCTCCTTACTAACTGCGTAAACGTGGGAGGTATTTTTCAGCTTCAGACTCATGGTGGCCACCTGATCGTAATCACGATTCAGAACCATGAGATAGCGATTGCCATAGGAGTCGGTATGCTCGGAGATCGAGGTACGCGGCACCAATCCACTCTCCAGCAGCTCGCTTTCCTCAAGAGGCGTGCGCAGGCCCTCCATGGAGGGGTGATCGGGCAGCAGTGTGTCATCATGGATGACACGGTCACAGTTCAGTGCCATCAGGGTGTTGCCCAGTGCCAGAAGCTCGGTATTCAGGCGCTTTTGCTCATCAAAATAAACGCCGCGGCCTCCCGTTGCAGGGTCCACAAAGCCATTGAACTCGGTGTAGCACTCCAAGCCCTTGCACCCATACAAAATACCTGCATGAGCCATAGCACGTGCCATATTAAAGTGAAAAGTATAGTAGATCTTGTGCCAGGGATAGCGCTGTGCTTGATAGGCAAACCACATAGGGATATTCCGTTTTTGTGCCGCGCGGCGCACGATTTCCAGATCGCTCCACATAGTGGAGTTATCGAGTTGAAGAGTGGGATCGTATTCCTTTTTCCCGACGGGATAGTAGTCAAAGGACATCTGAGCGGGGTCGATGGTATCAAGATATCTATCGATATAGGGGGCGTAGGCGTTGTCCTCCCAGCGACAACGACTATTGTAATCGGGGTTTGCCACCGTATAGGGCAGCACATCGGGGCGGACCTGCTCGCAGTAATCGATCATGCGGCGGGTCTCCTCCAAATGCTCCTGCAAAATCGGCTCATCCCACATACAGTAGCCCTTGATACAGCTCCACTGCTTGGTATCCTCAATCACGCCCTTATAGTCATTGGTCTCACAAAAAACATTATTGGCACCCATACCGCCAAAACGGTGCAGATCCTGAAACAGCACATTGCCGCCGTAGCGCTCGGCGGTGCGAACGATGTCCATGGCAAGCTCGGGATATGCCCAAAGGCAACCAATCATATTAAAACCCGCATCGATGCAGGTCTTGACGCCGCGACGCGTATTTCGAAGAGTCAGCTCGGACTGCCCTTTCCACGAGCTGTTCATAGGCCCAGCGCTGGCAACGTTGAGCAAAAGGGTATCCTGCTTCCAAACGCGGCGAGGGTTTCCCACCGGCTTTCTTGTCAGTAATTTGTGTTGCATATCAGTTTTCTCCGTTTCACAAAATGCCTTGCGGCATCCTTGGCATCATTGTATCATGCCCCGAGATATTTTGCAAGCGAATTTCACTTTTTCTTGACAAAAGAATACGCAGCCGCTATAATAAATTTATCAAAAAGCGAGGTGCGACCATGAAGATTGCTTGCTACACCGATATTCACAATCAACAAACTATGCTCAATATCCCCACTGTTTTGCGCGGTTCTGCCGTCAAGGCTGTTGCTATGACCAAAGCCGAGTGGGGGCAGGCTGATCTTGTGCTGATCGGCGGCGATAACGTGTCTGACTACCCTCATTGGAATAGATCCTGCGCGCTGCCCTATAAAAATTGGTTGGATATCAAAGAAAAAATGGTGAGTGCCTTTGGCTCCGCAGCAAGAGATCAACGTGTCCTGTATGTGGACGGCAACAACGATCTGATTTTGGGTGATCTTCCTACCGCTGAAAATCCGCCTTATAACACTTGCGAGTTCTATTTCAGCGGCCCGATGAAAGATACGCTTGGAGTGTTGGATGAAAAGGAGTATATTGCAAAATATGCCGCCTCCAAAGGAGAGCAGGCTGGTTTGCATCTTCTTTGCTTTCATTACGTGGTGGACGGCGTAGATTTCTTTGGCCTGAACATCGACCCCGACGACGCCTTTAACAATCACGATTGCAATTATAACACCGAGGCCTTGCGCTGGCTCCGACACAAGCTGAACCAGATCGACCCCGATGGCAACAAGCTGATTTTTGTGGTGGGGCATTTATCTGCAACCACCGTCAAAAACGAAAGCAGCATCGTGGAAACCATGCCGCAGCAACACAAGGATGCGCTTTATGACGTCTTTAACGGCCATCGAAATCTCTTTTATCTTTACGGCCACGTTCATGGACAAGGCTACACCCACGCTGAAACCTGCACCGCTGTACTGCATTTTGACGCAACCGCAAAGCCCTATCCTCTTCCAAAGGGCGTCACGGACTCTCGTGCCGCCCTGCCGGATGATGCATCCATTGGATTTCACACGGTGCATATGGGAGGCCTACGCCCCTTTTATGCAGAGGTAAACGGTGTTAACTTGTATTTTGAGACCGATAATCTGCGCGGTATGATTCCGGGCGACAAGGAGGAACACTCCTATAAAAGCACGGCCACCCCAAAACTGGCACAGTATTTGTTGATCGAAACCTTTGCCGATCGCGTGGAATTCAAGTTCCGCAACACGGGCAGCTTTGCGGGATTCACTCCAACGGATCTCCCTGCCCCTTATACGGTTTGGCTATCTTTAAAAAAAACGCCAAGGCTTCTGCCTTGGCGTTTTTTCTCGGATTTTATCACGATAATCAACACGGAAACGACGACAAGCAAGCCGTGTAGCGCTCTTCTATTCTTCTTTTTAAAACAACAAAGACCCCACCAAGGTGAGGTCTTTGAAATAGCGCAATATACCAATTATCTCTTGGAGAACTGGGGAGCGCGACGAGCGGCCTTGAGACCGTACTTCTTTCTTTCCTTCATACGAGGATCGCGGCGCAGGAAGCCTGCAGCCTTCAGAGCAGCGCGGTAGTTGGGGTCAGCCTGCAGCAGAGCGCGAGCGAGACCATGACGGATAGCGCCGGCCTGACCGGAGATACCGCCACCAACAACGGTTGCGATGATGTCAAACTTGCCAGCAGTCTCGGTAACAGCAAAAGGCTGGTTAACGATCAGCTTCAGGGTCTCGAGGCCAAAGTAATCGTCGATATCGCGACCATTGATGGTAACAACGCCGGTACCGGGAACGATGCGAACGCGAGCGATGGACTTCTTTCTTCTACCGGTTCCGTAGAAGTAGGGCTTTGCACTGGTATACATATCTAATTACCGTCCTTTCCTGAATTACAGCTCGATGGGCTTCTGAGCAGCGTGATTGTGCTCAGCACCTGCATAGACCTTCAGACGAGTGAAAGCCTTTGCGCCAAGAGAGTTGTGAGGGAGCATACCCTTCACAGCCAGCTCCAGGGCCATCTCGGGGCGGGTAGCCATCAGGGTCTTGTACTGAACTTCCTTCAGACCGCCGATGTAACCAGAATGATGACGGTAGTACTTCTGCTCCAGCTTCTTGCCGGTCAGAACTGCCTTGTCAGCGTTGATAATGATAACGAACTCACCGCAATCGACATGGGGAGTGAACTCAGGGCGATGCTTGCCGCGCAGAATGTTTGCAGCGGTAACAGCAGTCTTACCGAGAGGCTTGTTAGCAGCGTCGATCACGTACCACTTGCGCTCAATGGTTTCGGCTTTTGCCATAAAAGTGGACATTGAATTTTCCTCCAGATATTATTTTGAAATTTTCGGACTTGCACATTATAACATAGGGGAATAGGGTTGTCAACCCCTTTTTCAAAAAAAATTTTAAAATTTTAATTTAGCGTATTGATACCTCTCGTTTTCTTCGTTTTTCATATGATTTCCTCGTTTTTTTGAAAACTTGATTTTAATTTTTTTCGTGCTACTTTTTTGCAGCCTCGCATAAGATGCAAAGGAAATCGTTTGGGAGGTAAAAATTATGATCCATACATATAAACCGGAAGGAATGTTGCTTTCCACAAAAGAAAACCGCGAGGCGCTCTCCTCCCCCGAAGCGCTGGAGCGTGCGGGGCGGTTGGGACAGATTCTGGAAGCACCCGTTGTGCTTTGCGATAACCGCATGCGACTCCACGTTGATCTTGGATGTATGCGTGGACTGATCGAACGCGAAGAAGCCGTTTGGTGTCGCCCCGGAGAAAGCATCAAGGACATTGCTGTTATCACACGGGTCGGAAAGCCCGTCGCCTTTAAATTTCTCCGTTTTGCACAGGAGGAGGGCGAGCGTGTAGCTATCCTCTCCCGGCGAGCGGCGCAAAGCGAATGTGCAGCCTCCTTTTTGGCTAACATCATTCCCGGGGACATTATCCCTGCCAAGGTCACGCATCTTGAAAATTACGGCGCTTTTGTGGATGTAGGGTGTGGAATCTCTTCTCTTTTATCTATTGATTGTATTTCAATCTCTCGTATCACACATCCGCGCGACAGACTGTATTGCGGCATGCAGATCTACGTGGTGGTCAAAAGCATTGATACCGAGCTGAAACGCATTTTTGTGACCTTGAAGGAGCTGCTTGGCACGTGGGAGGAAAACGCCGCACGCTTTGAGCCGGGGCAAACCGTAACGGGGCGTGTGCGCAGCATCGAGTCTTATGGCATTTTTGTGGAGCTCGCCCCCAACCTGGCAGGACTTGCCGAGCTTCGGGGCAATGTGGGAACGCCCGTGCGCACAGGGGTCGGCGACCTTGCGGCTGTTTATATCAAAAGTATTCTGCCCGAACGAATGAAGGTCAAGCTGGTGATCATCGACTCTCATCCCGATGCCGAATATCCGGAGCTACCCAAATATTTCATTGATCCGGAGCGAAACGATCATATCAATTATTGGGAATACTCCCCTGCCTGCAGCACACGGCTGATTGAAACGGTGTTTTAAAATAAAAGGAGCGGTTAGCGTGATAACTCTTAACGGAATATTCACGCTAACCTATGATTGCCCTTGTGGGCAAGTTATGAGTTATGAAATGCTTACGCATTGTTATGATTGGCTTTGCCAAGTTATAGATCGCAAAGGCAATCATATCATAACGCTTGCTGTGCAAGCCCATAACGGCGAGCAGCGTGAGCCTCATAACTCTAAACTGAAAACCAACAGAAAAAGAGAGGACATTTCGGCTACAAACCGATCTGTTCTCTCTTTCTGTCGTTATAGGGGTTTGGGCTTGGCCCATATTGCATTTGTCCAGACAAATGCGATGCTTGCACTTTGCTCAAAGTATAAATTCTCCGCTAAGGACATCACCGTTTTTCCGTTCCTTTTTATATTTCCTTTATCATTTCACAGACAAAGGCGCGCGCACCACGACTCTGTAATGTGCAGCAAGCATCCTCCGCATCGGATTTTTTCACAAACAATCCCCAGACCGAAGGTCCGCTCCCACTCATCATAGCGGCAATGGCACCTTTCTTCATCATGACTTTTTTGAGTTCTTTTACGGCAGGGCGAATCGGTTCGATCACCTGCTCAAACATATTTTCAAAATGAGATGCAGCCGCAACACCCTCTCCGCTTTCCATAGCGGCCATCAAGGCGAGGGGTATCTGCCCATCTCTGTCCACCTTAAAATTGTCATACATTTCGTCCAAAGCAGCAAAAGCCTTTGGTGTAGAAACTCCTTCCGGTCCAATGGCGACCACAAGTGTGCCCGACAAATTGTTAACAAGAGGATCCATCCGTTCGCCAATGCCGCGGCAAAGCTTGGTGCCGCCTACTATACAAAAGGGGACATCCGCACCGATCTCAGCGCCAATGGCACAAAGCTCCTCCAACGAAAAACGTTCATCATCCAGCAGATTCAAGGCACGCAGCATGGCGGCAGCGTCGGCGGAACCTCCCCCCATACCGGCCTGCATCGGAATCTTCTTTTCCAACGTGACCGTAACACCAAAGGGATGCCCCGAGCGATGGAAAAAGGCTTGTGCTGCCTTGCAGATCAGATTGCTATCATCCGTGGGCAAAGCTCCGCCCGTATCCAAGAAAATTCCCTCTCCCGATGCACGCTTCACGGTAAGGGTATCGTGCAGCGATATGCTTTGCATCACGGTCACAAGATCGTGATAGCCATTGGGGCGCTTGCCCGTCACTTTTAAATACAAGTTGATTTTAGCGTGTGCTTTCAGTTTTACGGCTTGCATATTCATCCCCCTTTTGTTTTCACTATAACATAATCTCCTGTTTTTTTCAACAGAATGACAAATTTTTATGAATTTTTTGTGCCTTTTTTTATTTCGCCTTGACGGATGGCCTAAAATAAGTATAATATATATTACACGTTTGTTTTGTGTAATGTTTATTGGAGGTAGTTATGGCCGAATTTGAAGACCGTCGGGATGAAGATCCTGCCCCCAAAAAACCAAAGCTGACGATCAAGCACATCACTGCAGCTGCACTGGTTGGAATTCTGATCGTATTGACCCTTTCCAACTGGGATGCCGTACTGCGCCCCTTTAAAACCTTAAGCTCTATTTTAGCGCCTATCACCATCGGTCTTGTGCTTGCCTACATCGCCAACTTCATTTTACGGTTTTTTGAGTACAAGCTATTTAATAAAGTCAAAAAACGCACCGTTAACCGTGCCATCTCGATGCTGCTAACGTATTTGCTGCTGTTGGTGTTTATTGGCGGCGTTATCTGGCTGATCGTTCCTTCTGTGGTGGACAGCGTACAGGACTTGCAGGCAAACGGCATGTCTTATGTTACGCGTGTGATCAATTCGATCAACGAGTTTGTCAAAAAGATTCCTTTTATCCAACCCGAGGATGGCGAGGACTTTTTGAATTTGGAAAAGGTCGTGAATTTCGTTATTGAAATCATCGGCTCCTCCGGCAGCTGGATCGTATCCAATTTGGCCTCGATTGCAGGCAGCGCCATGACCGTGTTGAAGAACATCATCGTGGGCATTTTCATTTCGATCTACGTGCTGCTTTCCAAAGAAAGACTGAACGCCGGTTGCCGCCGCGTGTTCCGTGCGCTCTTTTCTGACAAAAACGAGAAGGTGCTTTTGCGCTATTTTTCCACCGCCCATAACAAGTTTGGCGGTTATATGATCGGCAAGCTGCTGGATTCCACGATGGTTATGCTGGTATGCCTGCTGCTGTTTACTGTATTTAAGATCCCCTATGCCGTTCTGATTGCCGTTATCATCGGTGTCACCGACATCATTCCTTTCTTCGGCCCCTTCATCGGCGCTATCCCTTCGGCCATCATCATCTTTATCGCCTCTCCCATGAAGGCAGTTGTTTTCGTACTGTTGATCCTGGTCGTTCAGCAGATCGACGGCAACCTGATCGCCCCGATGATTTTGGGCGACAAAACCGGCCTCACCTCTCTCGGCGTTATCGTGGCCGTTACCGTCATGGGCGGCGTGCTGGGCTTGACCGGCTTGCTGATCGGCGTTCCGCTGTTTGCCCTGCTGATGACGATTCTGGACGATTTTATCAAGCATCGCCTACGTGAAAAGGGATGCGATACTGACATCAAGAAATACTACCCGGCAGACGCCTTTATACGACCGCAGGATGAAATCAAAACAGACGAGACCTTGACACAGCGCTTTGTGCGTTGGGTACGTACTGTTGAAACCGAAGAAGAAGGTGTTGATTACGACCCCTCTCCCCTCCACTCCTTTGGATGCTTCTTCCGTCGTGGTTTTTTGGCCGTCGGACGCTTTTTCCAACGTCTCTTTTCTATCAAGCCCATCCCGGCAGACCACACAGGCGGTATCTTTACCGATATTGCCAAGCACGGTATGCGCTCCAATCGCCACTTCTGGCGCACGTTTCTGTACTCCATCATTACCTTGGGCATTTACCCCTTTTACGTGGTGGAGGTCATTGCGCAAAGCACGAACATTGCCTGTAACAAGGACGGCAACCGCACCTGGGGCTTCTTCCCCTATTTGATCCTGGCCATCTGTACGCTGGGCATTTTCCCTATCGTGTGGCATTGCCGTGTCATCACCCGTTTTCAGCATTACGCTCAGGAAAACGGCAAAACCTGCTGCGTCACGAAGAAATTCTATCTACTGTGGACCGTTCCCGGCTTTTTGACCGTGGTTGGTCCCCTGATCGCTCTCGCGCGCTTCCTACGCGCCTTCAGCGATCTGTGTGAGACCTATAACGCAACCCACACCTTCCCCCTTTCTGAGGAAGAAAAACGGATTCAAGAGGATCGTCTCAATGCCTCCGCCAACCGCCCCAAGGCTCGCAAGTCTCTGATCGATCAAATGATCAGCGAGCCCATTACCGCAAACGAATGCGAGGATGAGGAAGAAAAGCGCGAGGAGACCTTTGAAAGTTATCCCGAGGAATCCCCTGTCCCCCCCACGTCACCGATCGACGAGGACGAGGTCAAGACCCAATAATTCTATCATCCCACAAGGGAGCTGATCGGATCACGGTCGGCTCCCCATTTTATTGAGCAAGGAGTATCTATCATGAGCGAAAAGAAAACCGGCGGTATTTCCGTCAATACCGAAAACATTTTTCCTGTCATAAAAAAATGGCTCTATTCCGAAAAGGACATTTTCCTGCGCGAGATCGTTTCCAACGCCACCGATGCCATCACAAAGCTAAAGCGCTTGGAGTCACTGGGCGAGATCGAGGCAAACACCGCCCCCTATCGCATTGATGTAACCCTTAATAAAGCCGCCAAGACATTAACCGTAGAGGACAACGGCATCGGTATGACCGAGGAAGAGTTGAAAAAGTATATCTGCTCCATTGCCCTTTCCGGTGCCGTGGACTTCATTCAGAAATACGAAGGCGAGGGCGAAGGCAGCAAAAACGGTATCATCGGCCACTTCGGACTTGGCTTTTATTCTGCCTTTATGGTCAGTGACACAGTCGAGATCCATACCAGATCCTATACGGGCGCGCCTGCCGTTCATTGGACTTGTTCTGCCGACGGTGAATATGAGATCGAGGCCGACGACAAGGAAGGGCGCGGCACCGAGATCATTATGCATATCACGGATGAGGAGGCCGCCTATTTGGAGGCCGGCAAAATTCGCGAAATGCTGAATAAATACTGTGCCTTTATGCCGGTAGAGATCTATTTTGACGACGGTAGTGAAAAAAAAGAGGACGAGGGCGAAAAGCCCATCAACGACACTACTCCTTTGTGGCAAAAGTCCCCTGCCGATTGTACTGAGGAGGAATACAAGGACTTTTATCGCAAGGTATTCTATGATTTTCGCGAGCCCCTTTTCCAAATCCACATCAATGCCGATTATCCCCTGAATTTCAAGGGTATTCTGTACTTCCCCCGTATTGCCAACAACTACGAATCCATCGAGGGGCAGGTCAAGCTCTATTACAACCAGGTTTTTGTAGCGGACAACATCAAAGAGGTCATCCCCGAATATTTGCTGATGCTGAAGGGTGTGCTGGATTGCCCCGAGCTGCCCTTGAACGTTTCTCGTAGCTATCTCCAAACCAACAGCTACGTTTCCAAGGTCAGCGCCCACATTGTAAAAAAGGTGGCCGATAAGCTGGTTTCTATGTGTCGCGATGACCGCGAGCAATACGAAAAGGTTTGGGATGACATCAAGACCTTTGTGGAATACGCTTGTATGCGCGACAACAAATTCTGGAACCGCACCAAAGATTGCCTGCTCTTGAAGCTGACCGATAACCGCCACGTGACCATCAGCGATTATCTGGAGACGGCCAAGGAAAAGCACGAAAATACCGTATACTACACCACCGATCCTGCTCTGCAGGCACAGTACATCGCTATGTACGAGGCACAGGACATTGCAGTTGTACATTTTGACAACATGCTGGATACCCAGTTTGCCGCCACCGTGGAAAGCCAGATGCAAGGCGTTAAGTTTGTTCGCGTGGATGCCGATGTAGCCGGTATTCTAAAGGGCGAGGAGCAGGTTAGCGAAAATACCGCCCTGGCGGAACTGTTCAAAAAGGTCAGCGGCAACGACAAGCTGACGGTAAAATTCGAGGCTTTGAAGGATGCCGACATTCCCACCATTCTGAACGTTTCCGAGGAATCGCGCCGCATGGAGGATATGATGCGTATGTACCGCATGACCGGCGGCGAGGGCGCTATGCCCGACTTCCCCGTGGACACCACGCTGATTGTAAACATCTCCTCGCCGCTGGTGGAGAAGGTAGCCACGATGCAAACAGCTGACAGCGCCAAGGCCGAGCCCTTTGCCGCATATCTGTATCGCCTGGCCGTGCTATCTCACCGCCGCTTTAATGCCGAGGAAATGCAGGCATTTTTAAAGGAAAGCTATCGCATTCTGGCGGAGCTGGCACAATGAACACATCGGCTGAAATTGCCCGCGACAATCTGACGCTTTGGCGAGAGGCTTCTGCAGATAATTTGGAGCTGTGCTGCCTGCAGCTGACCGCTTTGGGGCGCCAGCTGCATCTCTCCCCCACTGACATCCTACCGGAGCAGCTCCCGTTATCCCCGGCAGAGTTGACCCGGGAGGAGCGCATGGCGCTTTGCCACGGCCTTTTGCAGAATATTTCTTTACCCACCCGCATCTCTGTCCATCCTCCTGCCATTGCTGCCTGCCGCGTGGCACGCCTATCGGGTGCGATTTTTGATGAAGCGATCACCCACATGGCCTCCCTGCTACAAGGGGCGCCTCCCCTGCTGCTCTCCTCTCTTTCCGATATTTTGGAAGAGGTAGCGGACGGCTCTGCGGATTTTGGCTTACTTCCCATGGAGGATGCCGCCGGGTCTCGCTTTCTGCAGTTTTACGAGGATTTTGAGCGTTTGGATCTGCACATTGTTTGCACTTGTGATATCCCCTCCAAGGAAAATGAGGGAAGCCTGCGCTTCGCCTTGATTTCGCGCCTGTGGTCTCCCCGGCCCAAGGGCGATTTGCAGCACGTTTTGGAAATGCGTACCACCGACGAGGACGGCTCGGTTTTAAGCGAGCTTTTGTTTGCTGCCGGCATTTGCAAGGCGCGATTGCGCCGGGTCGATGCATTGCCTGCCGCCTATCCGGAAAACAGCTTTGCCCATTTTCCCGTTTTTCTGATCCCGGAAAGCGAGGTTCCCCTTTTGGAGCTTTATATCCGTCTGTTTTTGCCCAATGTCAGCATCATCGGCCAATACGACCACATCACAACATAAAGGAGAATACAAATGAAAACCATACAATATCAAACGCACGGCGTTTGCTCTCGCATGATCGAGATCGAGCTGGAGGGCACCAAGGTGCAATCCGTCCGCTTTTTGGGTGGCTGCTCCGGCAACACGCAGGGTGTAGCGGCTCTTGTCAGCGGTATGGAGGCCGAGGAGGCCATCCGCCGTTTATCGGGCATCAAATGCGGCTTTAAGCCCACCTCTTGCCCCGATCAGCTGGCAAAAGCTTTGGAAAAGGCTTTGCAAGAAGCCTAATAGCAAAAGGCCGATGGCACAAGCCCTTGTGGGAGGTGCCTTCGGCCTTTTTCTTACTTTTTTGTCAGCGCCCCTTGCGCGGTGACAGCATCTTTGTTATAATAAAGATATCATTGAGATTTAGGAGGTCCTTTTATGGATTGGGAAACCCTTGAGAGCGTCTGCGCATCCTGCACCAAATGCTCCTTGCACGAAACCAGAACCAACTGTGTGTTCGGTACCGGCAGTCGCACCGCTAAGCTCCTTTTTGTAGGAGAAGCCCCCGGCGAGCAGGAGGACCTTTCGGGCACCCCTTTTGTGGGGCGCGCTGGCCAGCTCTTGAATAAATTTTTAGAGGCGGTGGACATTCCCCGTGAGGACGTCTACATCGCAAACATCCTTAAATGCCGCCCCCCAAAGAACCGTGATCCCCTACCTGAGGAGGAAGAAGCCTGCATTGGATATCTGCGCGAGCAGGTAAAGCTGCTACGTCCCAAGATCATTGTCTGCCTTGGTCGCATTTCTGCTGCCAAGCTGATCAAATCGGATTTTCGCATCACCAAGGAACACGGCGAATGGTTTGAAAAGGGCGATTTCGTCATGACCGCCGTATATCATCCTGCTTACTTGCTGCGAGACCCTCGCAAAAAAGAGGATATGCTGACCGATATGAGACGACTAAAGGAAAAGCTGGAAGAGCTTTGCGGAAAGTCCGGTGAGTAAGGGTGGATCTTAACACATTTTTGAATTTACTGTCGGTCATTGGCATCATCTTTTTACTGCTTTCCACCGGCTATCTGTGCCGACGCATCGGTGTGATCGACGACGTTGCCTCCAAGCGGCTTTCGGGGCTGATCATCAAATTAGGGCAACCCATGATGATCGTGGGCGCCTTGATTGGCAAGGACTTTAGCGTTGAGGCGCTGAAAAAAGGCCTGTTTTTCATGTTGATCGGGTTTTTGATCCATCCCTTAATGGCCGTCCTTGCCCTGCTGTTTGGCCCACTTTATAAGGACGAGGCCGAGCGCAAGATCAGCTTGTTTGCCACGATCTTTACCAACTGCGGATTTATCGGTTTCCCCATTTTAGAAGCCATTTTCCCCGGCGAGGGAGCCTTTATCGGTGCCTTTTTCGTGATTGGCTTTCACACCTACGTCTGGACCTTAGGTATTGCCATTCTGGCAAAAGGGCGCGAGGATATCAAGCTGACCCCCAAAAAGGCCATCTTTAATCTTGGCACAGTTCCCTGCGTGATCGGCCTGGGACTCTATCTGTTAAAGGCAGTGGTTCCCCTCCCCCTCTTTGTCATCGACTTCACCAATCATCTGGGCAATCTGTGCTTACCGATCTCGGTGCTGGTGACCGGTTCATTGGTGGCGAGGCAGGGGCTTGGGGCTATGCTCCGCAATCCGCGCGTCTACGTTTTTAACGCCATCAAATTGATTTTGATGCCCATCGCCGTTTGTCTGATCGCCAAGCTACTGACGCTTGGACTGTCGGATAGCTATAGTGTGGTGCTGTTTTGCACCATTATCGCGGCATTGCCCAGCGGTGCGTCGATCTCGATGCTGGGTGAGCTTTATGACATCGCCCCGGAATACGCCGCCCAGGCAGTTGGTTCCACCTCCCTATTATCGGTGGCCACCCTCCCCTTGCTGTATTTTCTTGGAGATCTAATCGCCAGAATATAAAAACCGAAAAGGGAGCGACTTTCGTCGCTCCCTTTTCGGTTTTGTGATTAAGCGTCCTGCTTAATGACTTCTTTTCCGTCGTAAGAACCGCAAGCCTTGCACACGTGGTGAGCCAGTACGTATTCACCGCACTTTGCACACTTGACCATGCCGGGCATTTCGAGCTTGGAGTTGTTGGAACGTCTCTTATCTCTGCGCGCTTTGGAAACTTTTTTCTTCGGAACTGCCATTTTGCCTACACCTCCTTGGGTTTGTGTTAAACACAGCGTTATTTATTATACTATTATTTTTCTTCTTTGTCAAGCCAATTTTTCAGAATGGCCAATCGCGGATCAATTTCCTTTTCGGGGCATCCGCAATCCCCCTCCCGTTTGGGCTTGCCGCACTTGGGGCAAAGACCGGGACAATCCTCGCTGCAAAGCAATCGCATGGGGAAGCAAACCAGCAACTCCTCGCGAAGTGCCTCGTCCACATCCAGCTTGCCGTCGCGGATCATGACATAAGAATCTTCGTTTTCTTCTAATTGCTCCTCGCTGATAGAACCCTCGGCCGCCACAGTCCGCTCAAAGTCCAGGGTAAAAACACCCTCGACCGGGTCAAGACATCTGGCGCAAGAGCCGCGATATGGGAGAGTTGCCGTCAAATGCAAGCGCATATAGCCCGCATCGTCGGTAATGAAGCCGTTGACCTTGGCATTTTCAGGAAATACCACATCCATAACAGACTCGGGCGCAAGCTCGTAGCCGATCTCCATACGAGTGATCTCACCGCGTAGCATAGGACCCATATTCAAAACCATAGCAATACCTCCTTCGCAACCGAAAATCGCGTTGCGGAAAAAGCAACACAAGATATTATAAACAATTTAAAGAAAATTGTCAAGAGATTTTGCGGATTTTTTGCGAAAGATTTTTTAAATTCTTGCCGCGGCGGCCGGCCGCCGCGGCTTTTGAGATTTATTGGATCACATAGCGACCTTCGCCAAGCTCAAAAATAGCCTTTCCGTTCTCAATACGGCCATGCAGCTGGGCAACGGTCATAGTCTTACCGTTCACGACAAGCTCCTCGCGGCCGTTGAGCAGGGGGTATTCCACACGCGCACCAGCACCGGCAGGAATGGTAAAGGAGTAGGTGAACAGTCCTTCGCGCCAATCCCAAGCGCTCTCGATACGGCCGGCCGCAGAATCGTAATGGGCCTTTACGTAGGTAATGAGGCTCTGCCCTGCGGGCAGTTCACTTCCCTTTCGGGTGTCGGGCCTGGGCGAAAGCACAAAGTGGCGGAAGCCAGGGGCATCCGGGTCAGCAGCAATGCCGGCAGCATAAGCGTACATCCATTCTACCACCGCGCCATAGGCGTAATGGTTGAAGGAGTTCATATTCACGCGGCCAAAGCCGGTCTCCTTGGTGTAGGAATTCCAGCGTTCCCAAACCGTGGTAGCACCCTGGCGCACGCTATACAACCAAGAAGGATCGCGGGTCTGCAACAGCAAGGAATAGCCCAGACCATCCAATCCCACATCGGAAAGTGTCTGATTGAGAATGCCGGTGCCGATGAATCCGGTGGAAAGCGTATAATCGTTTTCTACGATCTTCTGTTCCAACAGATCGATCACGTTTTTTCGCACCTCGCCATCCACCAATCCAAAGCGCAATGCCAGCAAGCAAGAGGTTTGCGTGACCACAGTCAGCGTGTTGTTTTCGATATAGCGAGCATTGAAATCCGCCTTAACTTTTTGGAAAAGCGCAGCATAATGCTCAGCGCGGTCACGCTTGCCAATGGCCTTGGACATCCTGCTCATCAGCATAGCGTCATAGGCATAGTGCGCAAGACAAATGTACTCGCCGGGGGTCTCCTCATAAGCCAACCAGTCGTTATAGCGAGAAAGAGGGCCGCCCTCCTTGGCAAGGAAATCCATGTACAGCTCCATGGAATCGTAATGCTCACGCAGGGTCTCCAGGTCGTTGTATTTCAAATAGAGCATATACGGCACAATGATGCCTGCATCCGCCCAAGCCACCGAGCCGTCGTTGCGCTTTTCGCCGCTTCTGGCAATCGGAACGACAGGGATCACGTCCCAGTAACCGGCAGAAACACGCTGACCGTCACGGGCATCTCCCAGCCACTTTCTCAAAAATCCGCGTGCATTGGCATTGTAAGTGCCGGCACCGCAAAAGATCTGAGTATCGCCGGACCAGCCCAGGCGCTCGTCACGCTGAGGGCAATCAGTGGGGACGGAAAGGTAGTTACAGCGCTGACCCCACTGGACGTTTTCAAAGAAGCGGTTGATCTCCGGGTTGCTGGTCTCAATATGTCCGGTTTCGGTCATATCGGTGCTGAGGAACACGCCCTCAACCTCCACAAGATCAAAATCGGTGTCCGCAGTAATGCAGAAATAGCGGAAGCCATAGAAAGCGTGGCTGGGCTCGTAGGTCTCGGTATCGCGACCTGCGGCCACGTATACGGCACGCGCCAGCGCGGTGCGATAATTGGCCATATAGATGCTGCCCTTTGGGCCGTCGTTTCCGCGACTCTTATCGCCGCTGTCGTTCAGCAGCTCGCCCACCATCAGCTCGATGCGCGCTCCACGGGGGGCAACCACCGTCAGCTTGGGGCGGCCAACCATTTCCTGCCCCAGATCCAACATCAGCTTTTCGCCTGCACGTATGCGTGTTTTTTCGCATCCTGTGCCAACCTTGGTCGAAATCGGAACGATCTCACCAAAGTCGGTACCGTTCTCCTTCACGTCACGGTACAGAACGGCGCTGGCAGGGCGATGATTGAACTGCGGGCGCACGCGAATGGGCTCACCCACGTGGGGAACAATGGCAGGAACGTGACCCTGATACAAGGAAGCCTTTTCCCATGCATACCCTTCAGGGAAGGTGTGGGCATCGGGCATATTGGCATCGTAGTATTCACCGTCCCAGATATCCGCAAACAGAATGCGACCGCCGATGACGGTTTCCCAGCTCTCATCGGTGACGATCTGCTGCAGGCACTTGCCTTTCTTGTCAAAAAAGGAAAGGACAGCCGCAAAGGCAGGCTCGTGCCAGCCGTAAGCGCCAAAGGAAATGCGACCGCTCCACCAGCCGTTGGAAACAGAGACCGTCAGCACGCTTTCGGGTGCGCAAAGCTCGGTGACGTCATAATCAAATTCAAATACGCGGCAATGATAGTCGGTCCAACCGGGTTTCATTTCCTCATTGCCAACGCGC
>JAFTSB010000031.1 GCA_017461945.1 Clostridia bacterium | reverse complement strand
TACGTTTTATTTCATCAAAGCCTTATACCGTAAGGGAAAACGCGTACTTGACGGTTATCTTGTGTCCTTGCGATATGCGGTTATGACGTTCAAATCTCATAGTTCGTACGGGGTTCATATTGTTGACCATCTGGCCGCCGATAGAGCCGGCCTGACGAGCGGTCAGATCACCGTTGTAGCCCTGGTTGAGGTTAACGCCTACTTCGTTTGCAGCCTGCATCTTGAATTGCTCAAGAGCCTTCTTTGCCTGCTTGTTTGCCATTTTGATTTCTCCTTTGTTCGCGCATTGCCATTGATCATGCACATCTGCCGACACACGGCCACGGCGAACCCTTGATCTATTTTTCAAGAGTGCGACAGCGCCATCGCCGCGGCGATTGCGTTTTCGCGCTCCGAATATATTGTGTGCCGCAATGCAGATCTTATGATTGGCAATTTTATGGTGATTTTGTTTTCGCAAATTGCATGGATTTTTTTCGTTTCGGCCTTTCTTTTTTGATATAAATATGTTAAAATAATATTGATATTTTAATTGGAGTGTTTCAAATGGCCAAATTATATTTCAAATACGGCGCAATGGGCTCATCAAAAACAGCTCAAGCGCTGATCACAAAATTTAATTATGAGGAACGCGGCATGAGCGTTTGGCTGATCAAGCCCGCCATTGACGACCGTGACGGCAAAAACATTGTCAAATCCCGCATCGGCCTTGCAGCCCCCTGCGACACCGTCGGCGCGGATGCCGATCTGTTTGCGCTGTTTACCACCGAACATAGCGAAACCGACGTGATCATTGCCGATGAGTGTCAGTTTTTTACCGAGCAGCAGATCGACCAGCTGCGTCGCGTTGTAGACGAATGCGGCAAGCCGGTGCTTTGCTTTGGCCTGCGTACCGACTTTTTGTGCCACCTGTTCACGGGCAGCAAGCGCCTTTTTGAGCTGGCCGATTCGATTTCGGAGATCAAGACCATTTGCACCTGCGGTGCGAAAGCAACGGTCAATGCGCGGCTGGATGCCGACATGAACATTGTCACCACCGGTGATCAAGTCATGATCGGCGGCAACGAGACCTACATTGCCATGTGTCACCGCTGCTGGCACGAGACCATTCAACGTCAAAATAACAAATGAGGAGTATAGATATGAACATTGCAGAGATCCTTTCCAAATGTGACCACACCCTGCTGGCGCAGGGCGCAACCTGGGCTGACATCAAGGCCGTTTGCGATGACGGCATGAAGTATCAGACTGCTTCGGTTTGCATCCCCGCCTCTCACGTAAAGCAGGCCAAGGAATACGTGGGCGACAAGCTGCAGATCTGCACGGTCATCGGCTTTCCCAACGGTTATTCCACTACGGCTGTAAAGGTGTTTGAATGCCAGGATGCGTTGGCCAACGGCGCCGACGAAATCGACACCGTAATCAACGTGGGGCACTTGAAAGCAGGAATGTATGATGAGATCCTGAATGAGCTGAAGGCCCTGAAGGCGGCCTGCGGCCAAAAGATCCTGAAGGTGATCATTGAGACCTGTCTTCTCACCGATGAGGAAAAGATCAAAATGTGTGAGCTGGTGACCGCCTCCGGTGCAGATTTCATTAAGACGTCTACCGGTTTTTCGACCGGTGGCGCTACCCGTGAGGACGTGGCACTCTTTGCCAAGCACATCGGCAAAGGGGTGCAGATCAAGGCCGCAGGTGGCATTTCGTCCCTTGCAGATGCCGAGGATTTCATCAAGCTGGGGGCCACCCGTCTTGGCACCAGCCGCATCGTAAAGATCGCCAAAAACGAAGAAAGCAAATCCGCTTATTAAGGAGGCAGTCATGAGCAATCAGCACACCCCACACATCAAAGCAACCTCGGCCGATTTTGCCAAGACCGTATTGATGCCCGGAGATCCTCTCCGCTCGAAATTCGTGGCAGAAACCTTTTTGGAGGATGCCAAGCTGATCAATAACGTGCGCGGTATTCAAGGCTATACCGGCACCTATCACGGTGTACCGGTTTCGGTGATGGCCAGCGGTATGGGCATGCCCTCCATTGGCATTTATTCCTATGAGCTATACAACTTTTTTGGCGTGGAAAATATCATCCGCATCGGCTCGGCCGGCGGTCTTGCTGACAACGTACAGCTGCGTGATGTGATTATTGGCATGGGTGCCTGCACCAACTCCGCCTATCAGGAGCAATACAAGCTGAACGGCAATTTCGCTCCCATTGCCAGCTTTGAGCTGCTCTCCCGCGCGGTAGAGGAAGCCAAGGCATTGGGCGTACGTTATCAAGTAGGCAACCTGCTTTCCTCTGACGTGTTCTACCACGCGGACCCCAACTTTAACAATGGTTGGTACAAAATGGGCGTTCTCGGTGTTGAAATGGAGGCTGCCGCTTTGTATATGAATGCTGCGGCAGCCGGCAAGCGCGCGCTCGCCATTTGCACCGTTTCGGACCATATCCTGCGCGGCGAGGCGTTGGATGCCGATGCACGTCAGACAACCTTTACCGATATGATGACCATCGCCTTGAATGTGGCGGCCTCGATGTCATGACGCGCCGCGTATTTTTGATGGTGCTGGATTCCTTTGGAATTGGCGAAGCTCCCGATGCCGCCGCCTTTGGCGATGCGGGTGCCAACACCCTGGCCGGTGTTGCTAAGACCGGTACCCTGCACCTCCCTACACTTTCCGATCTGGGCCTTGGAAACATTGACGGCGTTGACTGTGTGGTAAAATCCGACAATCCCAAGGCGACCTATGCCCGTTTGCAGGAAAAGAGCATGGGCAAGGACACCACCACGGGGCATTGGGAAATGGCCGGCATCATTTCCGAAGCTCCCATGCCCACGTTCCCCCAAGGCTTTCCGAAGGAATTGATCCACGCCTTTGAAAAAGAGGTGGGGCGCGGCACGCTTTGCAATCTCCCCTATTCCGGCACAGATGTGATACGTGACTACGGTCAGGAGCATGTAGAAACCGGAAAGCTGATCGTTTATACCTCAGCAGACAGCGTTTTTCAGATCGCCGCCCATGAGGATGTCGTTCCCTTGGAAGAACTGTATGAGATCTGCCGCACCGCCCGTCGCCTTCTGTGTGGCAAATACGGTGTGGGACGTGTGATCGCCCGCCCCTTTGTAGGGAGCGCCCCCAATTTCAGGCGCAGCGAAAACCGTCGGGATTTCTCTCTGGTTCCCCCTAAGGATACCATGCTGAATCGGATTTCCAACGCCGGCCTTGATGCGATCGGTGTGGGAAAGATCGGCGATATTTTTGCCATGTCGGGCTTGACCGCATCCTACCCCACCCACAGCAACGGGGAGGGCATGGCCAAAACGCTGGAGCTGATGCAACAGAATTTCCACGGCCTTTGCTTTGTCAACCTTGTTGACTTTGATATGAAATACGGTCACCGTCAGGATGCCCTTGGCTATGCCGAGGCGCTGAACACCTTTGACCGCTGGCTTGGGAACGCACTCCCCCATCTCGGGGAGGAGGATGTGCTGATCGTGACCGCCGACCACGGCTGTGATCCCACCGATAACAGTACCGATCACACCAGAGAATATGTGCCCTTTTTGATGTATGGAAACGGAATTTTGTCGCAAAATCTCGGCACCGTTGTTGGATTTGATCACATCAGCCAAACGGTATGTCAATTACTGCAGATCAAATGAGGTAAGCCTATGAACACCGATACTCTTTCGCTGTTGATCCAAAAAGCAGCAGAAGCCAGAACCAAAAGTTACGCCCCCTATTCCGATTTTTCGGTGGGTGCGGCTTTGCTGACCGCTGATGGCAGCATTTTTACCGGTGCCAATATTGAAAGCGCCACGCACACCCCCACCGTATGCGCCGAGCGAGTGGCCTTTTTCAGCGCCATACATGCGGGCCATCGGGATTTCACGGCAATCGCCATTGTGGGTGGCAGCAATCAGCGCCCCGTGGATACGTTCTGCCCCCCCTGCGGCGTTTGCTTGCAGGTAATGAGCGAATTTTGCAAGGGAGACTTTTCGGTCATTCTCACCGATGGAAAGAGCCGTCGCGTGCTGGCCCTGGACGAATTGCTCCCACACCGCTTTTCTCTGGGAGTGTGACGATGCGTGTATACGATTTGATTGAAAAGAAAAAACACGGCAAGGCACTGGAGCAGCAAGAGATCAACGAGCTGATACAAGCCTATACAGCAGGCAAAATCCCCGATTATCAAATGTCCGCCTTTCTCATGGCGGTATATTTTCGCGGCATGACCGACAAGGAAACCTTTGATTTGACCGGAGCAATGGAATGCTCCGGCGATCGAATCTCCCCCGACACCTTTGGCCCTCGCAGCGTGGACAAGCACTCCACCGGGGGCGTGGGAGATAAAACCACGCTGATCGTGGCCCCCATTGTAGCTGCCGCCGGCGGTATTGTGGCCAAAATGAGCGGTCGCGGCCTTGGGCACACCGGCGGAACGGTGGATAAATTGGAATCCTTTCCCGGGTTTCGCACCTCTCTTTCCCCCGATGATTTTGCCAACCAAGTGCAAAAACACGGCATTGCCGTAATCGGTCAAAGTGCCGATCTTGCCCCGGCCGATAAAAAGCTTTACGCCCTGCGCGATGTGACAGCCACCGTGGATTCCATCCCCTTGATCGCTTCTTCTATTATGTGCAAAAAGCTGGCCGCCGGCACCCGCTCGATCGTGCTGGATGTCAAATGCGGTGCAGGTGCCTTTATGCAAACGCCGGAGGCCGCCCGCGAGCTGGCACAGCTGATGGTGCGCATTGGCCAGGCGCATCATCGCCACACCGCCGCGATCATCAGCAATATGGACATTCCCCTTGGGCACGCGGTGGGCAACATTCTGGAGGTCAAGGAGGCCATTGAGGTGCTGCGCGGCAAGGGCCCGCAGGACCTGCGAGAGGTCTGCCTGCAGCTGGCCACCCTGATGATTGCGCTCTCGCTGCAAAAAGAGCAGGACGAGGCCGCAACGCTGGCACGCGACATATTGGACAGCGGCCACGCTTATGAGAAATTCTGCCAATGGATCGCCGCCCAAGGTGGCGACGTCTCCTTTGCTCGCGACCCCGAAAAGTTCCCCAAGGCGGCTCACAGCGCTGCGCTCTGTGCCCCATGCGACGGCTATATGCTTTCTTGCAATGCAGGTGCCATTGGCAATGCGGCCACCCTGCTTGGTGCAGGACGCGCCACCAAGGATGCCGCCATTGACCACACCGCGGGAATTGTATTGCTGAAAAAGCCCGGCGATGCCGTGGTAAAGGGAGAGACCGTAGCGCAGTTATACACCTCGCAAGAGGAGCTACTCTCTCCTGCCGCCATCAGGATTGAGGAAGCGCTGACCTACACCGCAGAGCGCCCCTTGACGCAAAAGCTGATCTACGATATTCTGATCTGATCACGGAGGCCCTATGAGCAAGCATCTGATCATTGGCATTGCAGGAGGCTCGGGCAGCGGAAAAACCACGTTGGCCAAGCGATTGGCCGAGCATTTTGGCAGCCGCCTTTCCCTCCTGCGCCACGACGACTATTATAAGGCGCAAAGCAACCTCTCTCTTGCAGAGCGCGCCACTTTGAATTTCGATCATCCCGACGCCTTTGATACGGCGCTTTTGATCCACCAGTTGGATGAGCTGCGTCAAGGGCGAGATGTATCCTGCCCCATTTATAATTATGCCCTGCACGATCGCAGTACCGAAACGCGCCATGTGCACGCAGCCGAGGTGATCGTGCTGGAGGGTATTCTGATTTTCGAAAGCAAAGAACTCCGTGACCGTCTGGATATCAAGATCTTTGTAGATACCGATGCCGATGTGCGCATCATCCGCAGGATCAAGCGCGACGTCAGCGAGCGCGGACGGGATCTGGACTCGATCATCTCGCAATATTTTGCCACAGTCAAGCCCATGCACGAGGCCTTTGTAGAGCCCAGCAAGCGCTATGCTGACATCATCGTGCCCGAGGGCGGCATGAACCCCGTGGCCTTGGAAATGATCACCCAACGGATCGTTTCCCATCTCAAAGAGAAAGGAACAGACACCACCTATGTTTGAAGCCATACAGCAGTTGATTCTGCAATACCCCCGTGTCATCATTCATCGGCATAAAAATCCCGACGGTGATGCGCTGGGCGCCCAGCTGGGATTAAAGCAGATTCTGACCGACACCTACCCCCGCAAGGAAATTCTTGCGGTAGGGGACATGACTCCACGTTACGCCTTTATGGTGACCTCCCCCATGGACGAGGTACCCGACGAGGCCTATGAAAACGCACTTGCCATTGTGCTGGATACCTCCGCCAAATCTCTGATCTGCGATGAGCGCTACGCTACCGCCACCGCCACCGCTCGCATTGACCATCATATCTTTTGCGAAACCATCACCGAAACCGAGGTAACCGACACCTCCTTTGAAAGCTGTTGCGGCATGATCGCGGCTATGGCCATGGAATGTGGCTGGACGGTATCGCCTGCGGCGGCCAAATCGCTGTATACCGGCATGGTCACCGACTCGGGGCGGTTCCGCTACGACTCCACCTCAGCAAAAACCTTCCGCATGGCGGCCTTTTTGATGGAGCGCCAATTTGAAACCGCAGATATTTACAAAAATCTCTATGCCGATGAGCTGTTTTTCATACAGCTCCGCGCGAAATTCACCTTGAAAATCCAAACCACACCTCATCGTGTGGCCTACATTTATACCCCCCTGGAAGAAGCCAAGAGCTATGGCGCAGACGACTTTACCCTTTCTCGTGGCATGGTCAACGTTATGTCCGAGATCCGTGGCATTGACACGTGGGTCAACTTTACCGAAACGACAAATGGCGTGCTGTGTGAGATCCGCTCCAATCGCCATAACATCAACCCCATTGCCACCAAATACGGTGGCGGCGGACACCAAAAGGCCAGCGGTGCAACCTTAAAGAACCGAGATGAGGCCATGGCTCTGCTGGAGGACTTAAATTCACTATCGGAGGCAAACCAATGAATCTGACGGCTGCACGCGATGTGCTTGAAACCATCAAAAAACACAACCGTATCATCATTTTCCGCCATTTCAGACCCGATGGCGACGCCATTGGCTCTACCAAGGGCCTGCAGCGCATTCTGCAGCTCTCCTTCCCCGAAAAGGAGATCATTTTACAGAACTGTGACTTTTCGGACTATCTGGCTTTTCTTGGGGACGAGGAAGCCTTGCGCGACGACGCATTCTATGCCGATGCCCTTGGCATTGTGGTAGATACCGCCACAGCGGCGCGCATTTCCAATCAGAAATTCACTCTTTGCAAGGAACTGGTCAAGATCGACCACCACATTGATGTGGAGGCCTATGGCGATCACAACTGGGTAGAAGAGGAGCGCTCCTCTTCCTCGGAAATGATTGCCGCTTTTTACGATGCGTTCCGTGACGAGTTGAAAATTGATGTGGAGGCTGCCACAGCTATTTACGTGGGCATGGTCACCGACTCGGGTCGATTCCGCTTCCGTTCGGTATCGGGCGACACAATGCGCCTTGCCGGTATGCTGCTGGATCTTGGGGTTGACACCGACCACCTGTATGCCAACCTGTATATGAAAGAGTTTGAGGAATTCCAGTTCCAAGGCTATGTACTGAATCACATCAAAATCACCGAAAACGGCGTAGCGTATCTATATATCGACAACGCCACCAAGGAGAAATACGGCCTTTCCTATGAGCAGGCCTCTGCCTGCGTTTCGTATATGGATTCCATCAAAAACAGCTTGATCTGGATCGCCTTTATTGATGCGGGCAACGGCACGGATATTCGCGTGCGCTTGCGTTCGCGCTTTGTCACCGTCAACGAGCTGGCCGCCAATTATGAGGGCGGTGGACACGCCTGCGCCAGCGGTGCCACGGTGCACAGCAAAAAGCAGATGATGGAGCTGGTGGCAGAGGCCGATAAGCTGCTTGGAGCATATAAAAAAGAAAACGAGGGGTGGCTGTAATGAAGATTCTGATCACCAATGACGACGGCATCCGCTCCCCTGTTTTACCCCTGCTTGCGCGTTGGGCACAGCAGCTGGGCGAAGTCACCGTAGCCGCCCCCAAGGTGGAGCAGAGCGGCAAAAGTCAGGCCATTCATTTTTCCCGCGAGATTGAGATCACCGAGATGGAGATCGCCCCCGGGCTGACCGGTTATGCGGTGGACTCCACCCCTGCGGACTGCGTGCGATTTGGGGTGCTTGGTCTGCAACAGAAATACGATCTGATCCTTTCCGGCATCAATCGGGGCTATAATCTGGGTGACGACATTGTGTATTCGGGCACCTGCGGTGCCATTTTTGAGGGCGCGCGACTGGGGGTAAAGGGTCTGGCCCTTTCCACCGATCCTGCCAATCTGATGCACGCCCCCGAAATGCTGGATCGGGTTTGGGAATTTCTTTCCAAGAACCGTCTTTACGACCACAATCCCCTTTATAATGTCAACATTCCCGAAAGCCCCAAGGGCCTGCGCATCACCAAGCAGGGCGGTATGTTCTTTTGTGACACCTTTATCCGCAGCAAGGGACATATGTACGTGCAATCGGGCGACATCCGCAAAGACACGGGCAGCGACCCCACAACCGATATCAACGCCGTGCGCGCCGGATTGATATCGGTCACCCCTTTGATTGCAACGCGAACCGAAATGGCTGTTTTTGAACAGTTGAAAGATCTTTAAACACAAAAAATCCCGACACGTGTCGGGATTTTTTGTGTTTCAGGCGGCTGCCAGCAGATAATGTTTGGGATCGTAGAAAATAGCCGCAGCCTGCACGCCATCGGGGAGCTGGGCTCTGACCACCGCTACATATGGGGTGGGGTTGTAGTCTGTTTTGCTGGAAATGGAGCCGCCGCCTGTGATGTTGCCAAACATTTGCCCCCAACCGCCGTAATAGTTCAAATATTCTTGAAAATCATTGTAATGGTTGTAGGTGTAAAACAGATGATGCTCACCAAACTCATACACGCCGTCACTATCCAGATCGTATTTGCCGTAAACAATACGGGCGGCGCCACGGGTGATGGTTTGACCATCGTTGTAGATCTTGCTGATGTAGGCAGGGTCACAATCGGTGCCCGTAGTGCCGATATCAATCTCGTAATAGTAAAGCGCTCCGCCGCATCCGCTGATGTTGGGCAGCCTTGGCTCGTAAGGATAGCGATCGGTATCACCGCTGAAGCGCGTATGATTGAGACGCAGATACTGCCCCCAGATGCTATTCTCGGGCTCCATATTTTTGCTTGATACATAGTTGGCGGGCACATCGCCAAAGGCGTAAACATAGGCGGCTACCTCCTCTAATGTGATGTATCCGCCGCCGCGATAGACGCGGAACACCTCCTGGCCATAAGCATCCACCACCACGTAGGTATTATTGTCGGCAAAATAAGGTTGATCGTTGAGGATATACTGCCCATTTTGCATAGGGCGATATGCAGAAAGCGTGGGCGCTTGGTCGGGAACGGTCAGCATCCCCGATAAAATGCCCTTTTGCGAGCGTTCCAACGCTTCGGCAAGGCTGGTGGCAGGCGCGTGTGCGGCCGGGTCATCATTGTCGCCATTCCCAGCTCCACCGCCGTTGTCTCCTGCGCCATCGTCGTTGTCTCCTGCGCCATCGTCGGGCGTGACAGGAGCGGCAACCACTTGGATCATCACGCTATCCGAGGCCTCGCCACAAGTGGCTGTGACGGCCACCTTTCCCTCTCGCACGGCGGTGACAAGGCCGTTTTGATCAACCGTGACGGCATCGTTAGAGGCAGACCACGTGGCTGACAAATCAGGGTCTGTCAGCTCCAACTGCAATGTTTTGCCAACTGCCAACGTGGTACGGTCATAGGTTTTGATCGACACCGTAACCGGCTCTGACACGGTGGTATCACAGGAAACCAGTACCGTGATCAGCAACAAAATGCCGATAACGGTGATGAGTTTTTTGCATTTTTGCATCAGCATAAGTTAAAATGCCTTTCGCTGTATTTCCCTATTATTTTACCCCATTTGGCGGCATTCGTCAAGGGGGATTTTGTTTGCGCAGGCTCCTCCCCCATGGCTTATATGCGTATAAAAAAGACCGCATCCGAGGATGCGGCCTTTTTTTATTGGATTGGCACAATGTGCCGGGGAAATATTAGTCTTCCGTGGTGTAAACGGTAAGGCTATCCATACGAACCTGAGCAGACAAGGTTGCAATCGTAAAGGTAGTGGTTGCAGTTGCAAACTCAACAGTGACGGTTTTTCCATCTACAGTAACGGTTATGCCATCTCCTGTAATAGAGTTTGCAAGAGCCGTAGCATAGCTAGAAGTATTGCACGTAAATACGATCTTCGTCACAGCATAGCCAAATTCAACCGTCAAGCTACTATTTGCGTAGAAGCGTGCAGGCTTAGCATAGTCGCCAACATTGCTAGTAGAACTACCCTTGTTGTTGGTAACAGTAATACCATTCTCTACCCAAACCTGCTGAGAGGTGGTTTGGGTGGAACGCTTATCCTTGCTATCAAAGGTAATCGTAGCAGATTCGGGAGCGGCAGCAACTGCAGAAGCAACCGTAATAGTGAATTCTCTTTCTACAGCCTCACCGCCGTCAACAGCAATGCTTGCCTTCAAAACGATGGTCTGCTCTTCCGTAGTGCGAACAATAACAAGCTCATTGCCGTTAATGGTTGCACCAGTAGCGGTCCAAGTGATGGCAACGTCGGTATAGGTTTCCCCCGTGGCAGGGAGCGTCAAAGTCTTATCGACAATGATTTCGGTCTCAACCTTAAGCTGCAATATCTCAAAAGCAGCCTTGTGAGCGTCGTCAGCAACACCTACAACGCTGGTAGATCCTTCAGCAATCTGTCTACCATTGTGAGTAGCCATTTCGCCGGTAATGGTGATGATGTCGCCAAGCGCAACCTGCGTGTAGGTCTTATAAACATAGAGCTCTGTGCCATCAGCATCAATAATAGTGATGCTCATATTGTTGCTGGTATTATTCCATGCATAATCAATTCTGGCAACGATACCGCTAACGGTAACAGTTTCGCCATCGGGTTTAACCAATGCTTCGGTAATGGTAATGACGGTCTCACCACCGGTCTCACCACCGGTCTCGCCACCGGTCTCACCGCCGGTCTCGCCACCGGTCTCACCGCCGGTCTCACCGCCCGTAGTCGAAACGGTGTAGAACTTTGCAAAGGACTCGAAGTAGTTGTGGGTTGCCAGGCCAAGCTGCAGCGTATCGTAACCGGTGCAGATGATGTAGTAGTTGCTGTCATCAATCACGACATAAACGGTGTTATTCTCCGTATCGTAAGAGAATGCAGTAGCTTCGGCCACATCAGTTACGATATTAAGGTTGAAATGGGTGTCGTTCTTATATCCCTTGAAATAGGACACGGTACCGCCAACGGTAAAAGTGACATAATAGGTGGTAGCACCGTCTGCGGTGGGAACCAGCATTACATCAACACCATCGGCAGCGTTGGTGGAGGTAGCCATCCAATATTCTTTGGTACCAGCCACACCGGTAAAGTAAATGTATGCGTTGTCATGTACAGCGGCAAACTTGTAGGCAGTATTGGCAACGGGATCGGTAACAAGCTGAGGGCCGGTTTCGCCGCCTTCACCGCCCTCATCCTCGGGGGTCTCAGCAACGATGATGCAGCCAGAGTTGAACTCAAAGGTGCCGCCGTAGTTCTTCAACTCACCGTAAACGGTGATGGTGTCGCCAACGGCAATGGCATCGGC
>JAFTSB010000030.1 GCA_017461945.1 Clostridia bacterium | reverse complement strand
TCCCTATGGGAGAGCTCCCGCGAAGGCGGGTGAGAGGGCAGAAAATACCCCCTCTCCGTCGGCTCCGCCGCCACCTCTCCCCAAGGGCGAG
The DNA here is from genome assembly GCA_017461945.1 of Clostridia bacterium. GTDB lineage: Bacteria > Bacillota > Clostridia > Oscillospirales > CAG-272 > Firm-07. Next base: position 22,207 of record JAFTSB010000030.1, on the reverse strand, counting down.
GCTTTGCCGAATTTTCGGCAGTGGGGCAATAATTACTAATGTTTATTGTTTAGGATGCCTTTCGATGTCGTTAGCACTTTTGCCTTGAAGGCACGGTGCATACCACCACTTGAAGTGGTGGTTATGATTATAAAAACAGCAAAACGGTTGCCAAAAATCGTGTCAGGAGTGGCTGGGACTGTCAAATACGGGCAGTACACGCAGCAGCAGTCTTGTGTGTTCGGCCTGGGCACCGCGGATCTCCACGGTATAGTCCATTTCCAGCGTACCCTCGGTCTCCAAGCGGTTGTCCACCCGCTTGGTGAACACGCAGACCTCAAAGGGCATGATCTGGGTCTGATACACGCAAAGATGGCGCTTGCCGCGTTCAAAGATCAGGGCGGTCTTTACGCTGCCGTCACGCAGCATCGAAACAATGGCAGGGGCGCTTTTTTGAAAGGATACCGAGGTAGAGGAGCCCTCCATACCCGACAACTCGGTTTCCTTGTATCCAATCGAAATGCGGTCGCCGCTATCGTGATAGCGGCCCTCCACCGTAGTCTCGGTATGCTCCACCTCAGCCTCGGGGGCGGGCTGCTCGAAAAGTGCGGGGGCGGTAGGGGCATCGTACAGCGAGCCCTGCACCTCATAGCGGTCGGTGATGATCTGAATGCGAACTTTTTTCAGCATATCACTTGCGCAGCCGTCTGCCGGTCTTTTCTAAAAACAGAGCGGATTCCAGCACGTGGTCGGTCTGCATCACGTCAAAGCCCCGATCGGCGATCCAGCCCCAGCTGCCCTCGGGGTCGCCGAGAAAGGCACGGTCGTCGGAATGGCCGCCGGCCAGCACCTTGCGGTAGTTGTAAACGATGGAATTGCACCACACAAGCAGCCCATCCTTGTGTTGACGCTCAATGAATTCAGGGGAACACAGGGGAGAGGAATCCTCCTTGAAAAGCACCTCGGTGCCCACATAATTGATCTTGCGACTGCGAGCTATGGCGATCTCCTCCTCGTTGGAGACGATGGCCATGTAGGGGATATCGGCACAATAGGCCTCTACGATATCCAGATATTTTTCCTTGACCGAGGTCTTGCCCAGGATCTGGTCGGTCATGCCGTGACGGCGGATGACCTCAGAGATCTCCTTGGGCTTTTCCCAGAATTTGTCGATATTGATATAGCATCTGCCCTTGAACTGCTCCAGCACCTCGTCCAGTGTGTTGATGCCGAACTGAGTGGGCACGTCGTCAATGTTGACATAACGCAGCTGCTTGACCAGCTCCCACGGGCAACGGGTCAGATTTTCACTAAAGCCCAGCAGGGCGCGCTCCATGCCCGGGTGGAACACGATCAGCTTGCCGTCGGCGGTATAATCCAGATCGATTTCGATCATATCGGCACCTTGGCGGAGCGCGGCCTCATAGGCCGCAATGGTGTTGCAGGGAATATTGCCTGTCCACGTGCCACGGTGCGCCACCAGCAGCAGCTTTTCCTTGGCAGAGGCACGAAGATCAAATTTCATAGCGGTCCTTTTCTCCTTTTTCATATTTGATTCCATTATAGCAGGGAAGGGGTGAAAAAGCAAGAGCCGGTGAAAATATATTATTAGGCTTATAGCCTAACTCCTTGACAAGCGGCAGATTTCGCGGTATAATGATAGTTGCTGAAAAAATATGAAATGAGAGGTATCACTCCATGGATTTGAAAAAGATTTTACATTCTCTTGAAAATTGCCCCTGCGGCAAAAAGCACACCTTTGTGACCGAGCGCGTCGAGATCGAAAGCGGTCTGACCGCTAAAACCGGCAAGATCCTTTGCGAGGAGAACTTCCCCAAAAAGGTGCTGGTGGTATCGGACGATAACGCCATGAAGGCCGCCAACGGCGTGCTGGAGAGCCTGACCGAGGCCGGCTTTGACGTAAAGAAGCTGATCTACTCCAACATGATGTACGCCAAGATCGAGCAGGTTCGCGAGGTCGAGGCGCTGACCGCTGACGTGGAGGGCATCATTGCTGTGGGCACCGGCTCTATCAACGACATCTGCCGCGTGGCCTCCTTCCGCACCGGCAAAAAGTTCTGCATCTTTGCAACCGCCCCCTCTATGGACGGCTTTGCTTCTGATACGGCACCCATCATCGAGAACAACTTTAAAAATTCCTATTTTGTCGAGCAGCCCTCTATCATTCTGGCTGATACCAAGATCTTGGCCAAGGCTCCCTTGGAGTTGAAGGCAGCCGGCTTTGGTGATATGGTAGCTAAGTACATCGGCATTGCCGACTGGCGCATTGCCAATCTGCTTATCGACGAGTATTACTGCCCCGCCGTTGCTGACATCACCATGCAGGGTGTGCAGAAGGTGGTAGATCTGGCCGATAAGGTCTCCGGCGAGGACGAGGAGGCCGCAGGCAGCATTATGGAGGGCCTGATCCTTTCCGGCCTTGGCATGAAGCTGGCTAAGAGCTCCCGCCCTGCGTCGGGTGCCGAGCACGTGGTGTCTCACTATCTGGAGTGCTACAAGCTGGCACGCGGCATCTGGCCCGAGTTCCACGGCAAAAAGGTTGGTGTGGCCACCGTGCTGATCAACCGCATTTATCACAACATTGCCGATCGTGTTACCGATATCGACCCCGTGGTGGAGACCCCCAACTGGGATGAAATCAAGTCCGCCTTTGACGAGACCCAGATCCCCGAGCTGATGAAGCTGAATCAGCCCTCTATTATGGACAAGGTAGATCCCGCTCGTCTCAAGGCCATCTGGCCCCAGGTCCGCCAGATCATCAAGGAGGTTCTCCCCACCGATGAGGTATTGATGAAGATGATGAAGGCCGCCGGTGCCGCTACCGAGCCCGAGGATGTGCACGTTTCTCCCGAGCTTTTGAACAAGGCGCTCAAATACCACCCCTATATGCGCTACCGCATTTTGCTGACCCGTCTGATGCCCATGATGAAGCTGGACATTATGGATTTTGTAAAGTGAGCCGCACGACCCGATGAAGTATTTGTTTTTTGATATCGAGTGTGCCAACTGCTATAACAACTGCGCTAAAATTTTCAGCCTTGGATATCTGATTACCGATGAAAAGTTTAACATCCTGCACGAAAAGGAGGATGTGCTGATCGACCCACGGGATCGCTTTGACTGGTATGTGGCCAAAAAGATGATGGCCTATCCCCGTGAGATCTTTAAGGATCAGCCCCCGTTCCCGGATTTTTACGACCGCTTCAAGGAAATGTTTGAGGATCCGGAAACCGTTGTCATTGGCTATGCCGTGACCAACGACGTGCATTTTCTCCACGACGATTGCAAGCGCTATAAGCTGGCACCCCTCACCTATAAGTTCTTTGACGTGCAACAGCTGTATGCCCGTCAGCCCGTGAACAACACGGCCAAGAATCTGGAGGATTCCGTGCTTTCTTGGTATGGTGAGGAGCCCGAAAATATGCACCGCAGCGACGAGGATGCGTACAACACCATGCGCATCCTCAAGGCCATCGCCGCCTTCCATAACACCGACCTGCCCGGCATTTTGGAAATGTTCCCCGATTGCGCGGGCGAGACCCATGATGGCGAGATCAACTACGCTTGGAAAAAGCCCGAGGGCGAAGCTAAGAAAAAACGCCATCGCGGTGGCAAGGGAAAAAAGAAGGGCCAGACAGCGGCACCGGCGGAGGATGCCGCCAATAACACCATGGAGCAGGGCTCTCACAATGCAGAGCTTTTTGTCCGCTTTCTGGAAAACGTCAAGCCCCGCAAGCGCATCCGCAAGCCACCGTTGCTTTCCGGCCACACCGTGACCATCAGCCTTAACTATCAGCGCTATCATTTCAACGAGATGCTGTATTTGGTACAGATGATCGTAGACGCAGGCGGACATTATACGGTCTGCACCCGTGAGGCCGATACGCTGTATACCTATGGTGACGAGGAAAACGATATCCGTTATGCCATTTTTAACGAACGGATCGCCGCCGGTGAGGATCTGGATATCCTACCCCTGAAGGCGTTGTTCGACATTTTAGAGACCGGCGAGGTTCGCCTTTCTCGCAAGCCCCCCAAGGATCTTTCCGCCCTGGAGGAGCCGGAAAACGAGGAAAACGAGCCCGAAGAGACCCAGGATGCACCGGATGCATCCGAAGAACATTGCGAGGTTCCCGTATAAACGTGAGGGAACGCAAAGAGCGCGGCACCAACGGTGCCGCGCTCTTTGCGTTTAGGATAGCTGCATCAAGGCTCCCAACCCTGTGAGATCCAGCAAACAGCCGCATACAATGCCTACAGCCAGCAGGATCAGTAACAGCTGCAGATTTTCTTTTGCGTGCTTGTTGGTGCGAAACAGCACCAGCAGACCCGCGCCGGCTCCGGTCAGCAGACCGGCCAGCATGGCGCCTCCCGAAATGACGCCGTGGGTCCAAAGAGTGGCAATGGCCACGGATGCCGCGCAGTTGGGGATCAGACCGATCACGGCGGCCAGCACCGTTCCCAGCACGGGGACGCTGTTGACGGCAGTGGCGATCCGCGCCTCGCCGATCAGCTCAAAGGCGCCGGTCAGCAGCAGGTTGATGATCAAAACAAACACAAAAATATGAATCGTGTGATGAATGGCAGAACGAAGCACGCCGCGCTCGCAATGGCAATGCTCCTCCTCACACAGATCCTCCACGTGCATTTCGCGGATGCGACCGCGCAAGCACAGATCGGTGACAAAGCCCGCAACAAGGGCAATGCCAAGCTTAAGCCCCAGCACCGTGAAAATACGACCTGCCGAAACGCCGGCACCGAGAAACACCGGCAGCATTTCGTCCGAGGTGGCCAAAAATACGGCAAGCAACGTGCCGGGGGTGATCACGTGGCCGGCATAAAGCCCTGCGGCCATGGTGGAAAAGCCGCATTGGGGAATCAGACCCAAGGCACCGCCAATGGCAGGGCCTGCCTTACCGGCCTTGGAAATGGCTGCCTGCACCCGGTCGCCGGCCTTGTGCTCCAGCAGCTCCATGAGTAAATAGGTGAAAAAGAGAAAGGGCAGGATCTTCAGCGAATCCAGCAGACCGTGCCATAGGATATGTAGCAGATGCTCCATCAGTGCACCTCCCGTGCGGCGCAGGCTGCACAAAGGCCGTAAAGCACCGAGCGGCCGCGGTCGATCTGAAAGCCGTGAGTGGCCAGCAGATGCCCGGCGATCTCGTCGCCGCATTTGCATTCCAGGTGCAATACGTTGCCGCACGCAAGGCAATGCAGGTGAAAATGCGTGTCGCAATGGCGGGTGCTGCCCACGTATTGATAGACAAAGCCGCTTTGCTCGTCACCGGCGCGGAATTTTTGCACCTCGCCCTCGCTTGCGAGGGTGGCCAGCATCCGATAGACCGAGCTGCGTCCCGGGGCGTTTTCACAGTCGGTGCAAAGGCCGGTGTAAATCTCCTCGGCACTTTTGGGGGGCTGAGCTGCAATCTTTTTTAAATAGGCCGCAAGACTTTGGCGCCCGGCGGTATTGTAATGCTTTCTTTCCATGGTAACCTCTTGAAAATGAGAATCGTTTTCAAATTATAGCATATTTGACTGCGACTGTCAAGAGGAACGGCGATACGTTGTGCTATTTTTTGTTATTATTTGACTTTATCGGCCTTTTGTGCTACAATAATACAAGTTTGAAAGGGAGGTGTTTTCGTGGATAGACAAAAAGCCGTTGGCCCTTTGTTGCTGCTGGTTACGGCGTTCATATGGGGCACCGCCTTTGTGGCGCAGGATATCGGCGCCGCTCACGTGGATGGATTCACCTTTCAGGCAGCCCGTAATTTGTTGGGTGCGGCGACACTTTTTGTGGTTTGGTTGGTCAAAGACGGCATTGCCAAGCGAAGGGGAAGCTACATGCCCCCCTCCAAGGCGTCAAAAAGATATCTGTTGTGGGGCTCTCTTGGCTGTGGTGTATTGCTTTGTGTGGCAATGGTGTTGCAGCAGTACGGTATTACCAATAACGTGACCTCCCCCGGCAAGGATGCGTTTATTACCGCCCTTTATATCGTCTTTGTTCCTATTATTGGTCTGTTTACCGGCAAGCGTTCTCAGCCGCACGTGTATGTCTGCGTGGTGGTGGCCTTGCTTGGCCTATGGATGCTTTGTATGGGTGGCAGCGGCATTTCTGTGGGGGATGTTCAGGTGATCCTTTGCTCGGTGGCCTTCTCGTTCCATATTGCGCTGGTGGACCATGTGGCACCTCATGTGGACGGTGTCAAGCTTTCCTGTCTGCAGTTTTTGGTGGCCGGCGTGCTTTCTGCCATCGGTATGCTGATCGTTGAGCAGCCCTCCCTCACGGCCATTCTGGCGGCTTGGTTCCCGATTTGCTATGCCGGTATTTTCTCGGCTGCGGTGGCTTATACGTTGCAGATCCTGGGCCAGGCACGCACCCAACCCACCGTGGCGTGTCTGATCATGAGCCTGGAGGCGGTATTTGCCGTGGCTTGCAGTATGCTGCTTTTGCCGGGTGTGCCTCATCCCACTGCGCGGGAATGGATCGGTATGGTGCTGATTCTTGCGGCCATTATCGTGTCACAGCTCCCCTTGCGCTATGGCAAGAAAAAGGCCGAAAAAAGCAAAACGGATACGTGAATTTGTGACAAAATGAAGAAAAAAGAGGCCAAAGGCCTCTTTTTTCTTCAGGATGCGTCCTCAAAGTTGGTATCCTCGGAAAGGGTGGCTTTGGCCTCCTCATCCAGATAGTCAGTGGGGTCTACCTGCAAGCCGTTTACCGTCATTTCAACGTGCAAATGGGGCTCGTCCGCCACCTCTACCATGGCGCTCTCACCCACGGTGCCGATCACATCGCCGGCCTTGACCGTGGCGCCGGTTTTGATGCCCTCGGGCAGGGTAACGGCCAGATTTTTGTAAATGGTATAGGCTTCTCCACCGTGCTTGATGGCTACGCATTGCCCCATGGAAACATCCTCCCATACTTGAGCGATCACGCCGTCAGCCATGGCAGAAACGCTGGCACCGGCTACCGTGCCGATGTCGATGCCAAGATGCACCCGATAGTCCCCCATGGTGTCAGAAAACACCTGCATATCGGCATCGTGCTTTTTTTGCAAAACGCCGGAAACGGGCAGGATAAAGCGTGTGGGTAATGCATCGGTTTCGGTGTCGGTCTTGCCGTCATCGGGGGTGGGTTGAGGGTCGGGCTTGGGATCGGGTGTGGTGCCGTCATCGGGGTCGGTTACACCGGCCGGCTCGCTGGGACCATTGTCGGGGAGCTCGTCCTTAACAGCACGGTTGGCCACCACGGTGGTAATGATGATGGCGGTCAGTACCAGAAGCATCACGGTCACAGTAATGGCAATAGCACGGGCGCCCTTATCCTCCTTCAGCTTTACAAAAATGTTATGGTTCTTTTCCATCTTCGTCTCTCCTTTTTTGGTGTTGCTTCTATTTTTGCCCATTGCAGGAGAGATCTATACAGTTCGTAGAAAATAATTTTCTGTTCGAGGTATTGACAAAAGGCTTTTTTAAAGATAAAATGAAATCATAAGAATACGCTATGACTGGCGGAATTCATAGTACCACTACTACGAAGCTGTACTATCAAATGGACACAGATCACGGTCAAAGCGGTTCGCCGGTTTTTGCGGTGGATAATTCGTCGTATATGGCATCCATTCACGGTCAAACAGCTAAATATTGCGGTACGCATTACAATGGAAGTATATACTTGTTTAGAGCGTATTACAGAAATAGATCAAATCACCGGGGGGGGTTTCCGTGAAAAGGCGTTGGGTGGTGCTGATCGCGATCGCATCTATGATAATTGGTATGGTTGCCGGTGCAGTGTTGTTTTATTTCAGCACCGCAGGGCGGCTTTATCGTGCAGACGGACTGCTGCAAAATTCCCGTATGCGGATCGAAAACGTACATTTTGATAACGGCAGGTTTACGTATACAATAGTGAATGATTCCTGCAAGGATATACGCTGTGATGATTCGCCCTATATTGAGCGACGCGAGGGCGACCAATGGATTACGCTTGATAAAAAAGAACATTTTGACAGCGAAACTGTTTATGTGCCTTTTCGTCGTGTGACGCATATCTTTACATGGGAGGATTTGATCGAGCAACTTACTTTGACCAATGTGGACGGCATTTTGCTGCCGGAAGAGATCGTAGGAGAATATCGCATTGTGGAGGGTAAGGTGAATACTTCTGCCCACAACAATCTTCCAAAGTATCGTGAGGATGTGCCGTATCTCGTAGGCTACTTTACTGTTACTGAAGATATGATCCCGTCATAATCAAATCGCCCACGAGCATTGCTCGTGGGCGTTACTTTATGCTTTTTTAACGGGGACGGCGACCTTTGCTTGCAGGGTGGTGATGATCTGCTCGATCTCGTCGTCGGTGAGGGTCGGAATCTCGGGCGCCACTCTGCCGCAGGCCTCGTATTTACCGGAGCCGAGAGCGTGATAGGGCTCGATATCAATTTGCTTCAGATGCGTAAGGCGGTTGGCCATAGCGGCAATGCCTTCCAGGTGGTCGGGGCGGTGGTTGTAGCCCGGAATGATGGGGCAGCGCAGCACGCTTTCCTTGCCCATACGATCCAGCATCAGCAGATTTTCTATGATCCGCTCATTGTCCACCCCGGTGAACTCACGATGCAGCACGGGATCGGTCTCCTTATAATCGTACAGGAACAGATCCACAAAGGGGGCGACACGCTCTAACAGAGTGGGAGATACAAAGCCACAGGTCTCAATGGCGGTATGCAGCCCTTCCTTTTTGGCCAGCTGCAGTAGCTCCAAGGCAAAATCGGGTTGATAGAGGGGCTCACCACCCGACAGGGTCATGCCTCCCCCCGAGGTGTCGTAAAAGGGCTTATCCCGCAGCACATCCTCCAAAATCTCCTCGGCGGTCATGGGCTTGCCGCAAAGAGCTTTGGCATCGTGATAGCAGAAAAAATCGGGGTTCTCGGCCTCGGGAGTGCGACAACGGCCGCATCCCACGCATTTGTGCGGATAGAACAACGTTTCGGGGGCAAGCTCCTGACTTTCCGGGTTGTGACACCACGCGCAGGCCAGGGGGCAGCCCTTTAAAAATACGGTGGTGCGGATGCCGGGGCCGTCGCCGGTGCAGAATTTTTGAATGTTGAATACGGTGCCCTTCATAAAGGCCTCCTTAATATGCGGTTCGGTTGATGATTGCCAGCTGATGCCACGGGAGCGGATGGACAAAATATGCGCTAAAGCCGTACATGCGCACGGAGAGGGGGTATTTTCAGGGTGCTTCCATCCCCTCGTTGGGGATCATCAGGTTTCTGTAAATAAGTATAGGCGCAAAGTCACAAAAAGTCAAGAGAAGGATGGGTTTTATCTTTGATAAAAGTCAGCCAATGCTCTCTGCTTGGTGGATAAAGACTGCCTGCACGGCCTCGGGCGAAGATTCGATAACCGATGCCGACCATTCGGGGTTTAACGACATTGCCTATTTCAGCAGGGAATTCAAAAAAATCACCGGCGTCTCGCCGCAGGATGCTATCAAAAGCAATAAAACATATCGCACGGGTTGAGACCGTGCGATATGTTTTTATTTTAATTCTTGCTCTAAATTCGCAAATACCTCGGTATTGAAAAAATCAATCAGGGAGATGCCAAGACCGTCGCATAGCATTTTGATGGTTACAACTCCTGGATTCCGGCTTTTGCCGTGTTTGGTGATCGCATTTTATTGCATAATGTAATATAGCTTATATCCTTCATGCTTTTCCAGGTACGGACTGTCCAGCATAATTTGCTTGGAAACAGCAAGAGAACGACGTTCTCTGATTTCGGTGATGCCAAAGCTTTTTACGTCGGCAAAGAAATTATCGATCTGTTCTTTGCGTCCCTGTGCATCAAGGGGCGTGCGTCCCAAGCGCAAAAAGCGGACAGAAAGGTATTCTCTCAAAATTCGCTGCTTAATGGTTTCGCTTTCTGCAAGCGCAAGTGCCTCGGCAAAAAGCTTTTCGGATTGCTCAACCAGTGCATCTGTGATATAGGATGCATTGGGATTCTGATAGATGGTTAAGGGAGCACTCTCGCAGGCTGCTATCATTATTTTTACGTATTGCTCCATCTTGTCGCCGGCGTTGCAGCCGTAAACGGTTTGGCAAAAGCGGTGAATTTCATCATCCACGTTGATATTGGGATCCCAGAGCAAACGGCTAATGATATAGGATTTCAATTCATCACAGGCAGCACCGCCGCCATATGCAAAGTTGCCTTGCTCCAAAACGCCCTTAATGCCCAAGCTTTTGAAAAACTGAATATTTTTTTGCAGTACGTGCAAATGGAGAAAGGGTTGAAGGTAGTTGCGGAAATTGACGGCATAGTCCCACACGTAAAGTCTGGTTGCGTGATGTTGCCAATCATACAGGGCTTTGACAAATTCTGCCTCAGCTGCCGAACCTTCCCGGGCGAGCTCCTGAAACGGACGGTCAAAGCGGCAGGAGATGGAGCAAAGGCGTACGATGACATTGTCTCTGGCCACGACCTCCTTGGGCGCAGGAAGGGAATATTGATAGGCAAACGTGTGTAATAAAACAGAGGGATGATCCTCGCGAACGGCATCCGCCAAGCGGTTTACAAAATGTAAGATAGGGCCGGCTGGGCTGCCTTCCTTTTCCTCCAGCGTCCTACAACTTCGGCAGGTGCATCTGCGTTGGTTGTCGTTTTGCGCAACCGAAAATACGCGGCATTCCGGATTTTCGCGAATCCAACGCCGCAGCGTTTTTTCTGCAATGGCTGCCACTTCTGGGTTGGTGAGACAGAGCTGGCTGTTTTTGGTGCGCACGCCGTCAATTTCTGAAAAATATTCGGGGTGCTTTTCAAAATACAACTCCTCGGATACAAGGTCACAGAAAGAATGGTGAAAATTATACCATTTCACACGTCCGCCTTTGGCAATAGATAAGTCACCAAGGCTGGTATTGGAGCGGTTTTTAGCGCAGAAATCGCCGTCAAAAGCAAAGCGAAAATAGGTGTCTCGAAATTCAAAGGCAGGGTCGTTAGAAATGCTGTCCAGCTCGATCTCAAGGAAAGGGTGCGAATCGATTGTTTCAATTTTTTGAGTAAAACAGGCGAATCCGCAAAAGCGTTCCAGAAAATCATAAACGCCGTATAGTACGCCACGAGAGGAACCTCCCACGATATAAATGTGCTGTCCACAACCATAAATACAAAAGTCTTCTTCATCGGGGATGGTGGGAGCGTTGGATGTGCCGCGTACATTGGGGCCGATCCGAATTTCCGCACCGCGCATAGGGCAACGGTCTGAAAAATACGGGACGACAGCACCTGTGGATTGCAATAGATATTTTTGCAATTCCGATGCAGCATAACGCACGGTTTCATCAGCGTATTGACTGGTCACAATGTGAAAATCACTTTCGCCGTTACAAGCAATGCGGTAAAGATTCATAACAGATCCTCCTCGCCATAATCTTTTATTTCAATTGTATCGAAGGCGTTTTTAAATGTCAAGGTGTTTTCTGTTTATTAAGGATACGATTTGTGGAGAACATCGGTTGGAGGGTCAGTAATCGTAGAACACGTCCATCTGTTTTTTGCAAAAAGAGGATCCGGTAAGGGTTTGGCGCATTTAAGAGCACACCTCCAAAACCACCTTACCAACGTTCTCGCACCGCTCCAGAATGGCGTGAGCTGCCTCTGCCTCGGTAATGGGCAGCACCCTGTAGATCGAGGGCTTGATGGCACCCTCCTCAATCTTGGGCCATACGTTTTTTACCAGCTCGGAAAGGATATAGGCCTTAAAGGCCGGTGTGCGATTGCGGAGCATACTGCCCACCAGATGCAGGCCCTTGGTCAGCAGGGGACGGAGCTGTACGGTGGTTTCAATGCCTGCCAGCGTGGAGATCACGATCCAATAGCCGCCTCTTGCCATATAGGGCAGGCTCCGACCCAGGGTTTCGCCCGAAAGGCAGTCCATCGAAACGTTGACCGGTGTACCGTTTTCTTCTTCACGTTGCAGGATTTTTTCGACACATTGCGTGTTGGAGTTGATGATCACGTCGGCACCGAGGGGCTTGATCTTTTCAGCGATTTCGTCCGAAAGCACCGAAGTGATCACCCGTGCGCCAAAAGCCTTGGCCATAGGGATCGCCACCGAGGCCAGTCCGCTTGCGCCTGCCGGGATAAAGGCAGTCTGCCCGGCCTCCAAGTGCCCTTCGATAAACAGATTCAGGTAGGAGGTGGCATAAGCCTCGGGCAGTGCCGCCGCTTCGACCATCGAAAGTCCCTTGGGGATGGGCATCAGCATGTCGTGCTTCACCGCTACATATTGGGCATATCCGCCGCCCCCCAGCAGGGCGCACACGCGGTCACCTACCTGCCAATCGGTCACAGATGCACCAATCTCCACGATCTCGCCGGCAATCTCAAGCCCCATCCATTGGGGGCAACCGGGGGGAGAGGGGTATTTACCCTGCCGTTGCAGCAGATCGGCACGGTTCAATGCCGCCGCATGGATTTTTACCAGTACCTCGTCCTCTCCCATCACGGGATCGGGCACGTCGGACCATACCAAATTTTTGTTGTCATCTATCAGCATTGCTTTCATTATGCGTTCCTCACAATCCGTGCTTTTTTAAATAGGCATCCATACGCTGACCGCGCTGGTCCTGCACCGGCACATAATCTGCCGGAATGTTGGCGATCTCCAGCTTCAGCCCCTCGTATAGCGGCATCATGTCCTCTTGCTTTAACCCCGTGAGTGCCAGCACCTTGGAGTTGTCGGTGATCCGGCGGAACAACCGTGCATATTCCAGCTGCCAGCGGACGTTGATCTTGCCCTCCGGACTGAGGATCGCAAGATAATCCTCCTTGTCCACCCAGACGGCCTCCAGCCCTACCAGTTGATGATAGTATTCTGCGATCTCGCCCCACGTGCGATACTCGGCCGAGCATACGTTATAGCATTCGCGCTTGGCCTTTTCCTGAAACAGGATGCGTGCCAGCATTCTGGCGACATCGCCGCCCCAGGAAAGGGTGGCGGGCTTATCTTTGGCCTGTAGAGGCAAAACCACCTTTTTTCCCTGTAACGCGCGCCCAACGCCGTGTTTGAATTCCAGCGTGACCAGCTGCAATCGCATGGTGGAAAACGTGGTGGCAGGGCGCACCACCGTCCAATTATCATACGGGGATGCCGCCAGGAGATCCTCATCCTGCGCCTTGTGGATGCAGTAGTCGTGCGAGGCCTTCAGTACCTCGTCATCCGAGGAATCCCAAAGACGGGGCGAGGTCTCCCGAATGGGCTGCTCCTTGTCGTCATAAACGCGGCAGGAGGAAAGAAAAATATAATGCTTTGTGTTTTCCAAAAACAGTCGGTAATAGTCGGCAAAGGGATGCTTGCCATAATCCATAAAATTTACAATGCCATCAAAGCCCTCGGCCAGCAGCTGCTGTAAAAAGAGGGGATCAAAGGCATCTCCCTGCAGATAGGTGACCTCCCGGCTAAAGGGGGAGGCAGCATCCAAAGCCACACCGGTTACGGCGTATCCAAGGGACACCAGCTCGGGCACCAGATATCTTCCCATAGCGCCGGTGGCGCCAAGCACCAAAACCTTTTTCATGTGATCACGCTCCTTTCAATTTCGATAGGCGACCTGCCCGTTCGATAGCGTCAGCATGCAACGGTATCCTGCCTGAGAGGAGATGCGATGGCCTGCCTTGTCGGTGAGATAAAAGCCCTCCTCGCCAAAATCCAGCACGGCGATATCGGCTGTCCGCCCCACTGCCAAATGCCCCCACCCATCGGCTTTTCCAAGTGCCTTTGCGGGGTGAGCGGTGACCGCACGGAAAATATCTTCCTCGCTCATTCCCAAATGGCGGGCCATACTCATACACATGGTCATGCCATAGCGGCCACCACGGGTGAAAGCGCTGAATCGCGTGATATCGGTGCTGATGACATCGGGCACAATGCCTTGCGCAATGGCTTGCCCCAGAATGGCAAAATCGGTGTGAACGTGGCCGGCAAAGCCCACGTCAAGGATCACACCCCGTGCCTGGGCCTGCCGCATGGCCTCAAAGCCATCCTCAGCGGCGTTATGTTCGCCGCCGTGAAAGGCGTGGGTCAATATATCGCCCGCTCCCAGCGTTTGTAGGATTTCTGCCATCGGGGTGGGGGAATGGGCGCAATGTACCATCACGCGAAGGCCCCTTTGGTGGGCGAAATCGCACACCTCACGCAAGGGTGCCACGCTGGTGACCGGGGACATCGTCGTGTCAAAGTAAACCTTGATGCCAACGGCCTTGTCACCAAAAAGAGCAAGACGTTCCTTTGTTTTTGTGAAATCGGCGCGATCGTTATCAAATCGTGCCTTGGCAAATACAACCCCTTTCAGCAAAAAGGACTCCAGCAGCTCCCGGTTTCCGTTCTCGCCCGAGGCATCTGCCGCTGCGGTGACGCCAAAGGGAAGGCAGCTCAATTCTGCCTGCGTGCCGAATTTGTCCGTGGAAATGCCGCGCATATGTGCGTGGGCATCCACCAATCCGGCCGATACGGTCTTGCCGGTGGCATCATATACAAAATCGGCAGTTTCAGAGATGACGGGCGCTATCTTCGCCACCGTGTTGCCATCGGTCAGCACATCTGCATAGTGAAAGCGATCGCCATCCCATACGCGCCCGTTTTTAATCAATATTCTTGCCATGGAAACGGATCCCTCCCACAATTTCAGCAAGCACCTTCTGCACCAGATAATCGTGCTCGTAGGTGAAGGGGTTTTGCTTTGTGCCCATGATATAATCGTAAAAATCGCGCATCATATCGTCATAGCGGCCATGGGCAGTATTGTCCTCCACAGGAACCTCCACGTGGGCACCTGCCCAAGGACTGGTGACAATGCTCGTATCCGAATAGGTCATTTTGATGGGCTTTTCCAAGGGGCAGATGTTGACCGTCCCCTTGCTGCCGGCAACCACCAGCTGCCGTCTGCCGTGGCCGTTAACCTCTACCGAAGAAACGAAAATGCGGGCAAGGGCCTTGTCATATTCCAGCACGGCCAGATTGTTGTCCTCCAAGTCAATGCCGTCCAGTCCCGTGTGCTTTAAAAAGGTGGTGATCTTTTTTGGCTCGCCCAGCATGTATACGATCAGATCCACCAGGTGACTGCCGAGAATATACATCACGCCGCCGCCAAAATTGGTCAGCCATTTTTTAAACTTAGGGGGATGAAAGGTGCTCATTTCGGCGTTGATGGAATAGATCTCGCCAAGGTCACCGTTTTTGATATATTCCAGACATTTCAGCACGGCGGGATTGTAACGGTACATATATCCCAGCTGTACCACCAGCTCTTTGGCCTTGGCAGTATCCAGTAGATGCTTGTATTCCTCCAACGTGCCGCTGGCGGGCTTATCCATATGAATATGCTTGCCGGCATCTATGCACATCTGCGCATACTTGGTCAGATCCCATACATCGCTTTCTACCAGAATGGCATCCGATTGCTCAATGACCTCCTCTACGCTCATACGGGTGAGCCCCTCATATCCTCGCAGATCGCTGCGCTTTTCCACCCAACGTTCGTTTTCCTCGGCATAGCCGACGATCTCAAAACGCTCGGGAAATTTCCGTGCGGCGCGCATTTTGGGCTCACCGTGATTGTGCCCGATACCGATCTGCCCCAATCGGATTTTTTTCATGACATATCCCTCCAGTCAAATACCGTTCCAATGGGGAATTTGGGGTCGTCACAAAGCTGATTGTAAATGTCGGGTGCCTGGGTGGGGGAGACCACGCGGGAAACGATGGGAGCGACCTTGACGCGCCCTGCGGCAATCAGCTCCAGAATGGCGTTGCAATCGTCCTGATGGGTCCAATGATGGGGATAGGATTCCACCTTGGGACGCACAAAGTTATGGGCACCGATCAGCTTGACACCGGGGCGGTGCACCTGCTGATAATAATCTACCGCGCAATCCGAAATCCGTGTGCAACCAAGCAGGGCGATCCGCCCCATATAGGAGGCACATTCCAGCGCCTGCTTCATCGCAGCCGAAACGCCCGTCACCTCTACGGTGGCGCGTACCCCCTTGCCTTTTGTCACGGCCTTGACCTGCTCTGCAAAATCCGGGGCGGAGGGGTCAAAGGCATAGTCTGCCCCCAGCTGCAGCGCCAGCGCGCGGCGATCGGGATTGAGGTCGGCGGCAATGACCGGATAGGCACCGCTTAAATGGCAGAACTGTACCGCAAACATACCAAGCAGACCCAGCCCCATGACCATCGCACTCTCACCCAACTCGATCTCCAGCTTTCGCACGCCACCAAGACCCATAGAGGCAATGATCACAAAGGCCGCGTCCAAAGAGGGAACAGCGTCATTTTCTACCTTGGTGATCTCAGCCTCGGTGCGAATGTTGTATTTCATGTGCTTGCCATGATAGACCAACACACGGTCACCCACCGCAATGCTTTTCACGGCTGTGCCTACCTGGATGGCGCGTCCTACGCCGCAATAGCCCAACGACTTGGGGAACTTCATGCCGCCGGCGTTTGCCATCCCCATGATATTGGCGCGCTCGGTGCCGCCGCTGACCACGGTGTATTCCATTTCGGTCAGCACCTCATTTTCCCGAATATCGGGAACCTCTACCTCCAGCAGCTCGGCTTTGTGTACATCGGTAAAGACGATTTTTTTGCTTTTCATGGTTTTCTCCTTACATCAGCTTTTTCATGTTTTCCACAATGGTCGCTGCCGTGCGCAGATCCAGCTGTCCCATGGTACTGGAGGCATCAAAACGGTCTACACAGAACACCATATGTCCGCCCAGCAGGGGATTGACAATGCGGGTCAGCGCCCCCGATTTGCCGTTTGCGTGATAAGAAACAGGGGTACGTATCTCTTTTTTTAGTGCAATCATGGTGCGAAAGACCTCTGCCATCTCTTCTTCGGTATCGGCGTTGCTCGTTACGATTTTAATGACATCGGGGTTGCGCTTTTCCAGAAACAGCGCCAGCTCCACGACCTGCTGACAGTTCATAAAGATACCCGGGTGACAGGAGAGCAGCACCTCCTTGTCCATGGCGTGCACGCGACGGATCAGATCGCATTGCATGTCAATGATGTGGCTGTCTGTAACCACTTCTTTGGGGTTCCCCTTGGTAAAGGAGTAGTTGTCCTCCCCACAAAAAGCGTTTTTAGAGGGTAGATGGAAGGTGTATCCCTGCATGTCCATGCCGGCAGCACCGGCCTCCAGGGCGCGCAGCATCGTGTCCACACGTTCTTCCTCGGTGAGTGCCGCATCGCATCCTTCATAGGTCTTGTTATAGTTCAATGCCAATAGGGGCAGCTTGCAAGACTTTGTGATCTTGCGTAGATTTTCTACGTCGGTATGCTCCAGACAAGGCAGATGCAGATCGATCATGGTGGCACCGTCGTACATGCAATTTTTGATTTCTGCAATGGCTCCCAGCACGCTTTTCGACTTGACAACGCCGGCCAGGGCAGGTGTTGGCAGCTGTGATATTTTCTGATTCATGGTATCACCTCCAGGAACAGTATAGCACGGCTCCTGGCGTCCGTAAATATCAAATGTGCTACTGTTTATCAAATTTGATACAAAAAGATTGTCCATTTTTAAAAATTGTGCTATAATATATCCATACTTAAAAGGAGATGTTGGGATTTTGAACGCGAATATTTTATCAAATATGGTCATCACAAAGGTGCATTCTGTCTCCACCATGTACACGCCACAGCACAGAAAGGCCAAGCGTACAGACCGCCAGCGCTGGGCGCTTGTCATCAAATATGAGGGGGAAACGGTTTATACCTCAAACGGCAAATCCTGGCTTTCCGATGCCAACCACATTGCTATTTTGCCCAAGGGCTGCTCTTATGATTGGCAATGTACCAGGGCAGGGCATTTTTCTATTATAGAGTTTGAAAGCGCACTTACTTGTTGCGAGCCCTTTACCGTGTTTGTGAAAAACAGCGAAAGGATATTGAAGCTGTTCCGGGAGCTGGAATATACGCGAAATCTGCAAGCACCAATGATGGAGATCGAAAGTATTTGGCATATGTATTCCATCATCCTCGCACTTGCGCAAGGGGAATCCGAGCCGTATGCACCTCTTGAAAAGCAAAAAAAGATCGCCCCGGCACTGGAGTATATTTCGCAACATTACGACCACAACATGACCAACGATCAGTTGGCAACACTTACAGGGCTTTCCACCGTGTATTTCAGAAAGCTGTTTACGCAGATTATGGGCGTTTCCCCTATCAGCTACGTGCACGATCTTCGCATTCAAAAGGCTAAGGAAATGCTGCGAAGCGACTACGATAGCTTATCCAGCGTGGCGCAATCCTTGGGTTATTTAAACCTGTACGATTTTTCACGAGACTTTAAAAAACACACGGGGGTCGCCCCGTCTAAATACGAATAAAACAGGCAGCGCCCCCGAAAGGGAGGGCGCTGCCTTTTTGGCCGATCAACTAAAACCGGTTGTTGTTTTCATGCGAGCGGTGCCGCCATATTGGCCAGCATATTTTCAATGAATATACCATACCCCGTGGTGGGATCGCCGATCAGATGGCCGTCCTGCACCAAAGGGCTGCCTGACAGGAGTGTGGTCAATAAAGGACAACAAATTCATGAAAAAATCTTTTTCAGTCGCATCATTTTTTCTTCACTTGGTACGGCAAACATTTGCACTTCCTTGCCGATGGCCTCATATTTGTGCTCACCCATCGCATGATATGGCAGGAGTTCTATCTTTTTGGGGGACTGACAGGCTTCGAGAAAGGATTTGATCTTTTGCAATTCTTCTTCGGTATCGTTTACCATAGGAATGATCGGAATCCGTATCCAAACCGATTTTTTTGTTGTCAATAGCCTTTTCAGATTTTCCAAGATCGATTCGTTGCCAACACCCGTATATTGCTTGTGCTTTTCGCTGTCAAAGCATTTAATGTCATAGAGAAAAAGATCGGTAAAGCGGAGAATACGTTCAAAATACTCAAACTGCACGTACCCTGCGGTATCGACGGCGGTATGTATGCCGTTCTTTTTACATTCCTTAAGTATTTCTTCGAGAAAATCAATTTGTAGCATACACTCACCGCCGGAGAATGTAACACCGCCGTCCGAGTTATCGTAAAAGGCTTTATCTTTTAGTATCTCTCTTATGACTTCGTCTACCGTATATTCCTTTCCGCATATCTCCCTTGCGTCATGAGGACAATAAAGCGTGCATTTTCCGCAAAGCCCGCATTTTTCAAGGTTGTTTGGACACCTTTCTTTGCATTTTCCGCATCCCGTACACTTGTTTTTGTAAAACATCATTTGGGGTTTTGGCGATTGGCTTTCTGGATTGTGGCACCACACACAGCGCAGATTACAGCCCTTGAAAAATACCGTCGTGCGAATCCCGGGGCCGTCAACGTAGGAGTTGCGCTCTATATCAAAAATTGTTGCTTTCATAGTCTTCTTATCTCGTTTGTGTCGTTCTGGCAATCACATCATCCTGCAAGGCTTGGTTCAGCAGTACAAAATAATCCGAAAAGCCGGAAACGCGGACGCGCAGATGCTTGTAGGAATCGGGATCTTCTTGCGCGCGTAGCAAATCCTCCTTGGAAACGTAGGTGAGCTGGAAGTGGATGCCCCCGTTCTGCAAATAGGTTTCAAATAGCTTAACCGTTTTTTCGAAATGCTCGTCGTTCACGACCAGTTGCGCGTCAATGGTGACGTTTGTGACGGTAGGACCGTTGAGAATATGATGTGGGTCGCATTTTGCTACAGAATTCAACAGGGCGGAAAGTCCCTCTCGATCGTGTCCGCCGCTTTGTCCAAGTCCGAACTTGAAGGGCTCACCGCTTCTTCGTCCGTCGGGAGTAGCGGGCGTTTTTTCTCCGAACCATTTGTGATGCTCGTGGTATCCGATGAGATTTCCAACCAAATATTTATGTCCGAACATAGAACGTTTATCGTTCAGATAGTGATACAGGCTGCCTGTAAAGCGTCTTGCAACCTCGTTTGAGGGTTCGTTATCATTTCCAAAGAAATTGCCCTTCTTTTGAATCAGCGTGAGCAGATCCTCGTGTCCTTCCCAATTGTCGCGCAATGCCTCGAGAAGCTCCCGCATGGAAAGGAGCTGTTCGTCGTATACGAACTGCTTAATGACGGCAAGGGAGTCAATGACGTTGGGGATGCCGATCAGGTCAATTCCCGAGCAGGCTACCGTAGCGCCGCCCTGTGTCACGCTCTTACCGCGCTCCACACAGCCCTTGAAAAAGATACTGCTGACGATATTGACGTCTCTTGCTCGCAGAAGATTGAATTTGTCCTCATAATCCAGAATCTCACCAAGATCGGCAAACAGTTCCTTCTCGTAGATCCGATAAAAATCATCGAAGGTCGAACAGGATAGCAAGTCATCACCGCGTTCATGCAGGGTACGGGCAAGGGAACGAACAATGTTTTCCTGTGCGGAGCCCATATAGATCCCTCCCGGGAAGGCGACCTCGTTGCAGCCGACCATGGTGTAATTGACGGCATCCTCGTAGGGCATCCCAAGATATTCGGTAAATGCCTTGATCTTTGGCTCATCGTTGACGAACGCGATCCGCTTGTTCGGATCCTTGCGCTCACAATCCATCATAAAGCGAAAGACCTCGGAGGGGGTCTTTTTTGTCCAACGCAGGGAGATCTGGGGTATGTAGGTGGGGAGATCCATCAGTGCCTCAACCATCAGCCGCGACAGCTCGTTGAAGCCATCCTCTCCGTTCGGAAGATATCCGCCAATGGCAAAATGAGATTCGCCGCCGCGATAAAAATTGGGCGACTTTTTGGACGTGTGGGATTGCAACATCAAAAACAGTTCTTGCAGGTATTCCTTTGCCATATCCTTGGTCAGTGTTCCGTTTTGGATGTCCTTTTGATAATAGGAATAGAGATAACGGTCGGCAAGACCGATACTGTCCGGAACGAAGGAAAAGCAAAGATAGACCGTCAGCACGGCTTCATAAAAGCTTTCGGCGGGATGTTCGGGAACCTTTTTCAGGCTCTCGGAGAGCAGGAGAAGGTTTTGACGGTATTTTTGCGTGCCCGTGCTTTGCGCAAGCGCATAGGCCTTGTGGGAGCATTTGTGTGCCCAGCCGATCAACGCATCGCAAAAGTCCGAGAGGGCACCAAGAAATTCGATGGCTTCACCGTCTTCTGCGTGAAACTGCTTAGACGCATTTATGCGCCTGCGTATGCCGCTGATACCGTCTTTGAGAACTTCCTCAAAGTTTGCGGTGGAGTGCTGCCATTCAAGTGTGACGAGATTGTGCAAGGGAGATTTATAAAAAGCCTTTTTTGCTTGCTGAAAAGCGAGATGTCCTTTTCGCCCGAAAATATCCCCTTCCACCGTGCCGTCGAAAATCAAATGCCCTGTCATTGCGCACTCCTCGCGGAGCATAGGCTCTTGCGCCAAAATATATTCGCAGACTCGCTTAGCCGACATGGTAACGGGGGAAAGAAACAGGTCCTCCCGATCATATTCAACAGCGATTTTCCGAGGATACATTTCCCCCGAAAGTGTTACGTCTGTCAGCTTTTTAATCCTTTCGTTCATATCGCGCCTCCAAAAAATTTAAGGTGATATCAGTATATCACTTGCCAAAAAACAAGTAAATGCACGAAATCCTTCTTTTGCATTTTTCCGTACAACTTTTGAGAATGTATTGACAAATTTCAGCAGAGATGTTATACTGCAAGGGGTGATAGTATGGACGCAAAGTTTATGATTACGGGCATCGACCGAGTGATAATGGTTGGACAAGACGAATATGCCGATCAAAAGATCTCTTTTAATCACACATTAAAATCAAATGAATTGATTTTTCACTTTTCGGGACACAGCACGGTATATTTTGACGATCTTATTTTGGAAACAAAGCCGAATACGATCCGCTTTTTGCCAAAAGGAAAGCCCCAAAGATACGACGTGATGCATCACGAAAAGGGAGAATGTATTGACGTGTTCTTTCAAACCGACCGTCCGATCTCCGAATGCGCTTTTAACGTCAACGTTGCGCAAAACGAGAAGCTCGGCTCGCTATTTAAAAGGATCTTTGCAACGTGGGTCGGAAGGAACGACGGATATTATTTTGAATCGCTATCCCTCCTTTACAATATTTTCGCCGAGCTGCAAAAAAACAATCACAGTCCCAAACAGCATTCCCTTAAAATAAAGCCTGCG
>JAFTSB010000029.1 GCA_017461945.1 Clostridia bacterium | reverse complement strand
CGAAAATGTGCAAATCGCGAGCAAATGGGAGAGTTGAAAAAGCCTTATGCCACAAGGGTTTTTCGGGGGTCAGGAGAGAATTTTCGAGTTCTCTCCAAGGCAAAAATTTCAGGGGCTTAAAGCAAAGAAAAAAGCACCTGATTTTTAGCGAATATCACTAAACTCAAGTGCTTTTTACTGCACAAATTTGTGCAAAATGTGGCGGAGGGTGTGGGATTCGAACCCACGTGCCCAGAGGGCAAACGGTTTTCAAGACCGCCTCGTTATGACCGCTTCGATAACCCTCCGTGGTGAAAAAAGGCCTGCGGATGTATTAAAGCATAAAAATATTATATCATAAATGTGTGTTTAAGTCAATGTTTTTTGCGCAATAAAACAAATATGAAAGAAAAATCAAAAACTTTTGGTCTTTCTATTGCATTTTTCAAAAGAATGTGGTATAATACCTGCATATTATGTGTAACTATGCGAGCCTTATGCTTGCAGATCGATGTATGGAGGTATATTATGGGTATTCTTGAATACGTATTGGGTGGCGTTCTGATTGCTTTGGCAGCTTTCTTGGTGGTTGCAGTTCTGCTGCAGACCGGCAAGGATAAAAAGCTTTCCGGCTCGATTGCAGGTGGCGCTGATACCTATTACAACCAGTCCAGAGGTCACAGACGTGACAGAATTTTGGCCATCACCACTACTGTTGTAGCCGTTGTGTTCGCCGTTCTGGTTGTAGTGCTTTACGTACTGATTGCCAACCACTATTCCGCATAAAACGTTCTGACTGCAAGCGTTCCCGCCAGGGCGCTTGCAGTTTTTCTATCAAAGGAGAAGAAAATGGATCTCTTTTTATCTACGCTGAATCAAATGGCCTTTTTGCTGCTGCTGATGGTCATTGGCTATATCTTAACGCGCTTCAAGCTGGTGCCCGATAATGCCCACACGGTGCTTTCCAAGCTGGAAAACAACGTTTTCATTCCCGCATTGGTAATGGGAACCTTTATGACTCAGTTTACCGTGGCGCGACTGAACGTTGCCTGGCAGTTTTTGCTGGGCGGCTTTGTGGTCATAGGTCTGACTGCACCCTTGGCCTCGTTGCTGGCGCGTTTTTGCACCAAGGACGACTATTTGCGCAAAATTTACGCCTACGGTCTTGCTTTTTCCAACTTCGGATTTATGGGCAACGCCGTGGTGCAGGCGCTGTTCCCGCATATTTTTATGGAATATCTGATCTTTGTGCTGCCGTTCTGGATGCTGATCTACACTTGGGGCGTTCCCGTGCTGCTGATCCCGGCAGGGGAGGGCAAGCGGACGCTGGGGCAAAAATTAAAGCCCTTTCTCAACCCCATGCTTATTGGTATGTTGATCGGTATGGTCATTGGTCTGATCGCGCCTCCCACCCTTGGATTTTTTGGGACGGCGGTCACCACGCTGGGCAACTGTATGTCTCCTGTGGCTATGCTGCTGACGGGTATGACCATCGCCAAGATCGATCTGAAGGCGGCGTTCCGCAATGTTCCCATCTACGTGGTTTCTCTCATTCGTTTGGTGGCCATCCCGTTGGTGGCTATTCTGATCATGAAATTCCTGCCGCTGCCCAATGGGCTTTCGGTTTGCATCATTTGCGCATTGGCAATGCCCTTGGGCCTCACGCCCATTGTGGTGCCCAGCGGATATGGTATGGATACCAGCGACGCTTCGGCCATGGCGCTGATCTCACATCTGCTCTCCATAGCGACCATTCCGCTGATCTTTTTGCTGTTTCAAGCGGTCGTGGTATAAGAAAAAGCCACCTACGGGGTGCTTTCGGTAGAGCAGTATGAATGGAATATACCTACCGACAGGAAAAGGACGAAGAATTGCTAAAATTCTTCGTCCTTTTTTCTTGACAAGCGCTGCATCTGTGGACATAAATGCTCTTTTTAGTTATGAGTTATGAGGCTCGCGAATTGCTTTGCAATTCATTCGCCGTTATAAATTTGCTTCGCAAACGTTATGATATGATCGCCTTGTTACTTAAACTGTGCCGAAGGCACATCATAACTTGGCGTAGCCAATCATAACTCTAAACTCGCCGCAGGCGAGATCATAACTGCGACCTGCTCACAGGTACGCCACGGGTGGCTTTTTCTTATACTTTCAGCTGTTTTAACAGCGCAAGAGAGGTGCGGATCAACCGGGGGGCAACGCCGGGCAAAAACAGAGAGCTGTTGGATTCATACCCCGTATCGTTCAGGGCGGCATCGGTGGGGAAATACCCCTCCGATCCGTTGGCGTTGCAGCAGGGAAGGGTCATGGCAAAGGGAGAGGCGGTCTTGATCTCACGACCAATGTCGGTAAAAGGCTCACCGGGCAGGCCGACAAAGGCCACATCGCCAAAGCCCACGCAGACTACGTTCAGATCTACCGTGGGGTCGCAATGCTCCAAGCGCAGATATTTTCGCGCCATGACAATATCAAAGGGATAGGCGGAGACATCCTCTCCGGCCAGATATTTCTCGTGGATCTCGGCGGCAATACGCACCTGCTCGTCGGTACCCTTGGCCACCGCAACGGGGGTCATCACCTGACCGAAGAAGACCCGCTTGCTGTCGATCGGGGTGGCGTAGGAATATACCGCAAGCACGGCGCCGGCCAGAACACGCCCCATATGGCGGGAATGCTCAACACCCCTTGGGCGAAAGCTGCTGCAGCGGTCCAGATGGATCACATCGCCCTGCGCACCGTTGAAGAAGATCACGTGAACGCCCTTGCCATCGGCCTCGTCGGTCAAGGCTCCTTCCAGCGCGTTGCGCAAAAAGCCGGGCCAATCGGGGCAGATGCCTGTACCGCCCAACACGTCGGGATGGGTGCCAAAGTTTACAATGGCGATGTCGGCGGCACCGGGGCGCTTCAGTCGGACCAGCTGTACGGTTTCGTCCGGGGTACCGATGGGTCCCTCGATCTGATCGATCAGGGTGTGAGAGGGGTTGGTGATAGCCTGGCCGTTTTTCATACGGAAGCGGCGGACAAAGGAGATCCCCTTGGCCTCGTTTCGGGCGATAAAGGCCTCAGCTTCGGTCATATCCTTCATGGCGGCGCACACGCAATCGCAGATGCGCCGGCAAAAGCTTTCGTAATAGTCGGGGTCGCGCTTGAAAAAGCCGCGGATCTCGCTAATGACGGGGGCGGTGTGCGTGTGGATGCAGGCCACAAAAATGGCCTCAAAGGGGAGTCCTGTACGCTGGGCGATCTGCCGGCGGATGTCATCGGTATCCCGTTGCAGGATCTCGGAAATATCCAGACTGACGGTGACAGCCGTGCGCTGACCGTCGCTATAGGCAACTGCTATGGCATACAGGGGTTCAATGACCCGATCGGCATAGCGCTCGGTATAATAACCGTTTAAAACACAGCCCAAAGGGGGGGTAATATCAACCTTGGCAAATCCGGCTTTCATAGCAGCTCCTATTTGATCAAATATTGCGGATCTTGGTCCGTGTTTTTATTATACCGAAGGGGTGGGGGCGTTGTCAATCCTTTTTTAGTCGCGTCTGACCCAAACCAGCATATCGCTCTCACCGCGATTGGCAAAGGCGAAATAGGGAATGAATTTCAGTTGTACGGGGGAGGTGTTGGCGGCCTGTGCATCAAAGTAGAGCTGTGTGCAATCACAGTCGCGCTTTCCGGGCAGACGGATGGAAAGCAGGCCGTGAAAATCGGGGGCCAGAACGGCATCCCTTACGGCATCGGGAGATACGCTGATGCGGTTGAGGCGTGGGCCGTTATCCACGCCCTCCAGGCAGTATACCACGGGGCCGTAGGTCAGGGCCACGCGGCCGGCATTTGCACGCACACAGGGGTTAGAGGCCACAAAGCGGGGCGCAATCGCAAAGTCGATCTCTAAGGTGAAATCGCAGGGGACCTCAAAGGTGATATAACCGTCTTTTTCAGTACCGTATATGGGCTTTCCGTTCATTTTTGCCGTGTGCCCCCGGTTCCATTCGGGCAGGCGCAGCGTGATTTTATCGGCGGTGTAGGCTTTAGAGGAAACGGTGACCTTACCGCTTATGGCATAACTTTCGGCCACACGGATATCGCCAAAGGTCGAATGGACGGTGGCGGAAATGTACTGCTCGATCACGGCGTGCTCCTCGTCAAAGCAGATCACGTCTCCAAGGGAGGCCAGCATACGGTTGATGTTGGGGGGACAGCAGGAGCAGCTGAATACCTCCTGGCGGGCGGTTTTGGGGAGTCGTTCCCGGTTTTTGAGGGGAACTGCCGTTTCACGGCCGTATTCCTCCAGAGCGATTTCCAAGGGATTGACGTAGAAAAAAGAGCGGCCATCCAGCGAGGTGGAGGAAAGCAGAGCGTTGTACAGCACACGTTCGATCAAATGGCCGTATTTGGCATCTCGCTTAAAGCGCCGCATGCGCAGGGCAAACAGAATAAAAGCAATGGCACAGCAGCTTTCGGCATAGGCGGTGTGATTGGGCAGGTCAAAGGGGACGGTAAAGCTCTCGGTACGATAGGTCGAGCCCACGCCGCCAGTGATGTACATCTTACCGCTTGTCATATCGTTCCATACGCTGTCCAGCGCTGCCTTCAGGGCTTTGTCGCCGTTTTCCAACGCCATATCGGCAATACCGCTATAGAGATACAGCGCGCGCACGCTGTGGCCGTTGGCCTCGCGCAAATGATAAATATCCACATCGTCCTGGCAACCCTTTAAGGCATCGGCATAAACGGTATCCTCGATGACCTTGCCGCGGTTGGTGAGGAAAAATTCGGCCATATTTCGGTATTTTTCGTTACCCGTGTGGCGGTATAGCTTATACAGCGCCAACTCAAGCTCCTCGTGCCCAGGGGTGACAAAGGCGGCGGTTTTCTCGGTGATAAAGGCCTTTTCAATGCAGTCCAGATAACGCTCCATCACGTCCAGCAGCGCCCGCTTTCCGGTGGCCTTGTCATAGGCGATGGCGGCCTCTACCAAATGGCCGCAGCAATACAGCTCGTGGTTGCCGCGCTTTTGAAAAATGTTTTGGGGTTCGATCTGCTGGTGAAAGGAGTTGAGATAGCCATCCTCGCGCTGAGCGGCTGCCATGCACGTCACCAGCTCGTCGATCAAGGCCTCGTGTTCATGCATGGCCTTGCGGTCATGCTCCATGAGATAGGCCACGGCCTCGATCCATTTTGCCACGTCGGAGTCGTAAAAAATATGAGGACGCTTTCCGGTTTTCAAGAAATTAAAGCGCAGGGCATCAAAGCGGCCGCTATCCTCAAAGCGATCACGGACGCTTTTTACGGATACGGCTTTGTTCAATTCATAGCGTTTTTGCCAAAATCCGTTTTCAAGCTCTACGTGGCGGAATGAAACAAAATCAAAATTCTCCATATTTTTTCTCCTTTTTGGCTTGACATTACGCTTTTATTGTAATATATTAAAAGTAGCAGGTCAATGCAAAAATGAATGATAAGGTGGTAAAATACGATATGATTACGATCAATGGCATGGCGCTTTCCTATTCAAACATGGGCCTTTTTGACAGCGACAGAGAATGGATCCATCCCACCATCACCACAGACACCTATGAGATCATCTATGTGGTGGAGGGCGAGGTGCATATCCGCGAGGGCGAGGCCCATTACGATCTGACCAAGGGTGACATGCTGTTGCTGGAGCCCGGTATTGAGCATGGCGGCACCAAGATCAGCCTTGGGCGCACCTCCTTCTATTGGTTGCACTATTATTGTCCCGATCCCACAGGGCTTTCTCTTGCCAAGCGCTCGGTGCCCGATGAGGCCATGGCCTTGCGTGCCCTTGGTGAGCTGATGCACCTGCAGCATGCCTCACCCGTGGTGGCCGAGCTGGCCTTTGCACGCTTTTTGATGGAGTGTGGCAGAGAGGCTGAGTATGGCAACAAGCGTGCCTATGAGATCGCGGCTTATATGCGCGCCAACAGCCGATTCCCTTTGTCGGTAGTGGATGTGGCGCAGCGCTTTGGATACAGCGCCGACCATCTCTCCCGTATGTTCAAAAAGGAATTCGGCTACGATGCCAAGACCGCCATTGTTAAAAACCGCTTGGAATACATTGAATCCAAGCTGCTCAATTCCGAATATTCCATCAAGGAGATCGCGGCGCAATGCGGCTTTGAGGATGAGAACGCCTTTGTGAAGTTCTTTAAATATCACACCAAAACCACGCCTACGTTGTATCGAAATAAGTACTTTCACGTACATATGAACAGCAAATGATCCGCTTGACCGTACTCACCGAAAATACCGTGTCCTGCGATGGACTCACCCCGGAGCACGGTGTCAGCTTTTATATTGAGACTCCACATCATCGCATCCTGTTTGATATGGGGCAGAGCGATCTGTTTGTGCGTCATGCGCAACAGCTGGGGGTGGATTTTGCGGCGGTTGACGTGGCGGTGCTTTCTCATGGACATTACGATCACGGCGGAGGACTCTCGTACTTTCTGCAGCAAAACGACCGGGCAAGGATTTTCGTCAACGCCCATGCCTTTGAGCCCCATTATCGGGCAGATGGCAGCGACATCGGTCTGGATCCTCGGCTGCAGACACACCCTCGGGTGATCCCGGTGGGGGATCGCCTGGAGCTGGATGGGGAGCTGTCGCTCTGTTCCTGCAACGATCGCCCTTGCTTTCACGGTATCGATACTGCAGGGCTTTGTATGGCCCATATGGCTCCCGAGGATTTCCGCCACGAGCAGTATTTGCAGATCCATGACGCAGGGCGGCGGATTCTGGTCAGCGGATGCTCACACAAGGGCATTTTGAATATTGTAGAATGGTTCACCCCCGATGTGCTGGTGGGTGGGATGCATTTAAACAAACACGCTACCACCGGGGCGGAGTCTGCCGCTCTGGCACAGATCGCCCGGCAGCTGGCGGCTACTACTACGCGCTATTATACCTGCCATTGCACGGGGCTTGCTCAATATGCATTTTTACAGACTCATTTGGGGGAAAAGATCTCCTATCTTGCGGCGGGAGCTACCGTCACCATTTAAAAAAGAGAGCCAAACGAAACATCCGTTTGGCTCTCTTTGTTTTATAGGTTAATGACCAAAAGCGCCCCAAAGGCAATAACAATGCCGACGATGCAGCGCGGCGTGATCTTTTCGTGAAAGAAGATGGCCGACATCAGCAGCGACAAAATCAAAGAGGTGCCCTGCGATAAGGGATAGAGTTGGGCAGGGGTGAGGTGGGCTGCTGCCGTCGTGGAGAAAAAGGAGTGTAAAAACAAGCACAACGCCATGACCGCCAGATAGGGAAGCACGGCAACGATCAAAGCGCGCGTGCCGCCTGGGGGAGTCTGCATATTTTCTGTTACAGGCTGTATCGGGGATATTTTCTGCTTGAGAGCTATGGCCAAAAGTGCGAACACCAACACCGCCGCCGAAAACACATAGGTGTAAAAATTAAAGGCTGTCACGCTGCCCGTGGGGAAATCGTGGATGAACCATTTTTGCGAAAAGGCGGTCAATCCGTTGGCCACGCCGCACAGCACTAACAGTAAAAAGGAGGGCACGGTCATTCTTTTTTTGATCTTGTTATTGTAGGTGCACATAATGTAAGTGGCAATCAGCAAAAGCCCAAGGCCCACCCATTGTCGGGGAGAGATGGGGTCCCCAAACAAACAGGCGCACAGTAACAACGGCACCAGAACGCCAAGGGTCAAAAAGACATCCATCATCATATAAGCGCCTTCACGAATGGCCAATAGCCAGCTCACCACAAAGAGCGAGGTGCTAACGCCCGATAGGGCGGCGATGACCAGTGCCTTGCCACTCATTGCCAGTGCCGCGGGGCTGTGATCCAGCACCAATACAAACAGAAAGCCAAACACGATGCAAAGCAGCATGCGAACGGTATTGATCCACATAGCATCCGAAAGCGCTGCGGCTTTGCCGCTGGTGCGCTTACCGCAATAGCCCTTGACAGCGCCGCACAGGCAGGCGGCAGCAACAAAAAGATAACCTATCATAAGCTCCAATCCTTTGGGTGAAATGGGTATCGACGAAGAGAAACGATCCGATAGCCTCATTATAATTTGTTTTGCAAAAGGTGACCATAATTTATTTTCTAAAAAATAGACTTTTCTCTAAAAATATGCTATACTGACAGCAGAAAGGCGGTGAATTCCGTGACAAGACTCATAGAAGCAAAGGATGCCGCTCTCACCGCGCAGGAGCTGCAGGTGCGGGAGGTCGAGGCGGTGCGTCAGGTCTGGCGCGATGGTTGGAAATATACGGGCTTTCTCAAAAATCCAAGACCCAAAAGCGGCTTGGTGCTGATCTGCTCGGATATTCGGGGCGTTTTTGAAATGGCTGACGGTAAAAAGCTGACGGTGGGCAAGGGTGATATCGTATACGCGCCCCGCGGCTCGTGCTATCAGGTCACCTTTCACGGCGGTAAGGAAGAAAGCCGTATGGATAGCTATACCTTTCATTTTCATTTGCACAATGAACGGGGCGAGGAGATCCTTTTGGCCAATCGCCCCACAGTGCTTGCCAACGATCCTGCCTGCCATTTTGCGGTGGCGGCCGAGGCTTTGTGGCGTGCGGTTCATCGGGCCGATGTGGTACAAAATCTTTTCAAGATCAAAGCTGCATTTTATGCCCTATTGGATGAGGTCATTGATCAGGTGCGGGGCAGGGATGCGGGATTTTATCCTATCCGGGCGGGGGTAGAGGCCCTTTGCAACGAATGGGATCGCAATGAGCATATGAGCCGCTATGCCGAGCTGTGCGGCGTGTGCGAGAGCTATTTTTACCTGCTGTTCAAGAACTGCTTTGGTATGAGCCCGGTGGAATACCGCAATCGCATCCGCATGACCAATGCCGGCTCGCTGCTGATCAACAGCGATCTGTCGGTGGGGGAGATCGCCGAGCTGGTGGGCTTTGAGGACCCCTTCTATTTCAGTCGCGTGTTTCGCCGTACCTTTGGCCTTTCCCCCCTGCAATATCGCAAGGGCGCTTATAAGGATGAGCGAGGCGTGTTTCACCCATAAGGTGAAGGTTTCAAATTGTGCACAAAAGGTTTGCGTTTGGCCAAAAGGCTTGACACAGGTCAGGCCCCATGTTATATTGAACTTGTAAAATTCAAAAAAGGGGGAAGCTGATATGGGGAGCTTTACCTATGATGGGTCTCAATTTTTGATGAACGGTCAGCCGTTTGTGGTGCTTTCGGGTGCTATGCACTATTTTCGCACTCTGCCACAGGATTGGGAGGATCGACTGCTGAAATTAAAGGCTTGCGGCTTTAATACCGTAGAGACCTATACCTGCTGGAATCTGCACGAGCGGCGAGAGGGGCAGTTCGATTTTTCGGGGCTTTTGGATATTGAAGCCTTTATCCGCACGGCCGAGCGCCTGGGGTTGTACGTCATTGTGCGCCCCGGCCCCTATATCTGTGCGGAATGGGAGTTTGGCGGTCTGCCCTCGTGGCTGCTGTCCTATCCCCATATGGCCATTCGCTGTGACGACCCCACGTACCTCTCCAAGGTCACACCATACTATCGGGAGCTGCTTTCCCGCATCTGGCCTTATCTCATCACCAACGGCGGCAATGTCATTATGGTGCAGGTGGAGAACGAATACGGCAGCTATGGTGACGACAAGACCTATTTGCACCGTATAGAGGCTCTTTACCGCGAAAACGGTATGGATTGCCTGCTGTTTACCTCTGACGGTACCGCACAGTGGATGTTGAGCGGCGGTACCTTACCCGATGTGCTGGCGGTGGCCAATTTTGGCAGTAAGACCAAGAAAAACATGACCATCTTGCAAGAATTTCAGCCCGATCGCCCTTTGATGTGCGGCGAGTTCTGGGGCGGCTGGTTTGAGCATTGGCACGAGGAGCATCGTACTCAGCGTATGGACGAAGTGATTCAAAATCTGAACGAGTTCTTCGATCTTGGGGCATCCTTTAATCTGTATATGTTCCACGGTGGCACCAATTTTGGCTTTTGGAACGGTGCAAACTGTCCGCAAAGCGGCGAGTATCAGCCCACCATCACCAGCTACGATTATACCGCCCCTCTTTCCGAGGCGGGAGATCTGACACCGCAATGGTACGCCATCCGTGATCTGATCGCGCAACGCACGGGAAAGAAGGCGCCCGATATTCCGGTGGAAAATTCCAAAAAAGCCGCATACGGCGTGGTGAAACTTACACAAAAGGCCGATCTGTTTGAAAATTTGCAGGTCCTCTCCACGCCTGTGGAGGATGCCTACCCCCGTACCATGGAGCAGTTGGGGCAGGATTTTGGCTATCTGCTGTATTCCACGGTTCTCAAGGGGCCCTTCGAGCCCTTGAAGCTGAAATTCGGTGCCGTGCACGATCGTGCCATTGTTTTTGTCAATGGCAAGCGCGTGGGATGGATCGAGCGCTCTTTTCACGAGGAGGAGATCGAGCTGACCCTTGGCGCAGGAGAAACGGCAAGACTGGATATTCTGGTGGAAAACATGGGCCGTGTTAACTATGGCGTATATCTGTTCGACCAAAAGGGCATTCTGGGCGGCATCCGATTGGGTCAGCGCTATCACTTTGGTTGGAAAATGTATCCTATGACCATGGATGATCTGACGGCTCTTTCCTTTGCTTCCGAGGCAGATGAGTGCACCGTCCCTGCCTTTTTGCGCGGCACGCTGCATATTACAGAGCAGCCCTGCGACACCTTTTTGCGGCTGGATGGCTTTGGCAAGGGCTTTTGCACGGTCAACGGCTTCAATATAGGTCGCTATTACAATACGGCAGGACCGCAAAAGACCCTTTATGTTCCCGGTGCGCTGCTGCGCAAGGGTGAAAACGAGATCATCGTCTTTGAAAGCGATGGGTATGAAATCCCGCAGGTCACCTTTACCGATACACCCGACCTTGGATAAAAAACGCAAAACGGTATGCAAAATGTCCAACAAGGACAGGATGCATACCGTTTTTTTACAGCTTTTCCCGGCGGAAATCCTTGGGTGATCTGCCAAGGCTTTCACGGAACACGTGGTCAAAGGAGCGG
This sequence comes from Clostridia bacterium, assembly GCA_017461945.1. Classification (GTDB taxonomy): domain Bacteria; phylum Bacillota; class Clostridia; order Oscillospirales; family CAG-272; genus Firm-07. The sequence goes on along the minus strand of JAFTSB010000029.1, from coordinate 15,815 downwards.
ATGCTGCCAAAGCCACTTTCAAAGGCGATCTCGGATAAGGGGAGCTCGGTATCCCGCAGCAGCTGCAGGGCGTGATTGGTGCGGTATTGGTTGACCATGGTCTTAAAATGGATGCCAAAGGTGCGGTTGAACACGCGGGAAAGGTATTGATAGTTATATCCCTTGGCCTCGGCCACGTTGTGCAGGGAGATATCGCTTTGAAAATGGTCGGAAATATATTCCACGATCTCCATAGCGGTTATATCGGTGTTGTCGGCATCGGTAAGCTCCACCTGGTCCAAAAGCTCTGCTCCCAGTGTATAGAGGTATCCCTTCAGACGCATACGCTTTTGCGTCGGAATATTGATATTATGGCCGCTGCGGCGGCCAAAATTCTCCAAAATACCGTTTAAAAAGAAATCGAGAATTTCTTTTGAAGGGTGAAAAACGGGGTCAACGATTCGTTTTTTGTCAAGAATTTTTGCCAAAGTCAGCATCAAAAGATCGCTGAACGTCACGCAACGAACGGCCGAGCCCGGGCGAACGAAAAAGGCGTGTACCTGAAAGGGGAGGATAAAAATGGCTTCTCCGGGCGTGATCCTATAGTGCTTTCCGCCCACTGTGCAGTCACATTCTCCCTCCAGCATTAGCAATATTTCATAGTTTTTGTGAAAGTGCAGGGAGTTGAACTCCCAAGAGTTATAATCGTATATATAGGTCGATATCTCGGACCGATTGGTGTTTTCCGTTTGGTGATAAAAGCTTTTTTCAATCATCATCGTCCTCCAAAAGGTCAACTTCTTGCTATAAATCATACAATAAATGTTTTGTCTTGTCAAGTAAAAAATGATAAATTAAAGATAAGAGGTATTACCTCTAAAATAAAAAGGAGAAGAACAATGAAAAAGATTTTAGCTGTTTTGCTTTCTCTTTGCATGATTCTGCCCCTGTTTGCGATGCTTCCTGTCTTTGCAGAAAGCTACACACCCACCGACGGTGTGGAGTTTGGCGAGGATGCATGGTATCAGATGGATGGCAGACTCAGCGATAGTCCTCACACCTTTGAAACATGGTTTTATACGCCTGCTGATTATGATCTGAGCAAACGTCTCGGCACTATTTTCGGCAGCTATAACAGCTTCGATATGCCTTACATTTTTATGGATGTGTTTGGCGACGGCAACAAGCTGTATCCCCGTTTTGAGATCAAAAGCATGGTCTCTCCCGATAGCACCGAGGGGCAAGTGGTGAAGTTTACCAACGTGACGATCGAGCGCGGTGCATGGACGCATCTGGCCGTTGTCATTGACCCGATGAACCGACAGATCGCTTGCTATAAAAACGGCGAGCTGGCGCAGGTTGCTTCGGATTTGTCATTCCGTCTGATCGACATTGATAATCGCGTATTCGATCTCCCCATTGCGGTAGGCAACGATATGCGTAAAAATCAGTTCTATAATTTCCGCGGCAAGCTGCATAGCCTTTCTATGTTTGAAGAGACCCGTACTGCCGCGCAGATCAAGGCGGACTATCAGTCTGGCATTGCTCAGAATAGCGAGAACGGTCTGCTGGCCCATTGGGTCTTTACTGCCGAGGATGCAGGAAAGACGGTGACCGACCAGACCGGCAAAGCCCCCGATCTTGTCTGGAACAAGTGGTGGCTGACCGAGGAGGAAATGATCGCACTCCGTCAGCAAAACGGCATGACCAACGCAGATGGAACCGCTTCTTATGCCTATTCCTTTGCGGTGGTAGGCGATATTCAGTATGTTTCGGAATGGGATGCCACCAACGGCACCACCTTTGTTCAGCAGCAGCATCAATGGATCGCCGATAACGTAGCCGGCAAGAACATCCAATATGTGATGGAGCTGGGCGACGTTACCAACAAGGATAACGATGCACAATGGACGGCCGCCTATAACGGCATCAAGGTGCTGAACGGTGTGGTACCTTATTCCGTGATCCGCGGCAATCATGACTTTTGGAACAATGTCGGCAAATACGATGTGGCCAATGGTGGCGGCAGCCGTCTGAACACCACCTTCGGTGCCGATGCCACCTATCTGGCACAGTTTGACGGTGTCAACGGCGGCCTTTATGAAGAGGGATCGGTGGCCAATACCTGGTACACCAAGACCATTGACGATACAAAGTGGTTGTTTGTACATCTGGATTTCTCTCCCACCGATGCGGTATTGCAATGGGCCAATAATGTTATTTCCTCCCACAAGGAGTATCAAACCATTATCACCACCCACTGCTATCTGCACATGGACGGTACTACGGTAGACGATGAGGATTATAGCAATCTTCTCCCCAACGGTAACAACGGTATTGATATCTGGAACGAGCTGGCCTCTCGCCACGAAAACGTGGTGATGGTGCTTTCCGGCCATCAGGAATCTCCCCTCATTATGCGCACACAGGCACAGGGCGCGCACGGCAACACCGTTACCCAATTCCTGATCGATGCTCAGCACGTAGATTACGAATGGATGAAAAACCAGGGTGGCAAGCCTCTCAGCCTTGTAACGATGTTTTACTTCGACGAGGATGGAAAAACCGTCTGGGTGGAGAACTATTCTCCCATTCTCGATAAGTACTATTATAGCTACAACCAATTTTCCTTTGATATGAAGGCCGCGGCCGGCCAACAGCCCGACACCGGCTGGGATGGCCGGGAGGAAGCTCCTGCCGGCACCGGCACCAAAGAGGATCCCTATCTGGTGAAAAACGGTGGTAACCTGCTGTGGATGGCCAACCAGATCACCGAACGTCAAAAGACGGCCTTTACCGACACCACCGCCGGCTACTTCAACGGCCAATATTTCAAACAGGTTTGCGACATTGACCTGAACGGCTTGTTTATCAAAAGCATTGGCTGGTACTACACCTCCGAATATACATTGAATAATGTAAACTGCAACTATATGGCTGCCTTCGCCGGTCATTATGACGGCGGTGGCTATCGTATTCATAACGGCAGCATCGTGCCCAAGGATACGGGACATACCATCAACTTTAACTGGGGCGACGGCCTGTTTGGCTGCATTTACGGTGCAACCGTTGAAAACGTTACGCTGGATAATATGGAGATCTGGGGCTGCGGCGTTACGGCCGGCATCGTCAGCCGCTCCTGCGCACCGATGGACGGAACTGCTACTGCTGATTTCAATGTGATCTCTAACTGTCACATTACCGACAGCTGCCGCATCAGTGCCATTCTCTATAAGGACAAGAGCATTGATAAACGCATTGCCTATGGCAATCCTCACCACCTCGGTACTGCCGTGGGCGGTATTTGTGCAGTTGCGCTTGGCACCACCATTGAAAATTGCACCAACGCTGCTGACATCATTTTGGATGGCAAGCATAACGTGATTGGTGGCGTTGCAGCCGCTGCAGGCTATAACACGGTGATCGATCACTGCGCTTTTACGGGCAGTATTACTGTTACTGACAATACTTCGGTCGTGGCCTCGGCCATTGGCGGCATTGTTGGTATGATCTATCCCAATGCCAAGGCGGCAAGCTGGAGCACCAGTAACGATATTGATGCAGGTATTCTGCACATTACCAACAGTTATAACAGCGGTGCCTTCTCCTATACCGGAGAGAGCGTGCTTTCTCAGCCTATGTATCTGGGCGGCATCGTAGGCGATGCCTCTCATCTGAAGCCCTATGCCATGCAGGAGCAGGAGTTCTTGATGAAGAACTGCTATAATCTGCATGCATTGCAGCTGCCACAGACGGCTACCACCGGCGTAGATGCTTGGGTGGGTGGCTTGGTCGGTCGCGGCGTTGCCGATGCCGATTCTACCAACAGCACACTTTGGATCAAGGATAGCGCATCGGTTGCCGTATCCGCAATCGGCGGAGAGGGAACCAACGAGTACCGTTATACCACCGTCTCTAAGGTGGATGGTCTGGCATCGGTGCAGGCCACCGCAGTCACCACCGCTACCGCAGAAGAAATGAGCGACGCCATCCGCGCTATCGACGTGGTATTGGCAACGGCACAGACCGGAAACACCGAGCCCTCCAAGTGGATCACCGGTGCAGGTGCTCCCACCGCTGAGGCTAACCCCGGCGATCTATATCTGAATACCGAGAATGGCGACATGTATCAATTCGTTTACGATTGGGTGTTCGTTATGAATATCAAGGGTCCTCAGGGCGAGCAAGGTCCTCAGGGTGAGCAAGGTCCTCAGGGTGAGCAAGGCCCTCAGGGCGAGCAAGGCCCTCAGGGTGAGCAAGGCTCTCAGGGTGAGCAAGGCCCGCAGGGCGAGCAAGGTCCTCAGGGTGACCAGGGTCCCAAGGGTGACCAGGGCGAAACCGGCCCCAAGGGCGACCAAGGTGAAACCGGCCCCAAGGGCGACCAAGGTGAAACCGGCGCCGCTGGCAAGGACGGTACCAACGGCAAAGACGGTGTCGACGGTAAAGACGGTGTCGACGGCAAGGACGGTGCCGCCGGCAAGGATGGAGCCGATGCTCCCGCTGCCGAGCTGGCTGCTGCCAAAACGCTTGCAACCGTTTCTCTGATTGCTGCCGGTTCTACGCTGGCTTGCGGCTTGGCCGCATTGGTGGTATTCCTGCTGAAAAGAAAGAAAATCGTATGATTTTCGGACCAACGGGCTTTGAAGCATCATAAAAACCGCCGAAAATAGAATTTCTTGCAAAAAAGCCTTTTCACCGGCGCAAGTTTGTGATAAAATAAAGGGCAAATCCCCCTTTATGAAAGGCTGAATTCCCAATAGGGGGGCTGTTGCAGCTGCAACAGCCCCCTTGTTTTTGAAAGTAGGTTTGTTATGTTTGAGATCGTAAAAAAGAAAAGTCTGAATCCCACCGTGACCCAAATGGAAATTACCGCTCCTCGTGTGGCGCGCAAGGCCGAGCCCGGTCAATTTGTGATCCTGCGCACCGATGAGCAGGGCGAGCGTGTGCCGCTGACCATTGCCGACTTTGATCGGGAGCGGGGAACCGTTACCGTTATTTTTCAGGTGGTAGGTAGCACCACCGAAAAGTTGAATCACTTGAAGGAGGGCGATTGCCTGCAGGATCTGGTTGGTCCTTTGGGCAAAGCTACCCATACCGACGGCTTGAAAAAGGTAGCCGTGGTAGGGGGCGGCGTGGGCTGCGCCATTGCTTTTCCTGTTGCCAAAAAGCTCCATAGCCTTGGTTGCGAGGTGCACGCTATTGTTGGATTTCGCAATCGGGATCTTGTGATATTGGAGCAGGAGTTTGCGCAAAACAGCGCAAAGCTGGTGCGTATGAGCGATGATGGCTCCTGGGGAGAGCAGGGTCTTGTAACCGATGCTCTGAAAGCATTGATCGAATCGGGCGAGACCTATGATCAGGTCATTACCATCGGCCCCTTGGTGATGATGAAATTTGTGTGTCAGCTGGCGACACAGTATGGCTTGAAGTGTATTGCATCCATGAACCCCGTGATGATCGATGGCACGGGAATGTGCGGCGGCTGCCGCTTGAGTGTGGGCGGTAAAACCGTGTTTGCGTGCGTGGATGGCCCGGAATTTGATGGAGCGTTGATCGATTTTGATGAAGCCATTGCCAGAAGCGCGATGTATCGTGGCTTTGAGCGGCATCGTCACGACGAGACCTGCAACCTGTTTGCAAAAGAGGTGGAATGATATGGCAAATATGAACCCGAAACGCAATGAAATGCCGGTGCAGGCCCCCGAGGTGCGTAACCGGAATTTTGAGGAGGTCGCATTGGGCTATACAGCCGAGCAGGCAATGGATGAAGCTACCCGTTGCCTTGGCTGCAAGCAGATGCCTTGTGTGGCAGGCTGCCCGGTTAAGATCCACATTCCCGCCTTTATTGCCAAGGTGGCAGAGGGCGACTTTGAGGGCGCGTATCAGATCATTGCCGAGGCCTCCAGCCTGCCGGCGGTTTGTGGGCGTGTTTGTCCCCAAGAGAACCAATGTGAAGGCAAGTGCGTGCGCGGCATCAAGGGCGAGAGTGTGGCCATTGGCCGATTGGAGCGTTTTGTGGCCGACTGGCACAACGCCAACGCACATGCTGCAGACCGAAAGCGTCCTGCTCCCAATGGGCACAAGGTGGCTGTGATCGGCTCGGGTCCCTCAGGGCTGACCTGTGCAGGCGATCTGGCAAAAAAAGGCTATGATGTAACGATTTTTGAGGCACTTCACCTGGCGGGCGGTGTGTTGGTTTACGGCATTCCGGAGTTTCGCTTGCCCAAGGCCATTGTGCAAAAGGAGATCGCCGGCCTGCAGGCCCTTGGCGTCAGGATCGAAACCAATACCGTTGTGGGCAAGACCGTTTCTGTCGATGAGCTGATGGCCGAGGAAGGGTTTGAGGCGGTGTTCATTGGATCGGGCGCGGGCCTCCCCAAGTTTATGGGTATTCCGGGTGAAAATCTGAAGGGTGTGTATTCCGCCAACGAATTTTTGACCCGCATCAATTTGATGAAGGCCTACCTGCCCGACAGCGATACCCCCATTCAACACGCCAAGCGTGTGGCCGTAGTGGGCGGCGGCAACGTAGCCATGGATGCGGCTCGCTGTGCCAAGCGTCTGGGCGCCGAGGTCTATATTGTGTACCGTCGCGGTATGGAGGAGCTTCCTGCGCGTCGTGAGGAGGTGGAGCACGCGATGGAGGAGGGGATCATCTTTAAAACCCTGACCAATCCCACCGAGATCCTTGGCTATCAGAATCCCGAGGATAAGCGTGACCCGATGAACGGATTTGTGGCCGGTATGCGATGCGTGGAAATGGAGCTTGGTGAGCCCGATGCCTCGGGTCGCCGCCGCCCGGTGGAAAAGGCCGACAGCAGCTTTTTGCTGGATGTGGATTGCGTGATCATGGCCTTGGGAACTTCACCGAATCCCTTGATCAAATCGACGACCGAGGGGCTGGAAACCACCAAGTGGGGCGGTATTATTGCCGATGAGAATGGCCAGACCTCTCGCCGGAGCGTGTATGCCGGCGGCGATGCTGTAACCGGCGCCGCTACTGTTATTTTGGCGATGGGTGCGGGAAAGACCGCCGCAGCCGCCATTGACAAGGAGCTGATGGGCAACTAAGTCCGATGCTTGTGCCGTGTGTGAAAAATCGCTGTACCGTATGGCTGAAAAATTGCAAAATTGGTTTCAACGGCCCGGCTACGTGTGCCGTGTGAGCGGCGTGCGGACAGAAATGGAGTCAAGCGCCGAGCCGTATATTTCCAAAAGCGTATAAAGCAGCCGCCCGATGCATTTTGCATCGGGCGGCTATTTTTTTGCCCTTTCCTATTGCAAAAATGGGACTTATGCGGTACAATATATTAGTTAAGGCTTAAAGTTAAATGTAAAGGAATAGAACCATGGACGAAAGAACCAGACAAGAAATTGAGAGACGCCGTACCTTTGCCATCATCTCTCACCCCGACGCCGGTAAGACCACGCTGACCGAAAAGCTGCTGCTTTACGGTGGCGCCATTCAATCCGCCGGCTCGGTCAAGGGCAAGCAAAGCGATAAGCACGCCGTTTCCGACTGGATGGAGCTGGAAAAGCAGCGCGGTATTTCGGTGACCTCCTCGGTCATGCAGTTCCGCTATAACGACTATTGCATCAATATTCTGGATACCCCCGGACATCAGGATTTCTCGGAGGATACCTATCGCACCCTGATGGCTGCCGACAGCGCGGTGATGGTCATTGACGCCGCCAAGGGCATCGAGCCCCAGACCCGCAAGCTGTTTCACGTGTGCGCCAAGCGTGGTATCCCGATCTTCACCTTTATCAATAAGCTGGACCGCGAAGCGCGGGATCCCTTTGATCTGTTGGATGAGTTGGAACGCGAATTTGGCATTGGCACTTACCCCATGAACTGGCCCATCAGCTGTGGCGTGACCTTCAAGGGCGTATACGACCGCCGCGCCAAGGCCATTCACACCTTTGATAATTTCCACGGCGGTCGCAACCGTTTGAATGTGATCGAGTGCGATATTTCCGACATCGCCAAGCTGGATGAGCTGATCGGCGAAAACCTACGCGAGGAGCTGTGTGAGCAGGTGGAGCTGCTGGACGGTGCCAGCTTTGATTTTGATATGGATGCCATTTCGCGCGGCAAGCTGTCTCCTGTGTATTTTGGTTCGGCGCTGAACAACTTTGGCGTAGAGGATTTTTTGGAGGGCTTCTTGGAAATGACCTCTGCCCCCCTTTCCCGCGCTTCGGGCGAGGAGATGGTCAGCCCCTTTGACGACAGCTTTTCTGCCTTTGTGTTTAAGATTCAGGCCAATATGAATAAGGCACACCGTGACCGTATCGCTTTTTTGCGTATCGTGTCCGGCAGGTTCGAGCGTGGGCAGGAGTATTTCCACATTCAGGGCAAGCGCCCCATCAAGCTCTCTCAGCCTCAGCAGATGATGGCGCAGGAGCGTGAGGGCGTAGAGGAAGCCTTTGCCGGCGATATTATCGGTGTTTTTGACCCCGGTATTTTCAATATTGGCGATACCGTTTGTGCCAAAAACAAAAAGGTCACCTTTGCCGGCATCCCCACCTTTGCCCCCGAGCATTTTGCAATGGTAGAGCAGATCGACTCGATGAAGCGCAAGCAGTTTGCCAAGGGCATGGATCAGATCGCCAAGGAGGGTGCTATCCGCATCTTTTTTGAGCCAGACGGCGGCTTTGAGCGCGTGACTGTTGGCGTCATTGGTACCCTGCAATACGATGTGTTAAAGTTCCGTATGGCAAGCGAGTACGGTGTGAAGTATCTCCACCGTGATCTGCCCTTCCAGTTTATTCAGCGCGTTGCGAATGAGGATGTGAACATTGCCACGTTGAATCTGGCCTCCGACACCAAGGTGGTCAAGGACGTGTTTGACCGTGTGTATTTGCTGTTTACGGGGCAATGGAGCATCAAGTGGGCGTTGGATAACAATCCCGGTCTTGTGCTGGAGGATTTTGACCATATCTGATCGCGTTGACAAATCGAGAAAAACGTGATATACTTGTGCTGTACTCCGAGAGAAAGGAGATAAGTGTCGATGAACGAACAATTAAAATCTGACAGTGCCTTGCGCGGCGATATGAAAACGCCGGTCTCCCGCAAAAGCAACCTGCTGTTTTTGATCCCCGGCTTGATTCTGGGTGCGTGTCTGGTGGCGGTGGTGATTGCCCTGCTGCTGGGTCCTATGACCGCCGAGGAGGCTACCAGAACCTTTCAAAGCGATCGCCTTGCTGTGGCGGTTACCGATGAGCTGGGCCTGACTGCTTGGGGGTATATGAGCCCCAACGGCGAGATCGTGATCAAGCCTGCCTATGACCAAGCATTAAGCTTTGGCGATGCCTCTCTGGCACCGGTGTGCAAAGAAGGCAAATGGGGGTATGTCAACCGCCACGGCGAGTTGACCGTAGAGCTGCAATTTACCGTTGCGAACGAGTTTGAAAATGATTACGCCACCGTTGTGCTGGATGGCAAGTGGGGCGTGGTCAACGGGCGCGGTGAAATCACCGTTGCGCCTGCCTTTGATCACATTTCCAATTTTACCGGGAACGGCCTTGCCGTCGCGGTGAAGGAAGGAAAGTGTGGCTTTATCAACGGTCGCGGTGAGATCGTGATCCCCTTGGAATATGACGGTGCCGATAACTTTGATGCGAACGGCAATGCTGCTGTTTATAAGGACGGCCGCTGGGGTCTGATTAACCAAAAAAACGAAACGGTTGTTGATTTTCTGTACGATAAGCCCTTTTGCATTATCAAAAACCGCATTACTCCCGTGATGAAGGATGGCAAATACGGTTACATTGATTACAAGGGCAAGGTTGCCATTGATTTTCGGTTTGACAGTGCCATGCTCTTTGATAACAACGGCTTGGCCGCTGTGAAGCAGGGGGAGCTTTGGGGTTATATCAACCGCCACGGTGATTTTAAGATCGATCCGCAATTTGAGGAGGCAGATTCCTTTTACGATGCCCAGCTGGCGCGTGTCAAGCTGAACGGCAAATACGGCTATGTGGATCGCGGCGGCGATATGGCCATCCCGGCACAGTTCGATATGGCAAGACCCTTTGCCGATAACGGTCTCGCTGCCATTTGCCCCAATGCCACCAGCGCCTTGTGGGGGTATATCAACAAGCGTGGTGAGATCGTGATCAAGCCCACCTACTTAAAGGCAGAATCCTTCTGTAACGATCTGGCCGTGGTGGAAAGCGTTTCCGGCCTGGCTTATATCAACAAGCGCGGCGAGGTCAAGATCGACTGCCCCGAGCTTTGCACCTCGGCCTCTCCCTTTACGGGCGATGGTTATGCCGTGCTTTCCTATATGGGAGTCAACGGTGCGCAGATCTTTGAGGTCATTGATAAAAACGGCAATGTCGTCGGCAATACCCGTGTGGCCATGATTGAAAAATAAAAAACAGCCGAGAGCGTTTTACCGCTCTCGGCTGTTTTTTATTGCTTTGTCATTTTAATCAGCTCGCGTCCAATATCGGCGGTGTAGCGCAGCCACAGGGGGCGTGCTGCTTCGGGCACGGCTTGGGGCTTTAGCTCATAGGTCAGGTGCCCACTATAGCCAATTTCGCCAAGGGCCTTCATGGCCTCTGCCCAGTTGATGTCACCAAAGAAGGGGAGCAGATGCTCGTCCTGCCCAAGCTTTGCGTGGTTGTCGTTGATGTGCGTGCAAACCAGACGGCTGCCGGCGGCACGGATGGCCGCTGCCACGTTCATGCCCGAAATGTTGGCGTGGCCGGTGTCCAGACATAGGCCGACATCGGGGTCGTTGATGGTGTCTACCAGATCGATCAGCTCATAGATATCGCCGGCGCAATAGCGACGGTGACGGCGACCGAAATCAATCATATTTTCCACGGCCAGCTTGATGCCGTGCTTTTTTGCAGCCTCAATATAGGGGGCAAGATAGGAGATGCAGGCCTTTTTATTTTCCGATACGGAATAAAGAGGCGCGTGAGCCAGATTAAAGGGATGTACGACCACATAGGCCGCCCCCACGCGTGCGGCACCCTCAATGCAACGCAGAATGGTATGGTGTACATGATCGCGCAAGGGGAAATCGGGGTCATCCCATTCGGTGCCACTCATGGTGTTGGCGTGGGTCTGATACACCGGCAGGCTCACCGTTTCCGAGGCGTTGCGGTATTGCTCCACCGTCTCCAGCCAATGATCCACAGCCATGGGACCGCCGGGACTGCAGAGCCCCCAAAGGTTCAGGTCCACCGAATCGTAACCGGCCTGCTTGATAGCCGCCAGCGACTCCGTCGGAGAGCAGGTGCGACGGGTGTCGGGCATATGGTAGTGTAGTCCGTGAGAGGTCGAAAGCTTCATAACATCCTCCTTGGTTGAGTGTTGCTTTTATTATAGCACCAAATGTGCCAAAATGCAACAGAAAAAGGAAGCTGCGAAAATACAGAAACGCCCCTTGACTTTTCGCTAAAAATCGGGTACAATGATAACAGAAAACCGACGATTGTGAGGTATGGAATATGTCTGAAAAAGAAATGAACGTAGGTAACGAAGAAAATATCTGCTATCTGGAGGATGAGACCGGCAAGGAGCATAAGTTTGAGGTCATTGCCGATATCGAGCAGGATGGCGTTATGTACTACGCCATGATCCCTGCCGAGGAGAGCGAAATGGACGGCGAGTTCTGCGAGTACGTAATTCTCAAGGAAGTTGAGGAAAACGGAGAGATGTCCTTGGTGGAGATCGAGGATGACGCAGAGTTCAACAAAATCGCTGATATCTTCGACAAGCTCTTTGACGAGGAGATCGACTACGACGCCACCTCCGAAAAGAAGTAATACAGTTAAAATGCCTGCTTAGTGCGTGATGGCTGCGTTTGTGGAGCCTACACTCATGAAATGGAGCCCGGAACGAGTCCGACCGTGGTTTGCAGACCTCCCTTTCCCATACCGATTGACTTGTCTCGGATGGGGGCGAAGGATGTTGGGAGCAGTAAAGCGATCGGCAGGGCACCGCCTTGTTTATACAGGGTTCTCGATATCGTGGATTTCCACACGGCTCGGCGGGTTTTGCGCGGTAAAATCGGCGCCTCTTACCCCATTTCCGCCTCGAAAGGTCGACACCTTCCTTCGGTGCAAAAGGGGCAAGATCCATCCGATTTTCCACGCGCAACCGATAGGATAAAATCGGCGCTTCTTACCCATTTCCACCTCGAAAGGTCGACACCTTTCTTCGATGCAAAAGGGTCAAGACGCATGAATTTTCAAAAGACTTATTCTGGTTTTATACGCCCTCGTGGGGGCGCCCTAAAAGCTCCGCGCGAGTTCTTCTCGCACGGAGCTTTTTCAAAAAATCAATACGGTTACGTGTTTTTGTAACCAAAAAGCGATAAAGGAGTAGTATTATGGGCATTATCAAAGCAGTTTTCAGCGCCATGGGCGGCGGCCTTGCCGATGCGTGGCAAGAGGTTCTGGAGGCCGACAATATGAGCGATACCACGGTCTTTACCCGTGGCGTTAAGGTGCGTTCCGGCGACAAGCGCAACAGCAACAAAAAGGGTACGCAGGATACCATTTCCAACGGCTCGATCATTCACGTTTATGACAACCAGTTTATGCTGCTGGTGGACGGTGGCAAGGTGGTGGATTTCACCGCTGAGCCCGGCTATTATAAGGTGGATAATTCCACCATGCCCTCGCTGTTTGCGGGGCAGTTTGGCGATATGCTGAAGGAGACCTTCAGCCGCGTCAAATACGGCGGTGTGCCCTCCACCTCGCAAAAGGCGTATTTCATCAATCTGCAGGAGATCAAGGGCATCAAATTTGGCACCCGTACCCCTGTGAATTATTTTGACAATTTCTACAATTCCGAGCTGTTCCTGCGCGCCTTTGGTACCTATTCCATCCGCGTGACGGATCCCCTCAAGTTCTATGCCGAGGCTATTCCGCGCAACTGTGACCGCGTGGATATCACCGATATCAACGAGCAGTATCTTTCTGAATTTTTGGAGGCCTTTCAGGCTGCCATCAACAAGATGTCGGTGGACGGCATCCGCATTTCTCACGTGCCCAGCAAATCCCGTGAGCTTTCTCAGTATATGGCGACCGAGCTGGACGAGGGCTTCCGCAATATGCGCGGCTTCGAGATCCAATCGGTGGGTATTGCCAGCGTTTCCTATGACGAGGAATCCAAGAAGCTGATCAATATGCGCAACCAGGGCGCTATGCTGGGGGATGCCGCAGTACGCGAGGGCTATGTACAGGGCGCTATGGCTCGCGGCTTTGAGGCTGCCGGCAGCAATGCCAACGGTTCTGCCACCGCTTTTATGGGCATGGGAATGGGCATGAATGCGGCAGGTGGCTTTGGTGCCTTTTCCGAAACCAACCGTGCCCAGATGCAACAACAGCAGCAGCAAGCTGCCAAGGCAGCTCCTGCCGGTGGCTGGACCTGCGCCTGCGGAGCTGTGAACACCGGTAAGTTCTGTGGAGAATGCGGCGCCAAAAAGCCCGAGGCAGCCGGCAGTTGGACCTGCGGCTGCGGTCACGTCAATACCGGCAAGTTCTGCGCCGAATGCGGAGCCAAGCGCCCCGAAAGCGATAACTGGTTCTGTACCGATTGTGGCACCAAAAACACCGGTAAATTCTGCGCCAACTGTGGCAAAAAGAAGGACTAATATATGAACAATACGGCAACTGCGGTTACATACCAATGCCCCAACTGCTCGGCAGGTCTTTCCTTTGACCCTCAAAAGCAAAAATTCTGCTGTGAATTTTGTCTTTCGGAGTTTACCGAGCAGGAGCTGGCCGCAACCGAAACCGCTCGCACCGCCGAGGAGGCGGCCAGCGAGGCGGCAGAGCGCGCGGCAGAGCAGAGCGAGCAGGTAGACGACGACTATTGCGCGCAAATGGGCGAATACCATTGCGCTGCCTGCGGTGCGGATATCCTTTGCGATGATACCACCGCAGCCACCATGTGCCCCTATTGCCACAACCCCGTGATCCTGGGCGGCCGATTGGCCGGACAGATGAAGCCCCATAAGGTGATCCCATTCCGCTTTGACAAGGAGGGAGCCAAGGAGGCTTTTCATAAGTTCACCAAGAAAAAGTGGTTTGTGCCCCGGGATTTCGTGGCCGATGCGCAGGTGGAAAAGATCACTGGTATTTACTATCCCTTTTGGGTGACCGATGCCGACACCACCGCCGCTATGAGCGCTCGCGCGACCCGTGTGCGCAGCTGGCGATCGGGGGATTATCGCTATACCGAAACCTCTAAATTCCACATTTTCCGCAAGGGCGAAATCCATTTTGAGGATATCGTGACACCGGCATTGAAGGAGGAGGACAGAGAAATGCTGAACGGCATTCTGCCCTATCCCTCCGACTCCTTGCAGGAGTTTTCCATGCCCTATCTCTCCGGCTTTTTGGCCAAAAAGCGCGACATCGAAAAGGAGGCCGTTCGCGAGGCCGTCAAGACACGTATGGTGAGTTATGCTCAAACGCTGTTGCAAAACACCATCCACGGTTATAGCACGGTTACGCCTACGGCCCCACGCCTTTTGACCAAGCGGATCCATTGGGATTATACGCTGATGCCCATCTGGCTGCTCAATTATAATCGCAAGGGTAAAACCTATACCTATGCCATGAACGGCTATACGGGTAAGGTCTTCGGTCAGTTGCCGATCAGCGGCAAAAAGCTGGCCATTTTGGGCGCCATCGTTGGCGTGGCGGTTGGTCTGATTGCAGGGCTTATCCGCGCCTTCCTGTTTTGAAAAGGAGGGAACGGTATGAAAAAAATTGTATTTTTTGCCATTTTTGTATTTCTATTGGCTATGCTGACCGTTACCGCCTCGGCTCATAGTGCCACGGTGTATGACGATGCAGATCTGCTGACTGCCGAGGAGGAAGAAAAGCTGTCCGCCGCCTGCAATTGCTCCACCGAAGGTGTGCGCTTTTACGTTGTGACCGCCCACGCACAGATGACAAACAGCGCGGTGATCGGGCGCTGTGGCATCGGGGAAGATACGGATGCCATTGTGCTGGTGATCGATCAGACAAATGGCAAATACTATTATGAAATGTTTACCTATAACCGTGCCGATCAATGGCTTTCGGATAGCCAAGCAGATCGCATATTGGATGACGATGATGTCTATTCCAGCATCAAAAGTGGCGAGATCTATCAGGGTGCCGGTCTGTTTTTACAAGAAGCACAGAACGAATTAGAGCAATCGCTGGAGGCGGAGCGCAAGCGCGAAGCCCGCGAACCTCTGATGATCGTGATTACCGCTCTTGTGGTGGGTGCGCTGGCCGGCGGCGGCGCCGTGCTTGGCGTATTTCTGTATTACCGCAAAAAGCAGCACGGTGAAAGCTATCCCTTAGATCGCTATGCCAGCTTGCAGCTAACCGAATCCTATGACCGCTTTGTGGGCAGCTATGTGACCCGCGTCCGCGTGCAAAGCAACAACGGTGGCGGTGGCGGCGGGGGCCGTGTTTCCGGCGGCAGCCGCGGCAGACGATGACAAAAAAGCCGAAAACGGTATACCGTTTTCGGCTTTTTTGATATATTAAGGTATTTCCGGCAGGCAAGTAGCCGTCGGATGATTGGGTATGCTTTTGTCTATAGAGATGCGAATGGGATTTTGCTCTCCCCAGCTCGGGTCGGCATCTGCCTTGATCTTCCATTTGGCGTAATAATCGGCTACACAGCCAAAGATGTTTGTTTCTGCTTGCTTGCGCGCAAAGGCGCTTCATTTCTTTCCAGATATTGCTTCGATCCAGGGGTTTTCCGGTCTTGGTGACAAAGATGGCACCGGTTTGGATGCCCAGTTTTTTCATATATTGCTTCAGCTTTTTTTGCAGGGCTGTCACGATAAATACGGTTCTGG